>RFTK01000058.1 GCA_009923505.1 Betaproteobacteria bacterium
GACGATGCGCTCTTGCTCGGCCGGGAACAGCTGGTCCCAGATCTTGTCGATCTGCAGCATGGCAATGCACACCTTGCCTTCATCCACCTCTGGATCCCGGGCCGTTATCAGTGCTGCCACACGGGTCTTGAGATCGGGCGCGCGCAGGATCCTGCGCATCTGCGCCACCACGTTGGCTTCCAGCTCGATTGCCGGCAGCCGTGGCAGACCGGACGCACCGGCGTGCTCTTTGTTCTCTCGCGTGTGGATGTAGTACCGGTACAGCTTGCCGGCGCCCTTGCGGGTCCATGCCACGGTCAACGCCCGACCATCGGCGCCCTCAACGATGCCCTTCAGCAGGAAGGGAATGGCGGCGCGGGTGTTGTTGCCTCGGGTGCGCGGGCTGACTTTCAAGATGGACTGCACTGCCTCCCAGGTGCTGGGCTCAATCAGAGGCTGGTGCTCACCTTTGAACCATTCTTCCTTATGTCTTAACTCGCCCAGGTACGTCCTGTTGCCCAGCAGTTTGTAGATCAGACCCTTATCGATCAGCTTTCCCTCGCGGACATTGCCGTCCTGGGTGGTCCAGGCCTTTGATGTGACCCCGTCCATACGCAACTCTTTCATGAGCTTGGTGGTGGAGCCCAGTTCCACGAACCGCGTGAAGATGTGCCGGATGATCTTGGCCTCGCGCTCGTTAGGGATCAGGCGGCGGTCCTTCACGTCGTAGCCTAAAGGTGGCACGCCACCCATCCACATTCCTTTGCGCTTAGACGCCGTGATCTTGTCGCGGATGCGCTCTCCGGTCACCTCCCGCTCGAACTGCGCAAAGGACAGCAGCACGTTGAGCATCAACCGGCCCATGCTGGTCGTGGTGTTGAACTGTTGTGTCACCGAAACGAAGGACACACCGGCACGTTCGAATACCTCGACCATCTTGGAGAAGTCGGCCAGGCTGCGAGTGAGACGGTCAATCTTGTAGACCACCACGATGTCAACGCGGCCTTCCTCGATGTCATTCATGAGCCTACGCAGTCCAGGGCGTTCCATGTTGCCGCCAGAGAAACCGCCATCGTCATAGTCGTCTGCTACCGGAATCCAGCCCTCGCTGCGCTGGCTGGCGATGTAGGCGTGACCAGCTTCCTTCTGGGCATCGATGGAGTTGAAGGACTGGTCCAGGCGTTCGTCGCTGGACACGCGGCAGTAAACGGCGCACCGCTGGCGGCGCTTGAGAACCTCGCTCATTTGCGTGCTCCCTTCTTCGCCGGCGTTTTAGGTACTGCGGTGGTCTTCAGGCCAAAGAACACCGGCCCAGACCAAGCGGTGCCGGTAATCTCCTTGGCGATGCGCGAGAGGCTGCGGTACGGGCGTCCCTCATATTCGTAGTGGCCGTCGACCGTGGCCATCACCTGGTATTCCTTGCCTTGGTACTCGCGGGTGAGGATCGTTCCCGCCATTAGATGGAAATCGCGCTCCAGCTTCTTGTTCTGGCCGGAATCCATGATGGCCTGGATCCTGCGCTTGTTGCGGTCGACCATGTTGCGATCGATCTTGCGGAACTCGATCTCCTGCAGTCGGAAAGCGATGCGCCGTTCTAGGAACTGGCGGTTGTGGGTCGGGTTGTCTGTCCCAAACAGGCTCTTCCAGAGGGCCTTGATGTCAGACATCGACAAATCGGGCAAGGAGGTGATTTGTGCCAGCACCGACGGTGGCGTGGCATAGGGTGATTGCGTGGTGGTCATTTGGACTCCGTGACTTTGGTTGACGGGTCCGTATGAACGCTCTGGTGGGCGCAAAAGCCAAGTCCTAAATGCCTCTTCGAGGCCGCATTTGCGGACTTCGCGACAGATTGATCCCACACACGGGATACGCCCCGCGCCAGCAGGGCAGTTACCTCATCCATGCGCTCTGATACGGTCATGGAGTCGGGTGGGCGGCGGTTGATTTCTTGCATTGGTTGCCAGTCCTTGATGTTCAACGATCGAAGGAAAAAATTGTCCCCGGGGGACCATGGCAAGGCCAGTGGGAAGTTTGGGACTGGCTCGGAGAGATGCGGAGAATTGCCGACGGCCGCAAAAAGCGGGTGGCATTGACTTCAAGAATTGATGGCGCTATCGATTCAGAGGTTGACCATTGCGCGTGAACCGATCAAACGTATCCTCTTCTGCCTCATCATCTTCGTGTGTCGGGCGTCGCCATTCAGCCTGAGGCAGCAGCAGCAAAGTGAGCTTGTAGTCGTACTGACCAGCGCTTTTGACCAACTCTTGAGCGCGGACATAGCCTGGTTCGTTGGCGAGCCAAGTGTTGGCTCGAACATCTTGCTGGCTAACGGTCGTTTCTGCATTGGCGCTGTGGGCCAACGCCGTTTTTGGAAGCTCAATGACGTTCTTTCGGGTGGCGAAATATGCCCTTGACTTGAATGCATCCTCGTTCGATTTGGCCCAGAGCATGTGGTCGTCACGGCTTGCTATCAGGATCGCGCGCTCTGGCGCGATGTCGATCCACCGCAGAGCCGCTGCGGTGAGCGAGACGCCGTATCGATCTGCGCAATGTCCTATCAGATCAAAGCTGATGGGCTGGCCGTTGACTTGTCTACGGAAGTCATCGTACGGCATCAGCAGTGTCGATGCGAATTGATCTGCCTCGGCTTCGATGTCCCGTTTACTGCGTTCACCCGTTGAGATCTCATCGTCGAGGCAGGCGAACTCATTCTGGAGTTCCCGATGCACCATGTAATGCCCAAATTCGTGGGCGACCGTGAAACGCTGCCGCCCCTCCGAGCCGTTGCCGTCGTTGTAAACGATGAGCCACTTGGTCTTTGACTTGTTGGCTTTGAGCATTCCCTCGAAGCCATCAATGTGCTCGCCCTGGATCTTGGTGATAGGGGAGTCTGGGAAGCACTGGTGCGTGTATTCAAGCGCCAACTGTTGTACGTCCACCGGGTATCGATTAATGCCCAACACCTGGTTGAGCATTTCCGAGATTTGGTTGGCAACAGCCATCGGGCGCTTGTGCTTGGTCATTCGTCTTCCCAGGCGTCCAGGATTTTTCGCAGCTTCTTCTTTTCGAGGTCTGGCAGCAATTGGTATTTGCGGAAGAAAGCTTCGTCAGCTACTTTGTTGTTGGGGGTTGGCTCTAGAGAGCTGACCAAAAATTCAGCAGTCACGTCGAGCGCTACAGCCAGTTTGTTGATTTTTTCCAAGGATGGATTGGCCTGTTCCCTGTTTTCCAGCTCCCACAGGTAGCTCTTACTGGAATCGGTCATCTGGGCCAACTGCTCAAGACTTAGCCCTTTTGAATTACGAAGGTGCTTGATTTTTTCACCGAGAGGTGATGCCACTTGTCGCTCCTAACTTGTCCACATGGATACCCACAGGATACCACCATATCGAACGAATCCGTACCTGCTTGACATGATCAGCAGCCGCCAGTAATAATCCGCACAAGTTCGTTTTAACGAACGATTCCGGTCGGTGGGGTATTTCGACTCCCCTGACTCTACGGTGGCAGGGCCATGGATGCGCAAGACAAGGATGCGCACGCAGGCCAGAGCGACAAGGAAAAAACAAATGGCAGCCTTCAACTATCGCGATCTCGTGCGCCAGGTGCGCAACCAGTACTGGGAGTTTTACTTCCAGGCTCGAAAAATCGAACTGCCCGAGGAGGCGGCTTGGAGTCAGCCCGAAAAGGATGTCCAGACCAGCATCCAAAAAGGCTTCGATGCCTTGGACGAGGGCAGACTGACTTCCGTCTATGCAGAACTGCGTCGCGTGAAGACCATGGCATCAGTGCGGGGGGGCCAGGCATTGCGCAACACTGTTCCGCTGGGGCATGCGATGTTGGACGACTTTGAGCACCACATCAGTGATGCTGAGCGGGCGCTATGGGCATTGATCAACTGGCCGAGCCAACTTGCCGAGGCCGAGTCAATCATGCAGGCCGATGCGGAAATCGGAAAACGCACATGGCGGCGGATCCAAATTCCGCCCGGACAAGAGCTGCACCATGACGCTGCTGATATCGCCCCCCTGCGTCAAGCCCTGGCTGAAGCCTTCACACCCAAGAAAGGCCGGCCCCGTGCATGCGAGATTGATGTGCTGACTCGCCATCTTGATGGTGGGGTGCAGTTGGACATCCGCGTAGAGGACAACCTTCAGCGCAGCCTTGAGTTTGGGGCAGATGACAAGACGATGTGGCGTGACGTGCGTCCGCCCCTGCGAATGACCGCCATCATCTACCCCGAAAGTGGCGTGATTGACTTGTTGGTGGTGGGCGGTGAGAAGGCGCGACAAAAGCTCATCGGCCCCTTGGGCACGCATGTGTTCAAGAAGCCTCTGGAGCCGATGGCTGTGAATCAGCCGCTTTTCCTGCTCAACCGGCTGCGTGAAGGTGTCATACCGGACGAGCACAGCGGGCTGGATCTGCATGACCATGGTGTGCTGAAGGTCCGGCTCTCTGAGTGCCGCCTTCGCTCGGTCCAACGGCCTCTGTGTGATTACGTGGTCAAGCCGCCAGCAGACAAGGACGCGCCTGATGCATTGGAGTGTGTTCGTATGCAGCACACAGCGACGCTCATGGGCACTGGCTTCAATTTCATCAGCGCAACCGTGAGTCTGTATTTCATACCAGAAGGGGACTCAAAGAAAGGTCGGGCGCTGCATATCGGTTTGAAGCCAACGGGAATCAGCAACCTGCGGGACATGGAAGAAGCGGATGCCCGACTGGCGGAAAAGCTCGTACTGGCATTGGGGGTAATGCAGCAGCCACCGACCGCAGAAGCAGCCGATCAACCTGCAACTGCCGTTGAAGGCGCCTGATCGTGGGCCCCATCAATGCGCCTGCATTGGCGGAGCTGTCCAGGTTGCTGGAGCAGCCTGGGCATCATCTTTTGCCAGATGCAGTGTGGGTCAGTGGCCAAGCTGAGGTGTTCAAGCATCTGAGGGATGTTCAGGCGCTGAGTCTTGGCCCTGAATTGGCCGACGGCGTGTTGTGCCCAGACTGCATGAGCGGTGCAATCCAGCCCGAACAAGTCGCACATGGATCACAAATTGAGCTTCGGGCCTACTGTGGCGAGTGCGGCTGGGTGCCGCTGGCAAAAGAGCGAGCGCGTCTTTGGCAGGCGAGCCCTGCCAAGGTTGCCGACTGGCTCAACGCGTCATTGGGATTGAGGTCGCGGTATCAGGTCACGGAGATTGTCAACGGCGTGCTGTGGCATCTGGGGGAGCGTGAATACAAGCGGCATCGTCACAGCCTGTTTTTCGGATGCCAACTGGCAGCAAACCAAGCCGAAGTGGACAAAGCCCTTGATAAGGCTTCAGCGCCCGGCATCAATCTGACCATCACCACCAGTGACATTGAAGTTCTACAGCCTGGGCGACTGGGTCGTCGGTTGTTGGTGCCCCTGAGAGCCGTTGCGCAACTTCGCAAGGGCAGCTTGGTCATTGAAAACCTTGAAGCCTATATCGATGGCCTTGCCCCTCTCGTCGTCTCAGACGAAACATCGCTGCGGCTTTTGGAAACCAAACGGGTGGCATTGATCGGCGGTGCCGAAGTCTCGCTCTCACCGCAGGTATTCAAATTCCTGAAGGTGTTGCTTGACGCTGAAGGCGATGAGGTTCACAAGCGTCTGCTTGCCAAAGCGCTTGAGATTCCAGAAAACTTTAAGTTTGCCAACATCAAAAAGCGGCACGCTGAGGTGTTCGAGACCTTTGTGCAATCAGACCAGAAGGGCTACTACTGGCTGCACCCCGACTACCTGCTATCCGAAGGGGGGTGAACCGATCAGCACTCAACCCCCTCAATATCAACCGCTTACTTTTGAAAGACAACAAATGACTGGAAAAAACCAACACGTAGTTCGACGTGACGACCAATGGGCCGTCCGTGGCGAAGGCAATACCCGTGACACCTCGCTGCACAACACGCAGGCCGAGGCAGAGCGCGCAGCGCGCGAGATCGCGATCAACCAGAAAAGCGAGGTTCTGATCCATGGAAGAGACGGTCGCATTCGCGATCGCAACAGCTATGGCAACGATCCATCACCGCCCAAAGGCTGATTTGCCCAATAAGCGACCTTCAAGAACGGCCCGGACTAACCCTCCGGGCCTTTTTGTTTCTGGCAGGTGTATTTGCCGCATTTGCCCACCCCTTTAGGCCTCTTTGCCCACCCCTTTGCCCACCGGTCGTTTCCGAAACTTTCCTCACGTTTTCGCAATCACTTGAAAGGAGAAAAACGTGAGTGTTAAACACCTCAATCAACGGCAATTGGCTGACCGTTGGGACCTTAGCGAGGCCACGCTGGAACGCTGGCGCTCTGAGGGCATCGGTCCTGTCTTCCTCAAACTGCAAGGCCAGGTCCGTTACCGGATCGAGGACATTGAAGCCTTCGAAGTCAACAGCCTGCGCCGGAGCACATCCACGCGTGAAGTGATCGGAGGTGCAGCATGAGCACCGATCTGACCTTCACGCCCGAACAGGTGCTGGCCACCCCGGCAGGCACGTTGGCGCAGCAACCGGCTGAACTGCTCTTCAGCATCAAGAGCGCCGCCGCTGATTTGTTGGCCGCTGGCAAAGCCCTGAGTGATCACATCGATCAGGCCATCGACTTCAAGTGGGGCGAGCGCGCCCGCAACCTGCGCCACGACGCTGGCAAGGACACCGGGGTCGTGCATTTCGATGACGGCGATGTGCGCGTCACTGCAGAACTGCCCAAGAAAGTCGAGTGGGACCAGACCCGCCTGGCCGACATGACACGTCGCATTACCGAGAGCGGTGATGACCCCAGGCAGTACGTCGAGATCACCTATCGCGTGAGCGAGACCAAGTTCAACGCCTGGCCCGAAACCCTCAAGTCCGCCTTCGAGGTTGCCCGCACGGTCAAGACCGGCAAGCCCTCGTATCGCCTCGCCCTCATGAAGGAGTAATTGCCATGTTCTTCAAAAAGAAAACTGCTGTTCAGAAATTGCGTGAGCGCCCTGACTGGTACGTGCGCGAACTGCCCGAGGAAATTTTCGTTCCGGCACTTGATGGGCATCGCCCAGATGACATGACCATCGCGCTGGAAGACGCCACGCTGGACGACCTGGCCTTTGCCATCGTTGGCATTGAAGCCCAGGTGGCACAAGCCCGTCGTGGTCTTAGTGGCCTGCGTGAACTCTATGAGCAAGCCCGCAAACGCGGAGGCAGCGGCGCCAATACGGTGTCCGAAGTGTTCTTCACCGACGAATTTGCGGAGGTGGCCAAATGAACCTGCCCATCATCACCGCAGACCAACGCCTGGCAGAGCGCCGTGGCGTCAAGGGCGTCCTGGTCGGCAAGTCCGGCATCGGCAAGACCTCCCAGCTCTGGACGCTGCCCCCGGCATCCACGCTGTTCTTCGATCTTGAGGCCGGTGACCTGGCTGTCGAGGGCTATGCAGGCGACACCATCCGTCCCCGCACATGGCAGGAGTGCCGCGACTTCGCCGTCTTCATCGGTGGGCCGAACCCGGCCCTGCGAGATGACCAGCCCTACAGCGAGGCTCATTTCCAGGCCGTGTGCCAGCGCTTTGGTGATCCAGCCGCGCTGGACAAGTACGAGACGGTGTTCGTTGACTCGATCACCGTGGCCGGCCGACTTTGCCTGCAATGGAGCAAGGGCCAGCCACAGGCCTATTCCGAGAAAACCGGAAAGCCCGACAGCCGTGGCGCCTACGGCCTGATGGGCCAGGAAATGATCGGCTGGCTCACCCATCTGCAGCACACCCGGCGCAAGAACGTTTGGTTTGTCGGGATCCTCAACGAGGCCTTGGACGATTTCAACCGCCGTGTTTTCACGCTGCAGATTGATGGCTCCAAGACCGGCCTGGAGTTGCCCGGGATCGTCGACGAGGTGATCACGCTTGCTGAGATCAAGGCCGATGACGGCAGCAGCTACCGCGCTTTTGTGTGCCAAACGCTCAACCAGTGGGGCTACCCGGCCAAGGACCGCAGCGGTCGCCTCGATGCCATTGAGGAGCCGGACCTCGGCCGGCTCATGCGAAAGATCGCCGGCCCCGCCAAGCCCGCCATCGAGCGACTCGATGGCGGCTATGCCACCCGCAGCATGACCACCGGTTCTGTTTACCTGAACTGCGAGTTCGTGGTGCTCGAGGGGCCGTTCGCCCGTCGCAAGATGTGGTCCCTCATTGGGCTGTACAGCGCCAAGGGTGCCGAGTGGACCAACATGGGGCGGACCTTCATCAAGGCCATCCTGAACTCCGCTCGCGGCATCAACCCCAGCGACAGCAGCCCGTCCGCTCAAAACGCCCGTCGCATCAGCGGTTTCTCCGACCTGGAGGGTATTGAGTTCGTCGGCAAGGTCGACTGGGAGAAGGACCAGAACGGCCAGGACAAGTGCGTCATCAAGTCTGCCGTCACACCTGACCACAAAGAGTACTCGGCGCACATGAACGGCGCAGCGCCTGCGGCACCCAGTGCGCCGGCTGCCAACGCCTATGCGCAGGCCACCGGACGCGCACCGGTGCCGGGTCGTCCCAGCTGGGCTCAGTAAGGGGGAGATGCCATGATTCTTCGCCCCCGCCAAGCCTTGCTTGTGCAGAGGACCCTTGCGGCCCTCGGCGAGCATGGCAATACCCTGGCCGTTGCGCCCACCGGGTCGGGCAAGACCGTGATGCTGTCGGCCGTGGCCGGCAGCCTTCTGGTTGAGCCCGATGCCAAGGCCTGCATCCTGGCCCACCGTACCGAACTGACCGGGCAGAACCGGTCCAAGTTCGGGCGCGTGAATCCTGGTCTAAAGACCTCGGTTTACGACGCCAACGAAAAGTCCTGGGATGGCAACGCCACCTTCGCAATGGTGCAAACGCTCTCGCGCAAGGCCAATCTGGAGCAGATGCCAACACTGGACCTGTTGGTCATTGATGAGGCGCATCACGCTGTCTCGCCCAGCTATCGCGAGGTCATCGACCAGGTGCTGGTCAAGAACCCGAAGGCTGCCATCTGTGGCCTGACCGCCACCCCGAACCGGGGTGATGGAAAGGGGCTGCGTGAGGTGTTCAGTAACCTGTCCGACCAGATCACCCTGGGCGAGATGATCGCCAGCGGTCATCTGGTACCGCCCAGGACCTACGTCATTGATGTCGGCACACAGGAAGCCCTGCGCAAGGTGCGGCGCACCGCCATCGACTTCGACATGAACGAGGTCGCGTCGATCCTCAACAAGACCCTGATCACGGAGTCCGTGATCACCAATTGGAAGGCTAAGGCGCGTGACCGCAAGACCATCGTGTTCTGCTCAACCGTTGAGCACGCCACGGATGTCTGCACGGCATTCAATCAAGCGGGCATCAATGCCGTCCTGATTCATGGTGAGTTGTCTGATGTCGAGCGCAAGGATCGGTTGGCTGCCTATGAAAACGGCAACGCCCAGGTGGTGGTCAATGTTGCAGTCCTGACCGAGGGTTACGACTACACGCCTACATCCTGCGTGGTCCTGTTGCGCCCGAGTTCCTACAAGTCCACCTTCATCCAGATGGTGGGCCGGGGTCTTCGCACGGTTGATCCGCAGGAGTTCCCGGGTCTGGTCAAGACCGACTGCATCGTGCTGGACTTCGGCACGGCCAGCCTCATGCACGGCGCACTGGAGCAAGAGGTCAATCTTGAAGGGCATGACCACGATGGGGAGGCACCCACCAAGGATTGCCCGGAATGCGGTGCCATCGTGCCTTTGGCAGTGATGGAGTGTCCGTTCTGTGACCACGTATGGGAGCGCTTGGAGACCCCGGATGCTGGTGTGCTCGACAAGTTCGTGATGAGCGAGATCGACTTGCTTAGCCGCTCGAACTTTCGCTGGTGCGACCTCTTCGGCGCAGATGACGCGCTCATGGCCACGGGTTTCAATGCCTGGGGCGGGATCTTCTTCCTCAACGGTCGTTGGCATGCCATCGGTGGCGGCAAGGGAATCAACACCTGTCTGCTGGCGGTGGGTGAGCGCACGGTATGCATGGCCAAGGCCGACGACTGGCTGAACGACCACGAATCCGAGGACTCGGCGCACAAGACCCGTCGCTGGCTCAACGAATCGCCCACACCAAAGCAGCTCCAGTATCTGCCGCCAGAGTTGAGGGCTGACTTTGGTCTGACCCGCTACCAGGCCTCGGCGCTGTTGTCCTTCCGGTTCAACCGCAACGCCATCGTTCGTCTGGTCAATGCGGCCAACGATGCCCACGCCCACCAGGTTCTGGAGGCTGCGTGAAATGTGCCGTCTGTCACCGCAAAGCCAAAGGGTTCGGCTGGTTCAACCCTCGTGTGCCCCATTCGGATCCTTCTCGCCACAACGACAAGTGGGTGTTCTGCTCGCGTCGCTGTCAGGAGGCCTTCTCCAAGCTCATGAACAAAACGGAGGGGCAGATGATCGACCCCAGTGACATGGAGATCGCCGCCATGCAGTCCTGCCTGGCCCCGCTGGGTGAGTACGTGGGCTCCATTGGCATGCAACGGCCACTGGCCGACTACAGCCGGCAGGAGGTTCTCACACTCATCGATGTGGTCGTGTCCGCTTATCAGGACCGCATGCTCGAAGAGCATGAACGCATGGCTGCCAAGGACCGTGCCTTCCTTGAGCAGCGTATTGCCACGCAGGCTGCAGGCCGGCAGCAAGGACGGGTGTGATGCTGGACTTCAATCACCGTCCCAAATTTCATGAACAGGTCGGCTCGCTCATTGATGACGCGCTGGCGCTGGAGCGCGACGCGCAAACGCGGCGTGACTATCTGGGCGCTTCACGCCTGGGAGTCGCCTGTGAGCGTGCGCTCCAGTTCGAGTACACCCGCACGCCTGTGGATCCAGGCCGGGAGTTCTCTGGTCGATTGCTGCGGGTATTCGAGGTGGGCCACCAACTGGAAGACCTCGCCATCCGTTGGCTGCGCCTGATCGGGTTTGACCTGTACACCCGCAAAGCTCAGGGTGGTCAGTTCGGATTTTCCGTGGCGCGCGGCCGCATCAAGGGACACGTCGACGGCATCCTGAACAGCGGACCGGCGTCACTGGGTATGGGCTATCCCGCGCTGTGGGAATGCAAGACCATGAACGACAAGTCCTGGCGCGACACAGTCAAGAACGGTGTGGCCAAGTCCAAGCCCGTCTATGCCGCGCAGATGGCGATCTATCAGGCCTACATGGAGGCCAGCATTCCGGGGATCTCGCAGAACCCTGCGCTCTTCACAGCCATCAACAAGGACAGCCAGGAAATCTGGTTCGAGTTGGTCCCCTTCGATGGTGGCCTCGCTCAGCGCATGTCCGATCGGGCGGTGCGTGTCATCACGGCCACCGATGCGGGGGAAGTTCTTCCCCGAATCTCGACCACGCCAACCCACCAGGAGTGCCGCTTCTGTTCATGGCAGGAACGCTGCTGGGGTGGGTCTTGATGCATGAGTCTAGCTACTTCGACTTCAACGATGCAGCGGATCGCTTACCCGGGACGACAGAAGATATCGAAGGATTGCGCCATGCGCTGATCGATCGGCTCGAGTCCGTCCTGCTGTTCCTGTTCCCCCAAGGGCGTATCCGGGGTGGGAAGTTCTATGTGGGTGACATTGACGGTTCACCCGGCAAGAGCCTCGTGGTTGAGATGGAGGGCGCGCGACGCGGGCTTTGGTTCGACTTCGCCACTGATATGGGTGGCGATGTGTTCGATGCCTGGGGCCTGTCGCGCAACCTGTCCGTCAAGACAGATTTCACCCGGATCCTTGAAGAGGTTCGGCAATGGTGTGGCGTGGCGCCACCCATCAGCAAATCCATCAAGCGCGACGTCCGGCAGCAGCCGGTCGATGAACTTGGCCCCTACACCGCCATCTGGGACTATCAAACTGCCGACGGCACGCTGATCGCCCGGGTCTACCGCTATGACCCAGAGCCTGGCCGCAAGGAGTTCAGGCCCTGGGATGTGCGCGCCCGGATGTGGCGTGCCCCTGATCCGCGTCCGCTTTACAACCAGCCAGCCATGGCGTCAGCCAGGCAGGTGGTGCTTGTGGAGGGTGAGAAGTGCGCCCAAGCTTTGATTGAGGCCGGGGCTGGCGACCGCATCACGGTCAAGACCAGCACCTCGGCTCTGCCCATCTACACCATGGGCGAGATCCTGGATGACGACACCCCTGTGCCAACTGATCTCGTCTCCAACCGGATCGTCATGCACGGTTGCGTCACCGTGTTCGGCGGTGCGCCCAAGGTCGGGAAAAGCGATTTCCTGCTGGCGTGGCTTGCCCACATGGCCGCTGGCGTGGCGTTTTTGGACATGGTGCCTGCGCGACCGCTCAAGGTTGTCTACATCCAGGCCGAGGTTCGCTACCCGTACCTCAAGGAGCGCATGCACAACATCGTCCTGCCCAAGGAAGCATTGGCGCTTGCCCGTCGCAATCTGATGGTCACGCCCCAGCTGCAACTGGTCCTCAACGACGAGGGGTTGGAGCAACTGATCCAGTCCATCAGCGCCCACTTTGCTGGCGAGCCTCCAGACATCATTGCCATCGATCCGATTCGAAACGTGTTTGACGGCGGCGGTGTTGGCGGTGAGAACGACAACGACGCGATGATGTTTTTCCTCACGCGTCGCGTGGCCAAGCTGCACCTTGCGGTCAATCCGGACGCGGGCGTGATCCTGGTCCATCACACCAAGAAAATCACCAAACGCCAGTTCGAAGAAGATCCGTTCCAGGCCTTTGCCGGCGCGAGCAGCCTGCGCAGCTACTACTCCGCCAGCCTGATGCTGCACCGGCCTGATGAGGCTAGTACGGTGCGTCAACTGATTTTCGAGTTGCGCAACGGTCCTGGACTGCCAACCCGCTGCGTCGACAAGGTCGATAACCAGTGGATGATCGTGAACGGCAGCGAGCGGCTGGTCCTCAAGGAATATGGTCATCGGCTTGATGCCGAGCGACTGCGCAAGCTCGATGTGATCCTGCAGATCCTGCTCGACGAAAGCCTAAAGGGCAACTGCTACACCGCCAACCAGTTCGCCGAAGCCTTCGAAGGCAAGGCCGGCCTGGGCGGCGAGCGCACCATCCGCGAGCGTCTGTCTGCCCTGGCCACACAGGGCTACATCAAGTATTTCCGCAACGCACAGGACTACGGGCTGCCCTCGATTGGGCGTTCCAAGTTTGGCTACCTGTGCGTCGAGGACATGGTGGTCAACCTGCCCCAGGGCGACCCAGATCCGGACACCGGCGAGGTGCCCACGGTGCCGCATCGCGTCCTTCCCACCCACTACAAGTGCCCGCTTTCCGGGGCGGCTATGCCCGTCGAGAACCCGGAAGTGTGGGTCTACCCCGAAACCAGCAATGACCCACAGGAGTCCGAATGAACACGATTTGCCAAGATAGAGACATCACGGTTGGCGCGTTGGCGAGCGCACGCATTGGTGCGCAATCGCACGCACGCGCCATCATGTGCCGCGCTTTGGAAAATGCCCGCTTTGGCCAGCATCTGTGCGATGGCACACACAAGAGCACGCAGGAGCAAGTTGGCAAAAACAGGGGCGGAAGTTGGCAAAGTTTTGCCAACTGGATTCAGTTGGCAGACCGTTGCCAACTTAATTCCATTACGAATCAACGACTTAGCCATTTTCCGGTTCAGTTGGCAGTTGGCAGTTGGCAAAAGTTGCCAACTGAGCCAAGTCCTTGTTTTTATTCACTTTCTGCCACTTCTGAAGTTGGCGAAATCTCCCCCTCCTACTACGTAGGAGAGGGGGCTGATGCCCTCTCTCCGTTACGTAGGGATCTTGCCCACTCGGTCGATCCGGTGCCGGCATCACGCACCGTGGTCCTTGCGATCGATCTGGGCACCACCACCGGATGGGCCATGCGAACGATGGACGGTCAACTCGCCCATGGATTCACCAGCTTCCGGCCCAGCCGCTATGAGGGCGGTGGCATGCGCTACCTGCGATTCAAGCGCTGGCTCAGCGACATGCGCCACCTGGCCAGCGACATCCACAGCGTGTACTTCGAAGAGGTGCGCCGGCATGCCGGGGTGGATGCAGCCCATGTCTATGGCGGCCTGTTGGCCACGCTGACCGCCTGGTGCGAGCACCACAACCTGCCGTACCAGGGCGTACCAGTCGGAACGATCAAACGCCACGCCACCGGCAAAGGCAACGCCAGCAAGGACGAGGTCATGCAGGCCATGCGGGCACTGGGGCACCCGGTGACCGACGACAACGAAGCGGATGCCTTGGCGCTCTTGCACTGGGCTTTGGACACACAGGAGGGATGACATGGTTGCAGCAACACTCGCATGGACGACGGACGACGTCGCCAACTGGCTCATCGAGGCCGCACGCACGGCACATCGCCTGCCACCGGTGAGGGTGCAGGGCCACTTCAACGTCTGGCCCACCATCGTTCGCACGGAGTACGAGCGTATGGCCAGTGACGATGCGCCGGTCTACCGATTTCCGCCCACGCCTGCAGAGGTTGAACGCATGCTCGTGGTCATGCAGTGGGTCCGGTGTCTGGAGGTGGAGCAGCGAAAGCTGGTGTGGATGCGGGCCGAACGCTGGCGCTGGTACGACATCGGCAAGCGTTTCGGGGTGGCACCGCGAACGGCCCAGCGCCACTGGGAAGTCGCAATTCAGGTGATCACGGACCATATTTCGCGTGGAGGTTGATAGGCGTTTCGTGTCACCACTGACCCATGCGAAGCGATCCGAACAGATGCGGAAAAAACGCGAATTTGGGTGTGTCGCGTTTTACCCGGATTCGCGATAAATTCTGTCTACGGTCGCGAGAGATGCGTCTCCGATCACACGATTTCACGAACCCGCCCGGTGGCCCATGTGGCAAGACCCGGCGGGTTTTTTCATTTCTGGTCCCCATGAATCCTATTCACATCGAGTACCGCCAGGTCGAAGCACTGATCCCCTATGCCCGCAATGCCAAGCTGCATTCGGAGGCACAGGTGGCCCAGATCGCGGCCAGCATTCGTGAGTTCGGTTGGGGCGCTCCGATCCTGATTGATGGACAGAATAACGTGATTGCTGGTCACGGTCGCCTGCTGGCAGCACGCAAGCTCGGACTGCCCGAGGTGCCTGTGGTGCCCCTTGAACACCTGTCGGACACGCAGCGCCGCGCCCTGATCCTGGCCGACAACAAGATCGGTGAGAACGCATCCTGGGAAGACGAGTTGCTGGGCATTGAGTTGGCCGACCTCAAGGACGCTGGCTTCGATCTGGGCCTGACCGGCTTCTCGCAAGAGGAGTGGGAAGCCCTTATCGCTGGTGAAGATGCCACGACGGATGGCTTGACCGATGAGGACGCAGTGCCCGAGGTCAGTGAAACGCCCATCTCCAAGACCGGAGACATCTGGATCCTCGGCGAGCACAAGCTGTTGTGCGGCGACGCCACCAAGCCCGATGACTTCAAAGCCCTGTTGGGTGAGGAGTTGGTGGACATGACCTTCACCGACCCACCCTACAACGTGAACTACGCCAACACGGCCAAGGACAAGATGCGGGGCAAGAACCGCCCGATCATGAATGACAACCTGGGTGAAGGCTTCGGCAGCTTCCTGCTGGACGCCTGCATGAACATCCTCACCCACACCAAGGGTGCGGTCTACATCGCCATGAGTTCGTCGGAATTGGACACGCTGCAATCTGCCTTCCGTGCAGCGGGCGGTCGCTGGTCCACCTTCATCATCTGGGCCAAGAACACTTTCACACTCGGGCGCGCGGATTACCAGCGCCAATACGAGCCGATTCTGTATGGCTGGCGCGAAGGCACAGATCATTTCTGGTGTGGCGCCCGTGATCAGGGTGACGTCTGGAACGTCAAAAAGCCGGCCAAGAACGACCTGCACCCGACCATGAAACCGGTCGAACTGGTCGAGCGTGCGGTGCGCAACAGCAGCAAGACGCGAGACCTGGTGCTTGATCCGTTCGGCGGCTCGGGCTCCACCTTGATTGCCTGTGAGAAGTCAGGGCGTCGCGCCCGACTCATTGAACTCGATCCCAAGTACGTCGATGTGATCGTCAAGCGCTGGGAGGAGTTCACGGGTCGCAAGGCCATCCGGGTGGGCGAGCCCATCCCTGAAGGTGAGGCCGTAGCTGATCCCGATCAGCCCAGCCTGGCCACATAACGGCCGCTGTCCCCGCCGGACGGATCCACGTACAGGTATGGACGACCCGGTGCGTGGACTTCTACGCACAACCGGCCCAACATGAAATACCCGCCCTTGCCCTTAAGCCAGTCGCGTGACTTGTAGAGGTTTTTGGCAAAGCCATCGAATTCCTCTGGATCCATCACCCGGGTCTCGGTCACATAGACCACGTAATCACCCGTGGCGGCGATTTCGGTGATGTCCGTGGGCTTGCGTCCGAAGGACAGTCGGATGCTCAACTCTTCAACCTGCATCTCCTGGCCATCGAACGTGATGGTCAGGGGCTTTCTCTCGATCGTGATGGTCATTGTTTTTATGGCTTGGCTCCTGGTCAGGCGACGCGGTAAATCCGCTGTCCACCAGCCTCTTTCGTCGAGGTGATCTCCAGGCCGAGCTTCTTCTTGAATGCGCCGGCAAACGTTCCCCTGACCGTGTGGGCTTGCCACTGTGTGGCCTCGCAAATCTGTTCGATCGGGGCGCCCTCGGGGCGCTTGAGCATGGCGATCACCTGCGCCTGCTTGCTGTTGTCTCGGGTGCGTGGCTTGGATTGCTCCGCCACTTCAATGATCTCTGCGAGTACTTGGGCGCTCACTGGCGCTTTGAGAGGGACACCTAGGGCCTCGTAGCCTTCGGCAGTCATGAGCCAGTCTTTGCCGCCCTCGGTGATCAGGGTTCGCTTGGATAAGCCGTCGATCACCTTTTGGCGAGCACCGCCCTTGATGTTCTCGGGGAACCAGATGATCTTGCCCTCTGTGTGCTGATGGGCGTGAGTCAGGATGGCGCGCTGGGAAGGGGTGAGTTGAATGGTCATGGTGTTCTCCTGATTAAGGTTGTGTGTGATTGGTTGTTGGATTGACCCTGGCGGACTTGCGACCAGCTTCATAGGCAGCTTCGAGCGCCGCCTTGATGCCCCAGACGCTCACGTCGTGAAAGTCGAGCCGGTCGCTGTGCTGGGTCTCCAGGGTCTCGATGAAAAGGTGTTGCTTGGCGATCTGGTCGAGCAGCTGTTCGAGCTTCTTGTCTGCCTTCACTTGGTCACCTCCACTTGATGGATCTGGCGGGCGCGATCAAAGCCGACCCAGTCGCCTTTGAGATCCAAGCCTCTTGAGGCCATTTCCTCCCGGGCCAGTTGGTTGAGGTCCAACTCTCCGCGTGCCGCGGCAGCGAGGACTTTGTTCAGCGCGATCTGGATGAAGCCCAGCTCGTCGACGGTGAATTCGGTGCTTCGATAGGTCATTGGCAATTCCCTTGGTTTGTTGATGGTGTTCGTATGAACGCTCTGTTTCCCGAGGAAGCCAAGCGGAATCTCCGAAGCAGTTGCTTCTTTCTTGAATCAGTTCGAAGGCCGCTGCAGATGCCCCTAAGCGCACCCACTCCCTGCCGATATCCGGGATGCGCCGCGGTGGTAACGATGCCCGGGTTCTGCGAGGCTCACAGGCCATTGATTCATCGCGATTACGGGCGTGCGCGGCGTGGGTTCGATGCGGAGGCGGGCTTCTACCAGTCCAAGCCGTGGCGCTCGGTGAGGGCCCTGTTCTTGCGCGGGCACCCGCTGTGCTGCGCCTGTGGTTCCAAAGGTTTGCTGGTGGCGGCCCGTGTCGTGGACCACGTGCGGCCGATCAAGGACGGCGGCGCGCGGTTTGATGTGAGCAACCTGCAGTCGCTGTGCGTGTCTTGTCACAACCGCAAGACCGCCCGCGAGTCAGCAGGGCGGTCAGTAGCCCCCCAGGGGGGGTGAATCTCTAGGGATGGCGAGCCACGATGCGTGCGCCTGCCCAAATTTTTGCGCGTGCAAATTGAAAAACTTTTTTTGGACAACCCAATGCCAGAACTGACCGCTGAACAGGCCTACAAGGCAGACTTGGCCGAGATCGAAAGGCTAGATGCAGTGTCGTGGATCTCGGCGGGGCCGGAAGACATGTCTTCGGCCCAGGCGGAGGATCTGCGCGCAATGGACTTGTCTGAGCTTTCGCAGCTTGTAATCCAAGCCGAAGAGTTGGAGCCACATGGCCGGCCGTAAACCGTTGCCTGTGGCGGTCAAGAAGATCAAGGGCACGCTTCAGAAGTGCCGAACCAATCCGCACGAGCCCCGTCCAGGCGGGCGGTTGGGTGAGCCACCTGAGTACATGTCCGATATTGCCAAGGAGGCCTGGATCTATGCGGTGGAGAACGCACCGCCGGGGTTGCTGTCGTCACTGGACGCCTCGGTGCTGGAGCGTTGGGCCAATTGTGCTGGCCTGTACCGCGAGGCGCTTTCTAAGATTAACCGTGCCGGTGTGGCCGGCATGATCATCAAAACGCCCAGCGGCATCTTGCGCCGATCGCCGCTGATGGATGTGATTCGCGACCTGGCTGCGGAGATGAAGGGCTACGAGTCGGAGATGGGGTTCACACCCGCATCCCGCTCGCGGGTTCAGATGCCACAGGAGTCGGTCGACACGAACGATCCCTGGGCAGAAATCGCTGGCTGAGGATCAGGTCGATGATTGGTTGAGGCGCAGCATCAGCGTCATGGGGTGTGCGGGTGACGCCTTGAAACCGTAGTGCTCGTAAAACTGGCGGGCACGATCGTTGAGTGCATGCACAAGCATGGCTCGCACACCTGTGTTTTGCGATACCAGCACACAGCGCTGCAGTCCATCCTGAAGCAAGGCTGCCCCCAACTTCATTCCTTGTGCCCGGGCATCGACCGCCAAGCGGGCAAGGACCATCACCGGCACCGGATCGGGCATGTTCTGACGAATGGACCGTGTTGCGTCTTGGTGCGCGACGGCTCCTGCTGCTAATGCGTAGTAGCCCATGACTTCGCGCTCATCGGTCGTGACAACGAACGTGCGGCTTGCACCCACGACCTTCATGATGGTCGCGAATTCAGGGTTGCCCTCAGCCGAGAGCGCTTTGTAAAGGCTCTCACGCCCGAGCCCCGCATCGCGCGCAATCTGACTCATGCCCTTGGCGCGCGCGATATCGCCCAGCGCGGCGGCGATCAGCGCGGGGTCGCCTTCCTGAAGCGCTGCCTCCAGGTACGCCGCCATGTCCTCATCGGTGATCAGGTGCTCGGCAGGATCCCAGACGCGGGTCTTGGTTTTGCGCAGAACCATTTGGCGTAGGTCTCAGTTTGCTGGATCTGGATCACGCCGAAATGTATCCCATGCATGGGCAACGATCTCGTCAAGTTTTGCTTTACACGGTTCCAGAGCTCACATACCTGCGCAGTTCGCGTCTAAGCCCCTTTGCCCTTTTTGACTTTAGAAGCTTGGAATGACATCAATGCTTTCATTTATTTAAATTGACATCATGGCCACCCTAACCATCCGCAATCTCTCCGATGAAGTGCACCGCTCCTTGCGGGTCCGCGCTGCCTTGCACGGGCGCAGCACCGAGGCCGAGGTGCGGGCCGCCGCCAACCACATGTCAGTGGCGACGCGCGACAACTCCCCTTTTATCGCGATGGGCCTTACAGTCATCAATCCTTGGCACGCCATGAGCTTGCCGAACTGAGAAGGAGCCCCCATGAACCGCCACGAACGAGATGATTTCCTGCAGTTCCTCCAGCCGCTGCTGCGCACACGTGCCACCGACAAGGACTTCGCCGCCGAGACACTCATCCTGGAGCAGTGTGCGCGCCAGCCCGATGCTCTGTACTTGCTGGTGCAACGCGCCATGGCCCTGGAGTCGGCTCTCAAGGCGGCGCAAGCCCGTATTGCCGAGCAACAAGGCGCCC
>RFTK01000059.1 GCA_009923505.1 Betaproteobacteria bacterium
ATGGATATCTCCTGCAAGGGCTGGTTAGGTGGACTTCCGTCGGTGACACATTACCATAACGCCCGACTGGGTCTACAGGATGACAGCGTGTCGACCTGCCGGAATTCAGCCCTGCGCCAAGGCTGCTTCCACGCTCAGTGCCAGCCCGAGCAAGGCGGCATCATGCCCGCCGGGTGCCGAGAGCATCAGGCCGACCGGTAACTCGCCCGGCTGGTGGCAGGGCAAGCTGATGGAGCACCCATCGAGGAAGTTGATGACAAAAGTGTTGCGCAGCAGGAGACGGTTGGCCGCAAAAAATGCGTCATCATTGGCCAGCAGCGGCTCCAGCGCGGGCGCCACCATGGGTACCGTGGGGCACAACATGGCATCGAAGCCCTCCAGCGCTTGCTCGGCCCGTAAACGCCAGGCCTGCCGATTGCTAAGTAACTGCAGGTAGTCGGCGGCGGACACGTCACGCCCGAGCACCATGCGAGCAGCCGTGCGCCTGTCCAGCTGGTCCATGCGCGTCGCAATTCGGTGGCGATGCTCGGCCCAACCTTCGATGGGTGACAAGCCGCCCGGGGCATTCAGGGCCCCCACCTCGGCCACCCAAGGAGCCGGGGCGTGCACCAGGGTGGCACCCCGTCGCGACAGGGTTTGCGCGGTGCGCTCGAAGGCCGTTGCCACGGCTGGCTCGATGTCGTCAAACATCAAGGTATCGGGCACCCAAAAGCGGCAGCTGGACAAGGGCTTGGCGCTCACGTCCAACCGTTGACCAGACAACACGCCGTCAACCACCTGGGCCTGTCGCACGCTGCGCGTGATCGCACAGACGGTGTCCAGCGTGCGCGACAAGGCCATCGCCCCGTCGGTCGGCACGCGCCTTTGTGTGTTCTTGAATCCCACCAGTCCGCACAAGGCGGCCGGAATCCGGATCGAGCCGCCGGTGTCCGAGCCCAGACCCGCCACACACAGACCCAGGGCCACTGACACCGCAGCCCCGGAGGACGATCCGCCCGGAATTCGAAACACAGCCGCATCGGCCGGGTTACGCGGTGTGCCATCGTGGGGGTTAAAGCCCACCCCCGAAAAAGCAAACTCGCTCATCGAGGTCTTGCCCATGACGAGCGCACCGGCACGGCGCAAACGCGCCACCGCCGGGGCATCGGCCTGCGCCACCGGCTCACCTTCACAGACGATGGCACCTGCTCGGGTGGTCTCCCCCGCCACGTCGTACAAATCCTTCACACTCACCGGCAAACCCGCCCAAAGCGCTGGGTTGAGGGCTATCAAAAACCGACGATGTCATGGCGATTCCATTCAAAGTTGAGTTCACCCGCCAATGGTACGATGCTGCGCCATGCGAGGCATGTCGTGGTGGTGGTTGATGGGGGTGTTGGTCTGCTCGGGGGCTCAGGCGTCGTGGTGGCCATGGTCGTCATCACAACCCACCGTGCATGAAACCCCGCTGGACCGCCAGGAGCAGGCCCGCTTGCGCATTGAGGTGGGTTGGCTCCCTGAGGCGCCCGAGATTTTGCTGATCGATGTCGGCAACCGCCTACCCGGACCCCTGGTCTGCCGAGGCGTGAGTGTGCAACGCAAGGACAACAGCGTGGCGTCGGTGCCCTTGCAACCGCCTCTTTACATTCCGCTGGATGCATCGCGCCGCGTGTCGGTTCCGGGGGTCAACAAGGCCCAACTCAAGCAGTGGTCGCTGAGTTGCAGTTGCTTCAAGCGCGAGGGGGGCAAGGTGTGTGAAAGCGCACCGTCCTGATCACGCCAACAGTCGATGGTGGATCTCGGGTGCGGGCAACACCTCGAGCGGCAGCGGATCGTCGCTGGGCAAGCCCACCTGCGTTGCGTTGAGCAGCATGGACACCATCACATAGGTTCCGGACAATACCACCAGATCGATCACTTGCTGTTCACCCATAGACGCCACCGCACGCGTCCACAGGTCGTCCGGTACCCGGTGGTTGAGCGAGAGCTGCACGCAGAAGTCATACACCAGGGCCTCATCGGGTTGCATGCCATCAGGGCGGCGACATTCGCGTAGGCTGCTCATGACCACCTCGGAGAGTCCCGCCTTGCGCGCGATACGCTCGTGCGCCCACCATTCGTATTGCGCATTGGAAATACGTGCCTGGATCAGGATGGCAAATTCGTTCAATCGCTTGGGGACTGTGGTGTTGAAGCGCAAATAATCCAGCAAGTCCAGGGTGCGCTGCGCCATGACCGGGCTTCGCATCAAGGCGTTGTAGGGACCGCCCAAGCCAGCGCTGGAGATGCTGAGGATGTAGTCCGCCATGGGTTTCACCTCGGGGCTCAAGTCCTCGTAGGCCATCTGGCTCAGTCGTTCGGTCATGGTGACTCCTTGTGTTCGTTCAGGTGATGAAGAGGCCTGGTGCTAGCAGTGCAAGAAACGAGGCAGGGCGAGACCCGATAGATTCCCGCGCACTCAGACGCTGGGTCGACGTCCCTCAAAGGCATCTTGCAGCAATTGACGAATCGCTGTTTGCTCTAGCGGGCGCGGGTTGTTGTACTGATTTTGCAAGGCCAACTCGCAGGCACGATCCAGGTCGGCCACTTTCATGCCCAGCTCGCGCAACGACACGGGGGCGCCATGGCGCTGCGCCAAATCAAACGCGCCTTGAGCCGCCGTGGCGCTGCCCATGGCGCGTGCCAACCGCGCCATGGCCTCGGGAGCTGCAGGAGTGTTGTAGGCCAGGGCTTGGGGTAACACGACGGTATGGGTTTCGGCATGAGGCAGATTGAAACTGCCCCCCAGGGTATGACAGAGCTTGTGGTGCAAGGACATGGCCACATGGCCCAGCACCTTGCCGCACAACCACGCGCCATAGAGCGCCTCGGTGCGCGCCGCCATGTCTTGGGCGTTGCGGCAGAGACGAGGCAAGGCCTGCGCAATGGCTGCTACGCCCGCTTCCGCCATCAGGCTCATGATGGGGTTACCGTCCGGCGCGTACAAGCCTTCGGCGGCATGCGCCACAGCATTCATGCAGCTCGTGACCGACAGGCTCACCGGCAGAGTGAGCGTGAGTGTCGGGTCGTACAGCACCGTTCGCGGCAACACGCGTGGGTCGCGTCCGGTCTTTTTGACACCCCCTTCGGTGATGCCAAAGATGGTGGTCATCTCCGAGCCCGCGTAGGTGGTGGGAATCGCAATAATAGGCAAGCCGGAATCCAGGGCAATCGCCTTGCCCAGTCCAATGGTGGAGCCGCCACCCACGGCCACGGCCACATCGGCCCCCAGCTCGGCAGCTCGGGCACGGGCTGCACGTGCGGTTTCTATCGGCACGTGCATGACGGCCTGATCAAAAATGCCCGCCGAACGCTCACCCAATTGGCGCGACACACGCTCGGCCACGTCACGTTGCTCTGGGGTACACAGCACAAGCGCACGCTGGGCGCCCAAGGCCTCCACCTCGGCAGCCAGCGTGGCCAGACAACCTTCGCCAAACACGACGCGCCCGGGCAATGAATAAAACACAAAGGAAGAATCGGTGGACAGTTTCATGGTGAGGGGTTTCTGAGATTCAGGGGTGCGATGTGTTCATTGCGTGCAACGTGTCTGTGGTGTGTACGGTGGTTGCCCAGTGTTCAAGGGGAGAACAGGTCTACAAGTCACGTCGGCTTACTTCCAACGCTCGGGTTCGACATGTACGCTGCCGCGCTCGCTGCTGAGCGTCAGGCCGTGTTCCTGAATGGTGGCCTGCAGCTGCATGCTTCGCTCGGCCAGTTGGCTGAGCGCGGGATCCGTCGGCAACGGCAAATGCCAGACCGACAGGCGGTCCAGGCGCGAGAGGCGCGACTCGATGCCACGCCACCAGATCGGCGCATTCGACTGGTAGGCATAGACCACCACCTCATCGGCCTTGCTGCAGGCACGCGTGAGTGGCTTGTCCTCGGGCAGTCCCACTTCCACCCAAACGCGTTTGCGACCGGTGAAATCGGTGAGCGACACGTCCGGGTCATCAGGGTCAGACAGTCCTGCCCCAAAGGCCAGTCGCCCGTCTCCCTGGCAACGATCCTGCAACTGATGGGCTGTCAAGGCCATGGCAACCAATCGCACCATCATGCGCTCGTCAGTCTCGCTGGGATGACGCGCCAGGGTCAAGGACAAGTCCTGATAAAAACCATGGTCGATATCAGCCACTTGCAGCAAGGCTTTGTAGATGGTGGATTTGAGTGCCATGAAGGGGGCTAAAAATGGAGTCGGCCAGACCCTCAAGGGGTTTTCAGAGGGTCTGCTGGGGGCTTCTGCGCCGGGACAGGGTTTTCATCCTGAGCCTGAGCCTGCACCTGCTCTTGCTGCAATCGTTGGCGGCGTCGCATCGGGGTGCCCATCACATACAGCACCAATGACAGCGGCAACACACCATACAGCAGCAAGGTGATGATGGCGCCCAGTATCGAGCCTTGCGAATGCGTGGCCTCAGCAATGGCCATCATCACCGCCACGTATAACCAGGCAATAGCCACCAAGTACATAGGTCAGGGCAAGTCGATCACGATGTTGCCAATAGCCTGCCCGGCCTCAACCGCCTCGTGCGCTTTCACAATATCCTTCAACGGGTAGTGCTGCGCCACCGCGTGCTTCAAGCGACCGCTGCGCAGCAAATCGTTGATCTGCGAGAGCGTGCGCGCGCGGTCCTGCGCCGTGAGGTCGTACACCAAGAAAAAGCGCAGATCAAACGAGCCCCACAGCAAAGGCCGAAACGTCACCGGCACCTCGGTGCTGACGTTGGAGCCGTAACACACCAAGACGCCGTGACGACGCAACACGCCCTGCGACAACCAGCCCGACGTGGTGGAAAAGTCCATGTCGATGATGGCGTCCACCCCCTGCCCCTGGGTCAACGCGTGGATACGCTCTACCACGGATTCGGTCTTGTAGTTCACCAACTCGTCGGCGCCTGCCGCACGGGCATGGTCGGCACGCGCCTGGCTGCCCACAGTCCCGATCACCCGGGCCCCCGCCAGCTTGGCCATCTGGGTGACGTAATGCCCCACGGCAGCACCGGCGCCAATGACCAGCACAGTGCGTCCGCTCAGGTCACCGGCCAAGTTGATCGCCTGCTGGGCTGTCAAAGCCGGGATGCCCAGGCAAGCCGCTTCAGCATCCGTCGTGCCCGCCGGCAAGGCCACCGCCTGCTCGGCGGCCAACACGATGAACTGACTGGCCGTGCCCAACGGACGCTGCCATTGACCATTCCAGATCCAGACGCGCTCGCCCACTCGCGAAGCGGGAACGCCCGCGCCGACTGCGGTGATCACCCCCGCGCCATCGCTGTGCGGCACGATCATCGGCGCATCGACCGGTCGGGTGCGGCGAGACTTCACATCCGAGGGGTTGACCCCGGAAGTCTTGAGTCGTACACAGACCTCGCCCGCCGCGGGCTCAGGCAGGTCGATTTCGCCGGTTTCCAGGACGTCTCGGGCGTCGCCGTTCTTTCGGTACCAGGCTGCCAGGGATTTCATCAGGGGGACTCCATATCGTTATCGGCGGGGCGGTTTGCACTGTTGCGAGACCGCACCGGGTAGGCCAGAATGGGCCCGACAATTCAGCCCGCATTGAGCCAAAACTTTGCACTTCTGCCAAGTCAGCGCGAGACAGATCCTCCACCCATTATGAAGGGCCCTGCGCCCTGCCACTGCCACGACCCCCCGATGACCCCACAAGCGCTTTTGACCCATCTCGACCAGGGCCAACTCTGGCCCCACCCGCCCAGCGCCGCACCGGGCTTTGACACCGGCCAGGCCTACCAGCAGGCACTGTCTGTTCGTGCCCTGCGCGAGCAACGCGGTGAGCAGCCGCGGGGCTTCAAGATCGGATTTACCAACCGCACCATCTGGCCGCTGTACCAGGTCTTCGCGCCGATCTGGGGTACGGTCTGGGACACCACGCTGCAGGTGTGCGAGGGTCAGGGCCGTCTTTCGCTGGACGCCACGTGCCAACCCCGGTTGGAGCCAGAAGTGGTGTTTGGTCTGGGCCGAACCCCACCCAAGGGGGCCGACCTGGCCGCTCTGTTCGACTCCATCGACTGGATAGCACCCGGGTTCGAGGTGGTGCAATCGCACCTGCCCGACTGGAAATTCCAAGCCAGCGACACCATTGCCGACAGCGGGTTGCATGCCCGTCTGCTGGTGGGGCGGCGGGTGCCACTGCGCGCCATCGCTGCCAGCGCCAACGAACTCGATACGCTGCTGGCTGGCATGACAATGCGCTTGCGTCAGGACCAGACCGAGGTGGCGAGCGGCAGCGGCCGCCACGTGCTGGACAGCCCCTTGCGCGCCCTGCACTATTTCATGCAGGAACTTCGGGCCTGCCCTGGGGCCCCGGACTTGGCACCAGGCGATGTGATCACCACCGGCACCTGGACCGACGCCTTCCCGATAGCTTCGGGTCAGCATTGGACGGCAGACTTTCCGGCTCCGCTGTCCGCCTTGCACCTGACGCTGGACTGAGCGCCGCCCTCTCCCCCGCTGCACCCCGGAGTTTCGCCATGACACACAACCCCTACAACACCGACCTGGACAAAAACGCGGCCAACCATGTGGCCCTCTCACCGCTCAGTTTTCTGGAGCGTGCTGCGCAGGTCTACCCGAACCGCCACGCCATCGTGTACGGCGCAAAACGCCAGACCTGGTCACAAACCTACGAGCGCTGTCGCCGCCTGGCTTCGGCCTTGCAGCGTCGGGGGATTGGCGAAGGTGACACAGTGGCGGTGATGCTGCCCAATGTGCCCGCAATGTTTGAGGCTCACTTTGGTGTGCCGATGACCGGAGCGGTGCTCAACACGCTGAACACGCGCCTGGACGTCCAGGCCATTGCCTTCATGCTGGAGCATGGCGAGGCCAAGGTGCTGCTCACCGATCGAGAGTTTGCCGGCGTGATCGAAGGGGCCTTGGCGCAACTGGGCCCACGTCGTCCACTGGTGATTGAGGTAGAGGATCACGAGGCGCCGGCGGGCGCATTCCTGGGCGATCTGAGCTACGAGCAATTTCTGGCTGAAGGTGACCCGCAGCATGCCTGGGCTTTGCCCAGCGATGAGTGGAACGCCATTGCGCTTAACTACACCTCGGGCACCACCGGCAACCCCAAAGGCGTGGTGACGCACCACCGGGGGGCATACCTCAACGCTGCCAGCAACGTCATCACTTGGGAATTGCCCCACCATGCCATCTACCTGTGGACGCTGCCCATGTTCCATTGCAATGGTTGGTGCTTTCCCTGGACCATGGCCTTGATTGCTGGCACCAGCGTGTGTCTGCGGCGTGTGGATCCCGCGCTGATCTACCCGCTGATTCGCGAGCATCACATCACCCACCTGTGTGGCGCCCCCATTGTGTACAGCATGCTGATCAACGCACCACAGGAATTGCGCGCCGGCATCACGCACACGGTCAAAGGGCTGATTGCTGGCGCAGCGCCGCCGGTGGCTGTGATCGAAGGATGCGAGGCGGCCGGCATCAGCCTCACCCACGTGTACGGACTCACCGAGGTGTACGGCCCGGCTGCAGTGTGTGCCAAGCAACCCGAGTGGGACACACTGGACTTGCCTGAGCGCGCCCGGCTGAATGGGCGCCAGGGCGTGGCCTACCCGCTGCAACAAGCCGTGACGGTGCTGAACCCGCAAACCCTGCAGCCTGTCCCTGCCGACGGTGAAACCTTGGGGGAAATATTTTTCCGCGGCAATATTGTCATGAAGGGCTATCTCAAGAATCCGCAAGCCACCGAGGAAGCTTTCCACGGCGGCTGGTTCCATACCGGCGACCTGGCGGTGATGTACCCGGACGGCTACGTGAAAATCCGCGACCGCAGCAAGGACGTCATCATCTCTGGGGGCGAAAACATCTCCTCCCTCGAAGTCGAGGATGCGTTGTGCCGCCACCCGGCGGTGATGCTGGCGGCCGTGGTGGCCATGCCCGACCCGAAATGGGGCGAGGTCCCCTGTGGCTTTGTGGAGCTCAAACCGCAGGGACAAGTCACCGAAGCCGACCTGATCGAGTTCTGCCGAGGGTTGCTGGCGAGGTTCAAGGTGCCCAAGCGCATCGTGTTTGGCGTGTTGCCCAAAACCTCGACCGGGAAGATCCAGAAATTTGTTCTGCGCGAGCAGCTCAAATCGAGCTCAGCCATTGAGTGAGGTTCACGAGATTGGCGGACACTGGCGTGGTCGAGCTCCCGAGGGTGGGGCGAGATGCATGATGACCATGAAAAAGGCCCCTGCTGGGGCCTTGGGTGGGATCGCTGAGACAGAAGTCTATTACGCCTTGACGGCGCGCAAGCCTGAGTAAATGCGGGCTACTGGGCGGCTGCGTTGCTCAGCGTCCTGGGCAAGTTGGGCCCGCAGACGGTCAAAGGTGACACGCAAGTGTGGGGTCTCTGACGACACATATTTGAAGCAACGATCCAGGGTGGTCTGGGTGACAGACTTGGAAGTGTTGGCTTGGCTCATGTCTTGTAGGAATCGTTGAGATGCTCCTACAACGTCCGTCATGGGCCAACGGTGTACACGATTTTGAAAAAAATTTGCAAAAAGTTAGAGAATCCCAAAACGGTTAAAATGAAATCTTAAGAATTATTTTATTTACAACCAGTACGAATTCAGTAGCCATAGTGTCAGTGGGTATGTAACAGGCTGTCAGAGTCTGACCCCAGCCCCAAGGACTCCCAGGAACGATCACAGGGGCTTTTTCAGCCAATTCGCCAGTTCGCCGATGATGCCGCGGCGAAACGCCAGCACACACACCACAAAAATGACGCCCTGCACCACCGTGACCCAGGCCCCCAACTGGGCCAGGTAGTTCTGCATGGTGACGATCACTGCGGCGCCCACCACCGGACCGAACAAGGTGCCCAATCCCCCCACCAGGGTCATGAGCACCACTTCGCCCGACATGGACCAGTGCACATCGGTGAGCGAGGCCAGCTGGAAAACCAGCGACTTGAGCCCCCCCGCCATGCCCGCAAAGGTCCCCGAGAGGATGAAAGCCACCAGCTTGTACAAATCGGTGTCATAACCCAGGGACAGGGCTCGCGGCTCGTTTTCGCGAATCGCCTTGAGCACCTGCCCAAATGGCGAATGCACGATACGCCAGATGGCACCAAACCCGACCAGGAACACCACCAGCACAAATACGTACATGGCGGTATTGTCAGCCAGATCGATCATGCCAAACAAATGGCCGCGCGGCACGGCCTGAATGCCATCCTCGCCCCCCGTGAAAGGGGTTTGCAGGTAGAAGAAGAACACCATCTGCGACAACGCCAGGGTGATCATGGCAAAGTAAATGCCTTGCCGGCGAATGGCCAGCAAGCCCACCACCACGCCCAAGGCCGTGGAGCACAGGGTGGCAAACAACACGGCAAATTCGGGGTTCCAGCCCCAGGCCTTGGAGGCATGCGCGGCCGCATAGCCCGCGGTTCCCAAGAACATGGCATGGCCGAACGACAACAAGCCACCGAACCCAATCAGCAAATTGAAGGCGCAGGCAAACAAGGCAAAGCACATCACCTTCATCAGGAAGACGGGGTACACCACCGTGGGGGCCAGCACCAGAAAAGCGACCATCACGGCCAAGGCCACCCAGAGGTGGCGGGTCGAGTCGGACGTTTGTCCCGTTGATTCAGAGGTGTCTGCCATGGCTGCTTACTTCTGCGTCCCAAATAGGCCAGCTGGTTTGATCAGCAACACAATGGCCATGATGACAAAGATGACGGTGTTGGAAGCCTCGGGGTAGAACACCTTGGTCAGCCCTTCGATCAGGCCCAACCCGAAACCGGACACGATGGCGCCCAGGATCGACCCCATGCCGCCGATGACCACCACCGCAAAGACGACGATGATGATGTCAGCGCCCATCATCGGACTGACCTGGTAGATGGGCGCAGCCATCACGCCGGCCAAGGCAGCCAGGCCGACGCCAAAACCATAGGTGAGCGTGATCATGCGAGGCACATTGATGCCAAACGCTTGGACCAACGAGGGGTTTTCGGTCGCGGCTCGCAGGTAGGCGCCCAGTTTGGTGCGCTCAATCACGTACCAGGTGGATGCGCAAATCACCACCGACGCCACGATCACCCAGGCGCGGTACTTCGGCAAGAACATGAAGCCGGTGTTGAAGACGCCCTTGAAGAGCTCGGGCACCGGGTACGGCATGCCGGAAGATCCAAATTCGTTGCGGAAAACGCCCTGGATGATGAGGGCCAGACCAAAGGTGAGCAACAGACCGTACAGGTGGTCCAGCTTGTAGAGTTGCTTGAGCATGGTGCGCTCAATCAGCACACCCGTGGCCCCCACCACCACGGGCGTGAGCAGCAAGGCGAGCCAATAATTCAACCCCAGCTTGTTCAACGCCAACCAGGCCACGAAGGCGCCCAGCATGTACTGGGCCCCGTGCGTGAAGTTGATGATGTTGAGGAGGCCGAAGATCACCGCCAGGCCCAGCGAGAGCAACGCGTAGAACGAACCGTTGATCAACCCGATCAACAGTTGTCCGAACAAGGCTTGCGAAGGAATGCCAAAAATTTCCATGGCGGTGTGTCTTCGTCGGTCTCAGGTCAGGGGATTACTTCTTGACCAGCGGGCAGTCGCTGTCCGCCAAGGGACGGAAGGCTTCGTTGGCCGGGATGGTCGCCACCAGTTTGTAGTAGTCGTAAGGACCTTTGGACTCGGAAGGCTTCTTCACCTCGAATAGGTACGCCGGGTGAATCTTGCGGCCATCGGCGCGAACCGTGCCCTTGCCGAACAGCGGGTCGTCGGTGGGCAGTTCTTTCATCTTGGCAGCCACTTTGGTGCCGTCGTCGGTCTTCGCGGCGTCCACCGCCTTCAGGTAGTGCAGCACGCTGGAGTACACACCCGCCTGCACCATCGAGGGGTTTTTGCCACCGTTGGCCGCGGCAAAGCGCTTGGACCAGGCGCGGGTCTGGTCATTCAGGTCCCAATAAAAGGTTTCGGTCAGCATCAAGCCTTGGGCCGTGTTCAAACCCAACGAGTGCACGTCAGGCAGAAACACCAGCAAACCGGCCAGGTTCTGACCGCCTTTGGTGATACCAAATTCAGCAGCCTGCTTGATCGAGTTGGTGGTGTCGCCACCGGCATTGGCCAGGCCGATGATCTTGGCCTTGGAGGCCTGAGCCTGCAACAGGAATGAAGAGAAGTCCTGAGTCGGGAATGGGGTGCGCACCTTGCCCACCACACGGCCGCCGTTTTGGGTCACCACCGCTTCGGTGTCACGCTCCAAGGCATGGCCGAAGGCGTAGTCGGCGGTCAAGAAGAACCAGGTGTTGCCGCCACTCTTGACGATGGCCTTGCCGGTGCCGTTGGCCAGCATCCAGGTGTCATAGGTCCAATGAATGGTGTTGGCATTGCAGGCCTTGCCACTGAGATCGGCGGTGGCCGAACCGGAGTTCAGGTGAAGTTTGCCCTTTTCCTTGGTGATCTGGGCCACGGCCAGACCGACCGAGGACGTCGGCACATCAGCAATCATGTCCACCTTGTCGGTGTCGTACCACTGACGGGTAATGTTGGAGCCAATGTCAGGCTTGTTCTGGTGGTCGGCGCCCACCACTTCCACCTTGAGTTTGCTGCCGCTGGCCTTGAGGTAGTCCTCCACGGCCATCTTGGCCGCCACCACAGAGCCGGGGCCGGTGATGTCAGAGTACAGGCCGGACATGTCGTTGAGCACGCCAATCTTGACGATGCCGTCAGAGATTTGTGCTTGCGCGGTTGTGCCGATCAAGCAAGCAGCCGCAGCCAGGGTGGACAGAAGGGTACGTTTCATGGTCAGTCTCCAGGTTGAACGAAAAACAGAATGTCTTGCATCTGAGCTATTAAACGCCAAGGTATTCATTCAGCATGCCCATCTTGGCGGGTAACTCGGCAGCGGCGAAGCCCTCCACGATCCGCCCATGTTCCATCACATAGAAGCGGTCGGCCAGGGGCGCGGCAAAGCGGAAATTTTGCTCCACCATGATGATGGTGAAGCCCTTGGCCTTTAGGGCCAGGATCATGCGTGCCAACGCCTGCACGATCACAGGCGCCAGGCCTTCGGATATTTCGTCCAGCAGCAGCATCTTGGCACCCGTGCGCAAAATGCGCCCCACCGCCAGCATCTGCTGCTCGCCCCCCGACAACCGAGTGCCGGGGCTGCTCCTGCGCTCGAGCAGGTTGGGAAACATCTCGTAGATTTCGTCCAGGCTCATGCCGCCTTCGGCCAGCACCGGGGGCAACAGCAGGTTTTCCTCGCAACTGAGGGAGGCAAAAATACCGCGCTCCTCAGGGCAGTATCCGATGCCCAGTTTGGCAATCTGGTGCGGCGGCATGGCCACCGACTCCACGCCCTGGATGCGAATGGAGCCCGAGCGCCGCCCCACCAGACCCAAGATGGATTTGATGGTGGTGGTACGCCCGGCTCCATTGCGTCCGAGCAAGGTCACCACCTCGCCCTCGTGCACCGTCAAGTCCACGCCATGCAGGATGTGCGACTCGCCATACCAAGCGTGCAGATCACTCACGCGCAGGAACTCGCCCGCTTCAGCCATGAGCGCCCTCCAGTTCGTGATCGGTGCTGCCCATGTAGGCCTCGAGCACCTGCGGGTCTTGGGAAACTGTGGCGTAAGGGCCCTCGGCAATCACTTGCCCACGTTGGAGCACGCTGATGGTGTCAGCAATGCTCGATACCACATTCATGTTGTGCTCCACCATGAGAATGGTTCGGTTGGCACTGACCTTTTTGATCAGCTGTGTGACACGGTCCACATCCTCGTGCCCCATGCCCTGGGTGGGTTCATCGAGCAGCATCAGTTCGGGTTCGGTGGCCAACGTGGTGGCAATTTCCAGGGCACGCTTGCGGCCATAGGCCAGCTCCACCGCAAGCGAATCGGCAAATGCCGACAGACCGACGGTGTCCAGCAGCGCCATGGCCTGGTCGTTCAGGACATTGAGCGAGTGCTCGGAGCGCCAGAAATGCAAAGACGTGCCTGTGGCCCGCTGCAAGGCGATGCGCACGTTTTGCAACACGCTCAAATGCGGAAAGGTGGCCGAAATCTGGAACGAACGCACGATGCCGCGGCGCGCCACCTGAGCCGGCTTCTCGTGGGTGATGTCGTGTCCATTGAACAGGATGCTGCCGCTGGTGGGGATCAGAAACTTGGTCAGCAAATTGAAAACCGTGGTCTTGCCGGCACCGTTGGGGCCGATCAACGCATGGATGTGTCCACGCTGAACGCCCAGACTGACCTGATTGACAGCCACGAAGCCTTTGAACTCCTTGACGAGATCGCGGGTTTCCAAAACAAAGTCAGCCATGGTAGCCAGATTCCTCATGCCGGTTGATGCGGGTGAGAGATGGTAATGTCAAATGAAAAGCTGCTACGGATCGAAGGGCTATGAGCCCCTCATTCAAGGGAAAACCATAAGAGGGTAGGCCCTCCCCATCGCAGGACTCACGCAGGGTTGTACCCCACCCAGTGCTGTCAAGGTTGAACCGTAGCATCAGCGGGCAGACGCGTGGAGGACTGACGCGCCACCACCGCCAGCACCGACCCCTCGACCTGGGCAAATAATTGGAAGGGGCGCAAAACGGTGTCCAGGCTCAGGGTATGCAGGGCCGGCTGGGCCGGCGACTCTTTCAGAAACTCGTGCAACTGCGCGGACTTGAGCGCAAAGCTCACGTTCACCAGCACATCCTGGGTCCGCTCGGCCACGCGTTGAACATTGACCTTCTTTTGCACCATGCCCACCACCGAGCCGTCGGGCGCCAGCACAGGCCCCCCTGAATTGCCCATCGCCACCTCGGCACTGAGCTGAAAATATCCCGTGTCGATCGACTCGTTGCGGTCGCTGCGGTTGCCATTGATGATGCCTTGGGTGATTTTCTTGCTGAGGCCTTGTACGCGGGGCTGCGGAAAACCGATCACACTGACCTCTAAACCGACGGGAACGTCCTGCCAGCGCGCAATCGGTAAGGGTGGGCGGTTGATTCGCGCCTTGAGCAAGACCAGATCGAGACGCGGGTCGGTCTTGATCACCTCAGCGCGTACCCAGCGCCCACGATCGATGGGACCCAGCAACACAAAGTCCTTGCCCTCCACCACATGCCAGGCCGAGAGCCAATAACCCTCGGCGACTGCAAATGCGGTCCCCACCTGAAAGGCTGAAGGGGCACGCGGGGAACTGGAAGGGGGGGCCGCGCCAGGGACGCCCTGCGCGGCGTTGTCCGGTACTGGGATCGGCTGGGCCAGTGCGCCGGTCGAGGCCCACCCGCACAACACCATGACCGCCGACAGCCAGACACACCGTAGGAAGCTCATGGTGGGGGCTCCAGGCAGTGCGGGGCTTGGACGGGTCAGGGTTTACTTGGCAAACAAACGGGAGGGGTCGGCAAACGCCTTGAACTCCAGGGCATTGCCACAGGGATCCAGGAAGAACATGGTGGCCTGCTCGCCCACCTGTCCCTTGAAGCGGATGTGCGGCTCAATGATGAAACTCGTCTGGGCCTTCGTCAGCTTGTCGGCCAGTACCTCCCAGTCTGCCATGGTGAGCACCATGCCGAAGTGGCGCACGGGCACGTTGTCGCCATCCACCGCGCTGGTGTTGTGGTGCCCGGCTTCGTTAGGGCTCAGGTGGGCCACGATCTGATGGCCATAGAAATTGAAATCGACCCAGTCGTCCGACGAGCGCCCTTCGGGGCAGCCCAGCAGATCCCCGTAAAAAGCCCGGGCCTTGGCCAGGGAGGTCACTGGAAATGCGAGATGGAAAGGTTGCATGGAGCAGATCGTAACGGATATTCGTCGCTGAGCATGTGGCTCAGGCTTGCGGCAGGCTCCAGGACTGCCGCATTGACTCACGTTGCATGTAAGGCGTGATCCAGCCTGCCAACGAGGGGTAATGTTGGCGCCAGTCCAGTTCGGGAAAGCGCAAATCGAGGTACCACAGGGAACACCCCACGGTGAGGTGCCCGATGTCAAAACCGCCCCGTGCTTGGTGGCCTTGGCGCTCCAACTCCTTCAGGCAGGTGTGAATCTTGTCCATTTGTCCAGCAATCCAGTCGGCCCAGCGGATGGCCTCGGGACGGGCGTTGTTTTCATACCGGACCAGCAAGGCCGCGTCGAGCAGGCCATCGGCCAGCGCCTGCCAGGCCAGCGCCTGCCAGCGGTGTGGGCCATGGGCCGGGAAGAGGCTGCCCCCGCCCTGGGCATTGAGGTACTCGCAAATGACACGGCTGTCGTACAAAGCCAGGCCTTCGGGGGTCACCAGCGTGGGGACCTTGCCCAGCGGGTTGTGGGCAATGATGCGAGCATCCCGGTTGACCGGGTGGGCGGCGCAGTCGACAAACTGCAGTTGCTGGTCCAGGCCCATTTCATGGGCGGTGACAAGCACCTTGCGGACGTAGGGCGAGTTGGGTGAAAAAAACAGTTTCATATCGTCTCCTCAGGGTATTAGGGGGTACGGTCGTGACCGACAGGAATGAGATCAGCGGCCCTGGAATTGGGGGGTGCGTTTTTGGGCGAACGCCTCGCGGCCTTCCTGGTAGTCGCTGCTGGCAAAACAGGCCTGCACCAGGGAACGCGCCAGTGCCAGGTCGCGCTGGTCGGGGTTCTTGCTGATTTCCAGCAAACAGCGTTTGGCTGCAGCCAAGGTGAGCGGGGCATTTTCGCCAATCATCTGCACATAGGCATCCACCTCCGCGTCAAAATTTTGCACGCCAATCACCTGCTTGACCAGGCCCATTTGCAATGCGTCGGCACCACCAAAAATGCGGGCACTGAAAAACAGATCGGCGGTGTTGGCCATGCCCAGCACGTCCACGAATCGTTGAATGCCTTCAAAGGCGTAACCGAGTCCCAGCCGGGCAGCCGGCATGCGGAAACGCGCATCGTCCGAACAGATGCGAATGTCGCAATTGAGGGCCAGACCCAAACCGCCGCCCATGCAAATGCCGCGTATTTTGGCCACGGTGGGCTTGGGACAGTTCAACACCGCGGCATAGCCAGCCGCTGTGGCCTGGTTGTAAGCCTCTGCCGCATTGCCCTCGCGTCGGTCCTTGAACTGCGAGATGTCGGCACCCGACACAAAAGCCTTGAGCCCAGCCCCTGTGAGCATGACCACCCGGATGTCGGGGTCGGCAGCAAACTCGGCCATGACCCGCGGCAGCGCACACCACATGTCATAGTTGACCGCGTTGAACTTGGTCGGGTTGTCAAAGGTGACCACGCCCACGTGGCCTTGTTTGTTGTGGCGCAGAACGCCAACGCTTTCGTTCTCGGATGAGGACATGGTTCTTTTCCGTGTGGCAATGAGGTGACGGTCAGGTCGTGCAAGGGCATAGGGGGTCGCCTGACAACCGGATAAACATTGTGACCCGCTCTGTCCATTCTCGTCTGGAGACCAGTCACCTACACGATAGGCGACCTGCCCTGTCCCCAAGACCGCCAGGTCCAGTCTCACTTATAGTTGCTCATCAACTTGGATGACCTGTCACCATGACCATCAAACGAAAGGCCTGCATTGCGGGTATCTACGAACATCCCACCCGCAAGGCCCCCGATAAAACCGTGGCCCAACTCCACGCGGAGTGTGCGCGGGGCGCCCTGGCCGACGCCGGCCTCTCGCTACAGGATGTCGATGGCTATTTCTGTGCAGGTGATGCCCCGGGCATGGGGGGTAACAACATGGCTGACTACCTGGGCCTGCAGCTCAGACATGTGGACAGCACGGACACGGGCGGCTCGTCCTACTTGCTGCACGTCTCGCATGCGGCCCAGGCCATTGCGGCGGGCAAATGCAAGGTGGCCCTGGTCACGCTGGCGGGTCGGCCCCGCAGCGAGGGGAGCAGTGGCCTGGTCCCCCGCAACGTCAATCCTCTCACGCCCGACACGCCCTGGGAGCTGCCCTATGGCGCGGTCACCGTCAACATGTATGCGCTGGCCGCCGCCCGCCACATGCACGAGTTTGGCACCACCGCCGAGCAACTGGCCTGGATCAAGGTGGCAGCGTCGCACCACGCCCAGCACAACCCGCACGCCATGTTGCGCGAGGTGGTCACCGTGCAAGACGTGCTGGCCTCGCCCATGATCTCTGACCCCCTGCGCAAGCTCGACTGCTGTGTGGTGAGTGACGGGGGCGGCGCGCTGGTCATCACCCATCCCGATATTGCCAAGAGCCTCCAGCAACCGGTGGTCAATTTGCTGGGCGCCGGTGAAACCATCAAGGGCCAGAACGGTGGGCGCGTGGACCTCACCTATTCTGGTGCGGCGATCTCCGGCCCTATTGCGTTTGAAGAAGCCGGCGTCAAACCGACCGACATCCAATACGCCTCCATCTACGACAGCTTCACCATCACCGTGCTGATGCAACTCGAAGACCTGGGCTTTTGCGCCAAAGGCCAGGGCGGCAAATTTGTGGCCGATGGCAATCTGATCGCTGGGGTAGGCAAACTGCCCTTCAACACCGACGGCGGCGGTCTGTGCAACAACCACCCGGCCAACCGCGGCGGCATCACCAAGGTGATTGAGGCGGTGCGCCAACTGCGTGGCCAGGCCCACGCCGCTGTTCAGGTTCCCAACTGCCAACTCGCGCTGGCCCATGGCACCGGCGGCCTGCTGGGCTCGCGCCATGGCAGTGGCACCCTCATCATGGAAAGGGCCTGACACCATGGCCACCCCTTCACAAGACCGCCCCCTCATGTCCGCCATGGTGGACGCTGCCACCGAGCCCTACTGGAACGCCACGCAACAAGGTGTGCTGAAGCTGCGACGCTGCACTGCGTGCCACGAGCCGCATTGGTATCCGCGACCTGTGTGTCCGTTTTGCCAGGGCGACACCGAATGGATAGATGCGGTCGGCACCGGCACCATTTACAGCGTCAGCGTCACCCGCAAGGCGGGCCCCCTGGCATTTGCCATCGCCTATGTAGAACTCGATGAGGGGCCGCGCATGCTGACCAACATCGTGGACTGCGACCTCGACACCCTTCACATCGGACAACGCGTGAAGGTGTGCTTCAAGCCCATGGAAAGCGGCCATCAACTGCCCATGTTCACCCCACTGTGAGACCCCCCATGACCACTCCCCTACCTGTTACCCTGCCCACCACCCGTCTGGGCCACTCCACGCTGGATGTCACCCGCATGGGGCTGGGACTGATGTCGCTCTCAGGCCTGTACGGTGCGTCAAGTGACGACAACGGCATTGCCGTCATTCACCACGCGCTGGACCGTGGCATCAATTTTCTGGATTCGGCCGACATGTACGGCTGGGGACACAACGAGCAGCTGCTCGGGCGTGCCCTGAAGGGTCGTCGACGCGACCAGATCATCCTGGCTTCCAAGTTTGGTCAGACCCAACAGCAAGGGGGCGGCAACGGCGTCAATGGCCGACCCGAGTATGTGCAATCGGCGTGCGAAGCCAGCTTGCAGCGCCTGGGGCTTGACACGATCGATCTGTACTATGTGCACCGCATCGACCCATCAGTGCCCATCGAGGACACGGTGGGTGCCATGTCCCGCCTCATCGAGCAAGGCAAAGTTCGCGCCATCGGTCTGTGCGAGGCCAGACCGGCCACCATCCGCCGGGCACACGCGGTACACCCGCTCACCGCCGTCCAGACCGAGTACTCGCTGCTGTATCGTCAGGACGCCGAAGAGACGCTCCAGACCACGCGTGAACTGGGCATCTCTTTCGTGGCTTACTCACCGCTGGGGCGCAGCCTGCTCACCGCTTCGGTGCAATCGGCCGATGAGGTGGCCAACGATCGACGCAAAGACCATCCTCGCTTCTCAGCCGAGAACCTGGCGCGTAACAACGCCCTGGTTGCACGGGTCCAGGAAGCCGCGCAACGCAAGGGTTGTACCCCCGGGCAACTGGCGCTGGCCTGGTTGCTGGCCCAAGGCGAGGACATCGCGGTCATTCCGGGCACCAAGCAAACCGCCCGCGTGGACGATAACCTGCGCAGCTTGAGCGTCACCCTCAGCCCTGAGGAGGCTGATGCCCTGTCGCGCGCGATACCCCCTGGCGCCGCTGCTGGCACACGCTATCCCGCCGGTGGCATGAAGGGCGTTTATCTTTGAGGGGACGTGCCTCCCCTCCCGGCACCCCCTTCAGGTTGATCCCTGGATGTACCCTCCTGTACAGCCTGGGTCTCGCATTGGTGTAAACCACAATACTGACCGCCAGAGTTTCGCGCTGAAATGGTTGAGTCGGGTGCACAGCATGCCCCGGGTTCAGTTGAATGCAAGGAATTTGAATGGCGTCAGTCTCCATTGACGGAGTGCACAAGTACTTCGGCCAAACCCACATCATCAAGGGTGTCTCGGTCGATATCGAAGATGGTGAGTTTTGTGTCTTGGTCGGCCCGTCGGGCTGCGGCAAATCCACCTTGCTGCGCATGATCGCGGGTCTGGAACAGATCAGCGGCGG
>RFTK01000060.1 GCA_009923505.1 Betaproteobacteria bacterium
CAACCCTCCCAGCACCACCACGGTGAACATCAGGACACCGAACTGTTCGCCGACCGCGGGCGACACCGTGAGATAAGGCAGGATGATGGCTCCCCCAAATGCGGTCAGCCCCACGCCCAGCCCAAAGGCCAGACGATAGACCTGATCGGGATCGATTCCGATCAGCTTGGCCGCCATCGGGTCCTGCGCCGTGGCACGCACCGTGCGCCCCCACCAGGTCTTGGCCAGCACCCACCAAATCACCAGTCCGGCCACCACCGACGCACAAAACGCAATGGCGTATGGCATGCTGACCATCAGGTCAAAGAATTCGAGCGACTCGTTCTGGTACCAGACCTGCACCGACTTGAATTCGGAGCCAAAGCCGATGAGCGCCAGATTTTCCAGCACGATCAGAATGCCCACGGTGAGGAAGATCTGTGCCACCTCGGGCGCCTTGAGTACCCGCCGGATGAGTTGTTGCTGAATGAGGTAGCCCAGCACGAACACCACCGCAAAGGCCAACAGTGAGCCAGCCAGCGGATCGAGACCCCCAAAACGCCAGGCGAAGTAGGCGACGTACATACCCACCATCAAAAACTGCGCTTGGGCAAAATTGACGATCGAGACGACGCCGAACACCAGCGTCAACCCGATCGATATCACCGCATAGACACCGCCGAGCATGAGCCCATCGAGGATGGCTTGCAACAGTGCCATGCAAGCCTCAGACGTTACGCTGGATCAGCTTGCCCTTGGCGTACTTGCTGGGCCACACCGTGACCAGCTCTTTCTTCTGCCACTGCACCATGACCGGCTCGGCGTAGGTGTTCAAGCCGGATTCATCAAACTTGATCTGGCCATTGGTCATGGTCTTGGCCCAGCCCTCCTTGAAGGTCTGGCTGCGCATGGCCTGTGCGATCTCCTCGGGCTTGGCCGATTTGGCAACGTTGATGGACTGCGCCAGCACGTCCAATGACACCGCGTGCTCCACTGCCTCATGCACCATGAAAGCATTGAAGCGCTTGCGATAGCGTTCGGTCATGGCGGTGTCCAGGTCGTAATTGGCTGAACAGATCGAGAGCACGCCGTCGGCGTAGTCGCCCAGCGCCTTTTCAAAGTCAGGAATGACGTAGCCAGCCGACCCGCCCACGATGGGGATGTTCAGACGCTGCTGACGCAGCGCGCGCACAATCAGCAGCGAGTCGTTCAGGTAGGACACCGGGAACACCATTTGCGCACGCGAGGCACGCAGCTTGTTGATGAGCGGGGTGACGTCGGTGATGCCAAGCGGATAGGCCTCGTCCATCACGATCTCAGCGCCCGCCGCCTTGGCCGCAGCGCGCAGGCCTGAGGCGGTGGAGGTGCCATAGGCCGTGTCTTCAAACAGGATCGCTACCTTGTTGACCTTGGAAGAGCCCCCCGAAAGCTCCACCGCGTAATCAAACTGGGCTTTGCCGATCACGCTGCCCTTGGGCGTGACCTGGAACACGTGCTTGTAGCCGCGACCGGTCAACTGATCGGCGTACGACATGGTGATCAGGGGAACGCGCCGGCGCTCGGTCACCTCGGAGATCGCCAACGTCAGGGAGGAGGCAAAGGCGCCCAGGATAGCGCAACAGTCGTTCTCGCCAATCATGCGCTGGGCCACTGTGGCAGCATTGGTGGGCGTGGACGTGGAATCTGCCACCACCAGATTGATCTTTGCACCACCCAACCCTTTGAGACCACCAGCGGCATTGATTTCGTCCGCCACCAGTTCGATACCCTGCCGCGAGTTGATGCCGAACTGGGCATTGCCGCCTGAGAGCGGAAGAATCACGCCCACATTGACCGCCTTGGGCTGAGCACGAACGCTCAGGGGCAGTGCACTGGCCAGGCCGACTGCGCCCAGACCGCCGAGCAGGCGGCGACGTTGCTGGGACACCGATGTATTGCGCTTGGATTCCATGATCTCTCCTCGTTCATTGGGTGTTGTGGTTTGAAGGACCGACCGCATTCTGCGATTCGCTCCATCATCTGTCAATAATATTGACCGATTGTCAGACAATCAATAACATGAGGTCACCGTGTTGACAGCATGCCAACCGTTGCCACTCTCGTCCGTACGGTCCCTGTGCGGCGGAGATTTTTTCAAGTATGAACTTCATCAGGAGAATCCACATGAACCGCGAATCCTTTGAAAAAGGTCTGAAAACCCGCCGCGAGGTGCTAGGGGCCGAGTACGTCAACAACTCCATCAAGAATGCGGACGACTTCAACATGCCCATGCAGGAGTTGGTCACTGAGTACTGCTGGAACGAAATCTGGAATCGCCCGGGGCTGGAGCGTCGGACCCGCAGCTTTTTGAACCTGGCCATGATTGCCGCCCTGAACCGTCCGCACGAGTTGAAGCTGCACGTGCGTGGCGCCATCAACAACGGATTGACCAAGCAGGAAATTCAGGAAGTGTTCCTGCAAGTGGCCATTTACTGTGGCGTGCCGGCCGCCATCGACAGCTTCCGCGTGGCCAAGGAAGTGTTCAAGGAAATGGGCATTTAAGGTGAAGCAGCGCATCGGTTTTCTGGGGCTGGGCCAGATGGGTCGCCCCATGGTGCGTAACCTGCTGCGTGCAGGTTTTTCTGTCACCGGGTTTGACCCACAGCCGCACGCGGCGGAGTCGCTTCAAGGCGAAGCTGGTTTCAGCGTCGCCACCTCGGCGGTCGCGGCGGCCGAGGGCGTGGATGTACTGATCCTCATGCTGCCCAGCAGCCCGGTGATAGACGATCTGCTCTGGAAGCAGGGATTGGCTTCCGGCATGAAGGCCGGTCAGCTGATCCTGGACATGAGCTCGTCGGACCCAGTGTGCTCGCGTGACAACGCAGCTCGTCTGGCCACGTTGGGCATCCATTTTGTGGACGCCCCGGTTTCGGGCGGCGTCAAGCGAGCGGTGGATGGTTCACTGGCCATCATGATGGGCGGCGAAGCGGTGGACATTGACACCGTGCGGCCCGCATTGCAAGCCATGGGCAAGACCCTGGTGCATGTGGGCAGTGCTGGCGCCGGACACGCCGTGAAAGCGCTCAACAACTACGTGTCAGCGAGTGGATTGCTCGCGGTGTGCGAGGCGCTGGTCGCCGCGCAGAAGTTTGGCATCGACCCTCACCTGGTCAATCAGGTATTCAACGCCTCGACGGGCAAGAACAACACCACCGAGCATAAGGTCGAAAGCTTCATGCTGTCGGAAGCCTTCAACTCCGGCTTTGCGCTCGGGCTCATGCGCAAGGATTTGCAAACCGCGCAAAGCTTCATCGAGCGCATGGGGTCCCCTGACACCTTCGCACAGGTCTGCCTGAGCACCTGGACCGCGGCAGAGCAGTCCCTGGCTCCGGGCGCTGACCACACCGCGATGTACCAGTACGTACGACAGCAGTCATGAGCACATGGCTGTCCTCGTTGCCGACACGCCTGGCACGGGCCTTGAAGCATCCGGCCGTTCAGGTTGACGCCGCAGCCTGTCCCCTGGGTTTGCACCTGGCGTGGGAGGCTGGCTCGGGCCTGGCAGCGGGACAGATCACGCTCTGGCCGGGAGAGTCAGGTGCTGCACAACTCATCTGCCGGGCACAGCCCGAGGTATGGAATCAGGTGCTATCTGCCGTACCTCCGGTGGGTTACCAGTCCTTCGGTGCCTTGCGACGACGTCCTGACGTGTTTCGCGTGGAAGGGGCTGAACTCAGTTGGGTGCAAGCCCTGCCCTTTCTGGAGCGATTACTGGAAGCGCTGCGTGAAGAAGGCCGTGCAACGCCTGCAGCGGCCATCCATTCGGCGGCGAATGACAACCCCGCACACCGCCATGAACCGCCAGCGCACCTGCGCGCCTTGTCACATATACAAGGCGGTTATGTGCAACTGGGCGCTCAACCCAACACCTGGGTCTACAGCGAAGCGTGCGGCGCCCCACAGGCTCCGACGCTGCTCATGCTGCACACTGCCGGGTCTGACACACGCCAGTGGCATGGACTCATGGCCCAACCAGACTTGCGGCGTGACTGGCATTTGTTGGGTTTTGACATGCCAGGCCATGGTCGATCCCCACTGCCTCAGGACGAACCCAACTGGACCTGGCGTCTGACCGAAAACCGCTACATCGATTGTGTATTGAACTACCTGGACGCCTTGCAACTCGATCGTGTGGCCTTGATGGGTTGCTCCATGGGGGCGGCCATCAGTCTGGCCTTGCTGGCCAGACACCCGGACCGGTTTCACGGCGCACTGTTGCTGGAAGCTCCCTACCACTCGCCCGGTCGGCGTTCGCCTTACCTGCACCACGCGCAGGTGCACGGGGCACGACTGAGTGCCGCCTGGGTAGGCGCCTTGTTGAGCCCCACCAGCCCAGCGGCGGGTCGCGACTACGCCACCTGGATTTACTCCCAGGGAGCCCCCGGTGTGTACGACGGCGATCTGGCCTTCTACAGCGACGAGTACAACGCCCACGCGCACACGGCACACATCGACACCGCCCGCACGCCTGTGTGGCTGTTCACGGGGGACTATGACTACTCAGCCACACCGGCCGACAGCGCGCGAATCGCTCAGGAAATCCCGGGCGCTCACTTTGAAACCCTCGCGGGGTTTGGCCATTTCCCCATGGTAGAAAATCCTGACGGGTTGCTGCCCCTGATACAACCAGCCTTGTCCTCATTAGCTCGCAAAATCACCTCATGAACACTCGCACATCACGCCAAACCTGGCAACGTCGCACCCTGCTGGCGGCTCTGGCCTTCACGGGCTTGGCCTTGGGAGCGCCCGCATCTGCACAATCCGATTACCCGAACAAACCCATCACCATCGTGGTGCCCTTCCCGCCCGCGGGCTCCACCGATGTCATGGGTCGTCTGCTGGGCCAAACGATGTCCAAGTTTCTGGGACAGACGGTGTTGATTGAAAACGTGGGCGGTGCTGGCGGCACCATTGGTGCAGCCAAGGCGGCTCGCGCCGCCAACGATGGCTACGCCCTGCTGTTCAACAACATGGCGCAAGCCAGTGCGCCGTCTTTTTACGCCAAGCTGAGCTACGACCCCATCACCAGCTTTGAGCCCATTGGTGAAGTGGCCGACGTGCCGATGATTCTGGTCGGCCGCAAGAACCTGCCGCAGGCACAGATCAGCAGCATCCTGGCCTACGTGAAAACCAATCCCAACAAGCTGAATTTCGCCAATGCAGGAACGGGGGCCACCTCGCAACTGTGCGAATTGCTGCTCAAAACCACCACCAACAGCCAATGGATTTCGGTGCCCTACAAAGGCACAGGCCCTGCCCTCAACGATTTGCTGGGCGAACAGGTGGATCTGACCTGCGATCAGCCCGCCAGCACCATCGGCCACATCAAGGCCGGTAACCTCAAGCCCATCGCGGTCGCCACTCGACAACGGTTGACAGTGCTGCCCGATGTACCCACCTTTGGCGAGTCTGGCCTGCCCGGATTTGAGTTGGCGGTGTGGCATGGACTGTATGCCCCGCGCGGCACCCCCAAACCCATCGTGGACAAGTTGGCTGCCGCCTTGCGTCAGGCATTGGTGGACCCCGCCTTCGTGCAGCGATGCAACGAAATGAACGCCCTGATCGTCCCGGCCGATCGCGCCAGCCCCGACGGCCTCAAGACACGCTTGACCAAGGACGTCGAGCGCTGGAAGACCACGCTCAAGGCCGTGGGCATTCAACCTGAGTGAGCCAACCCCTGTGGACAAGACCGATCTTCCCTTAAGGGACCTGCTGGTCGTGGACTTGTCGCGACTGGTGTCGGGCAACATCCTCACGCATGTACTCGCTGACCTCGGTGCCGAGGTCCTGAAGATCGAAGCGCCGGGCAAGGGGGATGATCTGCGCGCGTGGCGACGCGGGGGTGTCAGCACCTACTGGATGGCCTACTGCCGCAACAAGCAGAGCGTAGCGCTCAATTTGCGAGAGCACGACGATCTGCAAGCCCTCAAGGAGTTGCTCACCCGGGCCGATGTGCTGGTGGAGAATTTTCGGCCCGGTGTGCTGGAAAAAATGGGGCTCTCCCGCGATGCGTTGCAATCCCTGAATCCTCGCCTGGTGGTCGTGCGTATCTCAGGCTGGGGACAAACTGGGCTCTTTGCCGGCAAACCCGGATTCGGCTCGCTGATCGAGGCCTTCAGCGGCTTTGCCGCGATGAATGGCTTTGCAGATCGCCCGCCCGTCTTGCCGCCCTTTGCACTGGCCGACACGGTGGCAGGTCTGTATGGCGCGGCCATTGCCAACGCACTGGTTCTAAAGCAGCGCCGCACCAGCGCCCCCGAAGTTCAAGAAGTGGACCTCTCCCTCTTTGAGCCCCTCTTTGCCATGCTGGGTCCGCAAGCCGCAGAGTTCTCGCTGACGGGTCAAGTCTATCCGCGTGCTGGCAGTCGAAGCCCCACGCATGCTCCCCGCAATGTGTATCAAACCCGTGATGGCACCTGGATTGCGCTATCAGCGGGCATGGATGGCACCCTGGCTCGGTTGTTTGCCGGCATTGGATGCCCTGAGGCCATGGATGATCCGCGCTTTTCCTCGCACGAGGCGCGAATTGCCCATGTGGACGCCCTCGACACGCTCATCCAGAACCACGTAGGGCAGTTGTCGTTGCAAGAGGCTCTGGACTTTTTCGAAGAACGTGATATCACCGCCGGACCGGTCTTTGACATCGCCAACCTGCTCCAACACCCTTACATCCGCGACCGTGAAATGCTCGTCACAACCACCACACCACAAGCCCAAGTGCTACCCATCCACGCCACGCCCTTCAAGCTCAATGGCCAACGACCGGCCATCCGACGCGCAGCGCCACGACTGGGTGAAGACAATGCCCGCTGGGTCAAGCAACGCAAGGAGCGAAACTGACGCATCGCCTGAACACCGACTCAACTAGCACCATCCAGGTTCGTCCCTCCACGACTCTACCCACACGCTCACCATCTCTACACCCATGAGCACACTCGATATGGATTTGTCCCGCGAAGTTGTTTCGCTGCGGCAACTGGCCACGGACAAATTGCGCGAGGCCATCTTGCACGGCACTTTCGCACCAGGGCAGAAGCTGGTAGAAAAAGACCTGTGGCAATCCCTGGGGGTCAGCCGAACGGTTCTGCGAGAGGCCTTGCAACATTTGCAGGCCGAGGGCCTCATTCACAACATTCCCTACAAGGGGCCCGTGGTGGCCACCTTGTCCCTGAAGGACGTCAACGATTTGTATGCGGTACGTGGTGCCCTTGAAGGGCTGGCCAGTGCCGAGTTTGCGCGCCATGCCAGTCCCGATCAACGGGTGCAACTGCGCGCAGCGCTCGAGTATCTGCGCACCCCAGCGGCGTCTGACACCACCCAGTCCTTGCTCAGTGCCAAGAATGCGTTTTATGCGGTGCTGCTGGACGGCTGCGGCAATCGCATGATTGGCGAGTTACTCACACAATTGAACAACCGGGTCACCGCCCTGCGCCGTGTGTCGCTGAGCTCACCGGGCCGCCTCACCCAGACCCTGCAGGAGCTGGAGTTGGTGGTACAAGCAATAGAGGCGCGCCGTCCTGAAGAAGCCCAGCAACTGGCGTCAGCGCATGTGATGCATGCAGCCGATGTGATTCGAATCAGCATGGGAGCAGCATGATGTTTGAACGGTTCACCGAACAGCGCTCTCTGGAGCTCGCGCGCCAAACTGCCAAGCGATTGATGGGCGCGCAGGGCGAGTCCAATGCGCAAAGCATTGCTGCGGCGCATCAACCGAGCCCCGAAAGGGACACAGGCGATTATCGAGATGCGCAAAACCTTGCTGTCTCAGTTGGGCTCGCACCCACACTGGACCGCCATTGATGCAGACATGCACCATCTGTTGAGCTCCTGGTTCAACCCGGGATTTCTGGAGCTGCATGAAATCACCTGGAACTCGCCCGCGCAGTTGCTGGAAAAAATTATCCAGCATGAATCGGTCCATGCCATCGATGGCTGGGACGATTTGCGCCGCCGCTTGCAACCCGACCGGCGCTGCTACGCGTTCTTTCATCGACAGCTACCCGACGAGCCTTTGATTTTTGTGGAAGTCGCCCTGGTGCCAAGCATTTCAACCGACGTGGGCGTGCTCATCAACAAGAAAACCGACGTGGGAGCGCCCAAGACCTTCAAGACAGCCATTTTTTATTCCATCAGCAACTGCCAACCAGGACTCAAGGGGGTGTCGCTGGGCAATTTCCTGATCAAACGTGTGGCACAAAAGTTGATCGATGACATTCCCACGCTGAAAACGTTTTCCACCCTCTCGCCCATTCCCGGCTTCACCCAATGGATGGACCAGGGCGCCCAACTGACCACCTTCGATGCCACGCCCGCTCAACTCAAACGCTTCGATGCGGCCATCAGCACCCTGCGGTTGGGCGAGCGCAAATGGTCTGAGCGATTGAAGGACGGATGGCACCCCTCCAACTGCCCCGCTGAGCATCAGGAGGCACTCAAGCGCCTGTGTGCTCTTTATTTGATGCACTACACCCATGAACGGCGTGGGGATTCAGTGGCCAAGTTCCACCTGGCCAATGGGGCCACCCTGTACCAAATCAACTGGGCAGCCGACCTGTCGAAAAAAGGCTTGCAACAATCGGCCGGCCTGATGGTCAACTACCTGTATGAGCTCGATAAGGTGGAGACCCAGCACGAAGCGTTCAGCAAGGGGCAGGTCATCACCGCGCGCGGGGTCAGTTCTTTGGCAGGCTGATCAGCGCGAACGGCGTGTCAGGCCGCGGGCTCACCAAAGCGAATTCCGATGCGTGCCATGGCCTGCAAGGTGTCCTCACCCCAGCGCTGCACAATTTCACGCCCGGTGGACTCTGCGTGGTACACCGCATCTTGCGTGTCACCCGGCATGGGCTGAATCATCACCAACAGGCGGCCCATCTCGGCCCCCACATTTTTGAAATCGCGGTAGACGCCCGCGGGCACCGAGATGAAGTCCAGCGGATGGAGCAGCGTGGAGAACTGTCCTTCATCACCCCAGGTAATTTCAAAGACCCCTTGCACACAAAAGAAGTTTTCCACGGCGTTGGTGTGCTTGTGCAAACCTGCGCTGTCACCGGGTGGACACTCGGCCAGGGTGATCGTCAACCCTGGCGCACCCTTGACCGGTGCAATCTTGCTGCGACCCTCCCAACCCAGCGGCGACATCACGGGCATCACTTTGTCTGGGGACATCATCATCATGGCCTCGGGTGGAATGTTGTCCGAACGGCTCATGCTGTCTTTGTAGGGCACCAGATCACCGTAGCGGGCAATGCGCTGGGGAACGGTGTCGTCGATCGGGTTGTGCCGTGGCATGGTGTAACTCCCAGGTGTGTTGTTCGCTCACAAGCAGTATGGTGTGAACCCGTATGAAGTCAATCCGGGGGAACACCTTGTGCTGTCACCCTGGTTTTGACAACCCAGGACTTAGGGGTACCCTGCGTTGGATTGTTCAGATTCTCCTGAGGGTAGCGTGTTACAGCAAAAAGAGATGGCCAAGTGGGGCGACGTGATCTGTGCCGCCCCTATCAAGCCCGACAGAGCGGCCATGTCGCGCTCCTTGATTGATAGGAGGCTGTTGGTGGAGACGACTCCAGATGTCTCTGGTGAATTAGCGAGACTGAATCCGCGCTAAATAATCCACCAGCGACGAAATCCGCTGGTTCACCTGCCATTCAGGACCACCCCGGTGCATGCCCCCGTAGGGCATGCCCCACCACGGCGCACGCTCCTGTTGTGACTTGAATTCGTTACCCCAGATGGGCATTTCACGGGACCCATGCGGGCCAGGTTCGGCACTGGATCGGCCATCGATCACCTCCCAGACACGCTGGTGAGGGTACGTACCGTGGTTACGCTGAGTGATGGTGGTGAGGTCACTGGGCGCCTTGACCAGATACGCCTTCATGGGCCCATCCCCTTTACCCGTGGCGCCGTGGCAGCTGGCACAGTTGTCCAGGTAGACCGACTTTCCCATGTCGTAGTTAAGCTGTGCATGGGCTGTCGGCGCGATGACCAGGCTCAGCCAGATGAGACATACGTGTGAACGTTTCATGATAGACCCCTTTAGCGGTGAGAAACTACCTGCCCCGACAAGATGACGCAACCCGATTCAACCGAGAACCCCTCGTGCTGAAATTGCACGTCTTCATTCATGTCGTAGCCTCGTGTCTATTGAGGCTCGTAGACTATTGCAGGGTTAGCTTGACGTCAGTTCGTTGCAGGACAAAGCACGTCGATAACTGCCTGTTACGTCAATGGGCGAGACGTCGCCACCGCCAGACGCCCCATCCGATATCCCGCCTCAATCAAGTGTTTGATCGTTTGACTTGAAAAATCGTACTCAGGCGAGGACGGCTCGTTATCGCCGCCTTCTCGAACGATACGAGTGATGACGGTAGGCGCCTCTTCCCCCATCAACTGAATAAAGCGAGGTTGATGGCGCAAGCGCTGGGCTGATTCCAAGGGCAGTTCGGTCATGAGTTCCTGTACCAGGCTTTGAAAATCACGCACCGTTTGCCGAGTCTGCACATCGTTGCGGATACGCTCAGCGTACACAATTTCGTCACGCCTTGACATCACCTCCAGAAGATTGGTGGGTAACAGTCTCCTCTCTCCCGGGAACAGATCAATAATAAAAACCCGCTTGCCCGCTGAGCCACAGCGCTCCATCGCACGCTCAAGCGGCGAGTTGCTGACAATGCCCCCATCCCAATAATGACGGCCATTCACGGAGGTCCAGGGAAACGCCGGGGGTAGGCTCCCGCTGGCCAAAATATGCTCGGGAGTCAGGTCATCGACATAGCTGTCAAAGAGTACCAATTCACTGCTTTCAATCTCGACAGCGCTGACCAACAACCGAATGGGACTGGATTTCAGTCGGGCGAAATCCACGTACTTGAGCAGCAGTTTTCGCATCGGACTCGTGTCGTACAAACTGGTCCAATGAAGGGGCCACTGATCCTGCGTAGCCGGCACCTGCAACCACCGTGGTCCGAAAAACTGCGGCACCCCCCACCAGGCAATCTGGCCAGACGCCAGCAAGCGACGCATCGACTCATCGGTGGCCATGACCCCTGGCGTCGACAACTCTTGCCAAAACGCCTCCAAGGCGGCCACGGGCCGGTCAGGATGACTGGCAATGATGGCGCCATTGAAGGCTCCAATAGAAACGCCCGCCACAATGTCAGGACAAATATGAGCCTCGACAAGTGCTTTGACAGCCCCACACTCAAAGGCCCCAAACGCTCCGCCACCTTGCAAGATCAGCAGGGTCTGGTTAGGAATTTTCTGCAAAGTGGCCTGCGGATCAGACAAGGTCGATTTGCTGACTCTCAAATTGACACGATGTTTGATGAGCGTTTCGACCAGACGGGTTTCTTGCGTAGGACGTCCCAGCGAAAACAAGGCCCGTGGCACATCATCACTCAAGTAGAACGCGGCAAACGACTTCTCCTGCAAGGAACCTCGGTCGATCCGCTCGTAAGAAGCTTCAATCTCACCCAGGAGATTGAAACTGTTGTCAAAGATCTGGCTGTAAAAGTAACTCACTTCTTCATAAGGCAGTCGCTTGCCCAGCATGTTGCGTGCAGCCAAGCGGCCTTGTTTGACAGCATTGTCCCAATGCTCGACACGGTGGTGATGCCCAATCACAGGATCAAAAAAATACGCCACATCACCGGCGGCAAAGACATCGGGGTCATGGGACTGCAAGAAACGATCGACAGCGACGCCTTGCTCTGTCGCCAAGCCATTGCCTTGCAAAAAATCCGTGACTGGCACCACACCAGCACCAATCACAACCATGTCACAGGGCAAGTGACGACCGCCTTGGGTCATGACAGCGTCAACCCGTTGATCGCCACGAAAAGCCACCGGCATCTCACCCACCAGCACCTCAACCCCTTGATCGGCGAAACAACGCTGGAAAAAACTTGAAATGAGCGGCGTTTCCAACTGTCCAAACAACTCATCACGCTCCAGGATCGTGACGCCAAGACCGCGGCGTTTCAACGAGGAGGCAACCTCCAGACCGATGAAGCTGCCGCCAATGACCACCGCCTGCTTCGCCGACTCCAGACTGCTTCGCAAGGCCTGCGCATCGGCCAGCGAGTGCAGATAGTGCACACCAGGCAAGTGATCGCCTGGTAGCTGTAGTCGCACCGGCGTTGAGCCTGTGGCGATCAGCAATTTTCGGTAGCCCACAGACTCACCCTGCTGTGTGCGCAAGGTATGGCCGGTGACATCCAGGCTGCTGACACGGGTCGACAACCTCAACTCAATGTCCAGTTCGCGAAGCGTCGCCTCGCTCAATAACGGGACAGGCTTTGGGCTGATCCCTTCTGTCAAAAATCGCTTGGACAATGGCGGTCGTTGGTACGGCCAATACGCTTCGCCTGAAATCAACAGAATACGGCCCAGGGCTCCCTCGTGCCGAAGGGTCTCTGCCGCTGTGGTGCCTGCCAAACCGGCCCCCACGATCACAAACTCATAGGGAGGCAACATCCTGGGCCTTGAACTCATCACATCGAGCGTCAGACATTGCCTTAACGCTCTTTCAGTGCTTGTGACAGATTTTTCAATGGGCGCCACACATATTCCAGCACGGTTTTCTCACCCGTTTTGATCTCAATCGATGCCGTCATACCGGGTAATGTCTGAATTTTTTTGCCATGACGGTCCAGGCTTTTGTCTGTGACACGAATGAGTACCCGATAAAACCCCTCCTCCAGGTCAACCGGTGCTTCGCCCGGCTTTCTCGGTTTGCTCTCATCCTTCAGAGTGTCCGGGCTCAGATGCTCGACAACCCCCTCCAGACCGCCATACTTGCTGAACTCATAGGCTGTCAGCTTGACCACGGCAGGCTGATTGACCTCCAGGAACGCAATTTCTGATGGTTTGACATACGCCTCAACCAACATGGCATCTTGCACGGGGACAATTTCCATGATGTTCTGGCCTGACGACACCACTGCACCCAGGGTGGTCACTTGCACGTTCTTCACAATGCCATCCATCGGCGCGCGGATCACCGTCCGTCTGAAAGCATCTTCGCGCGCACGAGAATTTTCACGTGTCTGAGCCAACTCGGATTCAATTCGGGACAGTTCAGTACTGGCCTCGGTGGCATATCGATTCTTTCGCTCGGACAAGCTGGTTTGCAGGTCAGCTTGCTGCCTTCGCAAACGCAGCAATTCGACTTCAGACAAGACCCCTTGCGCCACCAGGGGTTCGGTGATGGCGATCTCGCGTTGAATTTGCGTCATGGACTCCTTCATGGACAGCAGTTCTTCTTCCAGGGCTTGCCGCCTGGATTGGTAGATCAATGATTCGCGCTTGACCAACTCAGGGCGTTGCGTGACCCATGGTGGGTAATTCATGCCCGCACCATAGGCCTCCGCGCGCAGCCGAGCGGCCTGCGCTGACAAGGCCATCCACTTTTCTTGTGCCTCGCGATACACCGAGCCTGAGCGTGCATCGTCAATGCGTAGCAGGACTTGCCCTTTGGTGACATGATCGCCTTCTCGGACATGCATATCGGCCAGCACCCCAGGATCCAAGCTTTGGATCACCTGCTCACGGCTGACTGGTATCACCTTGCCCACACCTTTGGTGACCTCTTCAATTTTGAAGAACGCAGCCCAGACCACTCCAGCCACCACCACCAGACCAATGATCACGATCAGCCATCGGCTGGTTCGCCGCTCTTGATCTTCAAGTGTCTGGGCGTGAAGAACAGCCAAGGATGGCAGCGGTGCAAGCGATCGTGAGTTCATGGTGGAAGTCCGTGGTCAAGCTGCCTGAGCGACATCCTTGAGTGATTCTTGGGACGATGGCGTGGTGCTTGGGGAAGCGGGCTTGGAGACGGAGGGGCTTTTGGGAATGCCTTGCACCAATTGACGCAACACCTGATCACGAGGCCCCATCGAGACGGTTTTCCCCTGATCGAGCACCAGGATTTTGTTTACCCAGGTCAGCAGTTGCAATCTGTGCGTTACCAGCACCAGGGTTCTGCCGTTCAACCATTCGCCCAGCACCTCGATCACCTTGTTTTCAGTGCCCTGATCCATGAGTGAGGTCGGCTCGTCCATGAAGACCAATCGGGGCTCTCGCACCATCAAGCGAGCAACCGCCAGCAATTGGCGCTGTCCCCCTGACAAACCGCCACCAGCTTCAGTCAACGACATGTCCAGCCCCTTGGGATGATGGGTGACCAAGCTGTACAGGTCCAACTTCTTCAGGACAGAGATCAAGGTCTCGTCGCTGATCCAACTGTCATTCAAGACCAAGTTTTCTCGCAAGGTTCCCATGAAGAGTTGTGCCTCTTGACCGAGGTATCCGATCTTGCTGCGTAACTCGGCCGGATCGATTTGGGCTCGGTCAATATCGTCGATAAATACATGGCCGCTTTGAGGGGTGTAGAGGCCCGCAAGAAGCCGAAGAAGCGTGCTTTTCCCACTGCCCACCTTGCCCAAAACTGCCATATGCTCACCGGCTGTCAGACTCAGATGGATGTGTTGCAACACTTGATGATGACTTTCACCCGGGTAGGTGAAGCTGACATCGGCAGCACGCAGATTGCCCACAATTGTCTCGGGCACCAAATAACGGCGATGACTATGACGATCACGAGGTCGCTGCATCAAGCCATTGAGGGTATCCAGCGAGGAACGCGCTTGTTGATAACGAGCCGCCAGCCCCATGATGCTCCCCAAGGGGCTGATCACACGACTGGCCAAAATCACACAGGCAATCAAGGCGCCCAAGGTTAACTGTTGGCTGCCAATCAAATAGACTCCCATGACCACCATCGCCACGGACACCATTTGCCCCGTCCAGGTGGTGATGCCCAGCATCAGGTTGGTCAACGAACGAATTTCTTTGAACGACTCCGAAGTGGCTGCGTTGGCTTGCTCCCAGCGCTTTTGCAAATACCCTTCTGCGTTATGCGCCTTGAGAATTTCCAGATTCATCAACGACTCCACCAGCACACTCTGCTTTTCGCCAGTTTCTTTCATGTTGCGCCGCATGGCTCGCATCAAAGGACGTTGTGCCCACAAACCTACCAAGATCAGCAAGGGGACTGCGGTGGCCGGCACCCACACCAATGGCCCCCCCATCAAACCGATCACCACCAGAAACAGCAACAAGAACGGTAGATCAGCGATCAACACCAACGATGCCGAAGAAAAGAAATCCCGTAGCGCCTCAAAGTCCCGCATGGAACTGGCAAATATTCCGATGGATTGCGGTCGATTTTCAAGACGAATCGACATGATTTCTCGCAAGAGTGCGGCGTTGAGCACAGTGTCGGCTTTTCGCCCCCCCAGATCCACCAGACGGGCTTTGACCCAACGCATCAGAAATTCAAAGAAGATCGCCACTGAAGTGCCAATGGCCAACGTCCAAAGCGAGGTGTATGCCAGCGTGGGGACAACCCGGTCATACACATTCATCGTGAAAAACACCAGCGACAGCGTCAGCAAGTTGGCCACCACGGTAGCCAGCATGGATTCCAGATAGAAACCCTTGAAGCGCCACAGGGTTCCCCAAAACCAATGAAAGGCTTCCCCTTTGTAGGAGACCAGTTGACCTTCACTCCGTGTGGGCAAGGCACTCACCATCAAGCACTTGCCCAGATACTCCTGAGCCAGTTCATGCATCGGCACGATGACTGCCTCATGACCCGTCTGGGGACGCAACACCTCCGCCATCGTCTCTTGCACGGATAGAAGCACACAACTTTGTCCATGGCGCAGCTTCAAAATCACTGGGTAGGCATAAGGAGGTATTTGCTCCAGACCTATGCGAGCCCATTGCGCCTGCATGCCATGTTGGCGGGCTACGTCGGGGTAGGCGTCATCAGGGATATGCCCATGATTGTCCACGGCAAATCCGGCTCTCAGTGTGTTGGCATGCGTTTCCTGTCCAACCAATTTAGACATGAGTGCGAGGCATATCAACAACGGATCATCCACAGAGGTTGCCGCTGAAGTCATGGGTGTCCCACCGGGTTCTCTGAAGATAAGTTGGCTGATTTTTGAGGGCTGAGTGCCGCTCGGTCATAGGTTTGGGCCAACGACCCCATAGCAGCCAACAATCGTGCTTGTCCCATTCGAATTTCATGTTGTGCCATGGCGTCATTGATCTGGTAGTTGTACAGATCACTTTGCACGTTCAGCAAATCCAACAGCGTGCGCCGGCCCACCCTGAACTGCAACCAGTAGCCATCCACCAGATTTTTTCCCGTGTTGATCTGAACCTGACTGAGTTGATGCCGATCGGTCGAAGATTTCCATTCCGTCCAGACCGAATGAATTTTTTCGCTCAGAACCAACCGGGCTTCCTCCAGACTGAACTCAATGGCGTCTAGATTCGCTTGGGCTGTTTTCACTGCTCCGATGGTTGCACCCCCATCCCAAATAGGTACGCTCACAATCAATTGCGTGACATAGACGCCTTGGGCGATTCCTGGGTAGGTTTGTCGACCGTAATTCACTTGCGCAGTGGGTGAATACTGTGACTTTGCGTAACTAACACCAGCGCGGGCTGCTGCCAGTTGCGCGTTCCAATTGGCCATGACGGGGTGATTGTTGTTGAGACTCGCCAATGCATCGTTCACGGTGGTGGGAATGATGTCCTTCAAGTCATCCAGTCCGCCTGGCTCCTCGGGAAGATCAGCCAGCAGCAAACGTTTGAGACGAAGCTCGGCATTTCTGAGGTCTGATTGCCGTTGTATCAGTGACAAGTTCGCGTTGTCGTGCCGAACCTGCGCCTGGTTCATGTCAATTCGACGGCCAGGATCAATCTGTACGATGGCCTGATAGTCAGAGAGTATTTTCTGGTGGGTCGCCAAATTGGCCATGGCCAATGCAACCAGATTTTTCTGAAGCGCCCAGCCCAGATAGCTTTCAGTGGCCAACAAGCTGATATCGTCCCGCGTCATCCGGTGTTGCTCGCGGCGTGCTTGCGTGGTGGCCTGAGCGCGCTCAACGTCTGACTGAATCTTTCGTCCAGACCACAGATTCAGATTCACGGTAGGGGACTGGATCCAGTGATTCACCAAGTTGCTCTCGTGGTATTGGCTGTAGGTTCCAGACCAGGACAGCTGCGGCCAATGTGCGCCTCGAGCCCGTTGAATGTCAGCCTGTGCCGATTCGACTCGAGCCATCGAGGCCCCTACAGCGGGATACCGCTCTAGCACCTTGTAAACAGTCTCTGGCAGGTTTTGTGCAAGCGCGCTTGTCAGCATCACGCTGGTGAAGAAAATTGCAGCACAGTGTTTCAGTGGGGGTCGGAAAGAATAGTTCACAGCAGTTTTGATTCCTCTACGCAAAGCCACCCACGTGGTGACAACCCGAGTGAGCTTAAAAGCGAAGAAGGCTGAGCGATATTCCCGGAATCAATGAGCAGATCTACCCATTTCTGTCAAAAAAAGAGCGGCCCAATGGCCGCTCTCGAACACAGGGGTTCAACCCTGTGATGTCAGGGTTACATCAAAGATTCGAGTGGATTGATATCACTCCCTGCTATGTAAGCATTCAAGGTTTGCGTGGGCGAGGCGTCCAGGTCGGCATCTTTGATGGCAAATTTAAATTCAAGATGCGAATCCAAGGTCGAGGTCTGGTTGGTCATGATGCCGATATCAGAGATTTTGATGACATCGCCGTCCGTTGTCGTGGCACCAAAAGACTGCGCTGTTGTACTGGCGCCCGACAACCCTGTTTGTGAATTGAAATTCAGTGCCGATCCGGTGATTCCCTCAGTTGACGTCAGGATTTGCGCCCCTGTCATGACAAAGTGCTCGCCTGCCCCGTTGAAGTCATTGCTTTCGATGATGACCGCTCCGTCGTTGTTATCCAAAACGATGTGATAGTCAGGGGTCAACACGTTGCCGAGCTTCAAAATGTCAGTGTTATCCACGATCAAGGCCCGGGTGGTATGCGCGAGCGTCTCAGTATCCACCAATTTCAACACCACCACCAGATCCTCTGAACCAATGCCATCGAACTTGAGGAACATGCCACTGGCACCTGCATTGGGCGACGCGCTGAGGTTGCCGTAGGGGTTGAAGTCAAAGAGACTCAAATTCAACACCTCGCCTTTTTGCATCGTATCGCCATTCACGCCGTCAGACAGGTTGGAGATGCTGACCCAGCCTGTTGACTGAGAAAACAACTCGCCAGCAGCCCAGTGGTTACTGTCAGCATCTACCCCATTGACCTGTAAATTGTTACTGCCGGTGCCTCCTCCTGGTTCAGACACGCTGGTGAATTGAACAAAAGCACCATCACTCAGTTGAGCCACGCTGACCGCAGGCTGCGTCTTGTCGACCTGCGTCGAGTTGGATTCGTACCCGGTGATCGACAGTGCCGATGATGTGGTGAGGATATTGAATCCCTCGATGTATTGGTCCAGATTGATGTGGTAAGTGCCCTCTGCCTTGTCAAACATCAGCGTGCCCATGGCATGCGCCGTACTGGGCGAGGCTTCGTTGGGTTGGTAATCGAAATCAAATCGAAATACGGCTGATGTGGTGTCCTCGGAATTCCATGTGATGTGGGTATTGGTGATGGAATTGATCCCCACTTCACCTTTCAGACTGAACATGGAAAAGTCGGAATCCACATTGCTGAATGTCGATCGTTTGTCAGCTCCAATGGAGTACGAAAATTGGCTGTCACCGCCAGGCACAGGGTTGTCCGTGTTCTGGAACCAGACATCGTTCAATTGTGTGACCACTGGCGTGTCGTCGTTCACGGTGATGTAGAACTGACCGATGGCTGGGTCAGCGTCGTTGTCCAGTACGTTGTAATTGATGGTGAAGGCCTGGCTGTTTTCGTCCAGACCTGACGCATGAAGAATGGCAGCGTTTTGCACCACAGTGTAGGCAGCACTGACCGGATCAAGGGTCAACGTGAGAACCAGGGTACCCGCCTGCTTGACGAGCAAGCTGGTGCCTTCGGCTTCGTAGGTGAAGCCCTCTGGCGCGCCGGTGGTGAGCCAAGCAATGGAGCCCCCATCGGCGCCGAAGGCAAAGTCGAGATTACCGGTGGCAAACGCGGTGTCTGGCGCCACATCTCCAATGCCACCTGGGTTACCCCCGGGCAGCGCATCGTCATCTAGCAGGTTAATCTCGTTGAAGGAACCGTGAGGGGTGTCATCGTTGACGGTGATGGCGAGCTGTCCTTGGGTGGTGTCGCCATCGCCATCAGTCACGCGGTAGCCGACCTGGAAGTCCTGGTTGTTTTCACCGAGACCGGACACATTGATCACCGGGGCATTTTGTACGGCGAGGTATTCGCCCGTTGCGGGGTCAAGCGACAACGTGATGATGGTGACATCACCTTGGAGAATCAGCAGGTTGTTGCCATCGGCCTGATAGGTAAAGCCGTCGGGTGCACCGT
>RFTK01000007.1 GCA_009923505.1 Betaproteobacteria bacterium
ACTTTGCCTGCGGCCGTCACAATTTCTTGCCAGGTGGCATCGTCCACATGCACGCCTTCGTGACGGCGCTGCACGCGGGCGGCACGCTCGGGCTCTCCGGCCAGCACCACGCCCTCGGACCCCGGTGCGGCTGGGCTCTTGCGCAACCAGTCAATGAAGGCCAAGGTTTCTTCGGCAAACGAGGCCTGCGTCCCCAGAGCCTGGGGGTCAATCACGATGGTGAGCATGCCGTTGAGCACCGCACGGCGGTTGTCGGGCTCTCGATGCCAGGTGCCCCCCCCGCTCAATGCACCGCCCAGCAATTCACACGCCACTGCCATGCCAAAGCCCTTGTGCTCACCAAAAGTCATCAAGGCACCATAGCCCCCTTTGCTTTGCGGCACCACCACCACGCCAGGGTTGGTCGTGGGTTGTCCGGCTTCGTCGATCAGGGTGCCCGGCGGGACTTGCTTGCCTTCGTTGTAGGCCACACGCATCTTGCCTTGCGCCACACGGCTGGTGGCGAAGTCGAGGATGATGGGCTCACGGCGCGCATCGCCCACGCCCACGGGAATGCCGATACAACAGGGGTTGGTGCCAAAGCGCCCATCGCCGCCCTGCCAGGGTGCCACCACCGGCCGTGAAAGCACGTTGACAAAGTGCAGCGAGACCCAGCCCCGGGCCACCGCCATTTCGGCAAAGTGGCCAATCCGTCCCAGGTGGTGCGCGCGCGCCAGCGAGAAGATACACGCGCCATGCTGTTCGACTTTGGCAAAGGCAGCCTCCATCGCCTGCGCGCCCACGATCTGGCCGTAGCCACGTTGACCATCCAGCCCCAGCAGCATGCCCGCATCGACCTGGGTGGCCACTTTCGTGTTGGGAACAAGACCGCCTTCAAGAATGGCGTCTACATAACGTGGTGCCATGCCGACGCCATGCGAATCGTGCCCGCTCAGGTTGGCGAGTACAAGGTTGGCCGCCACTTGCTGGGCTTCGGCGGGCAGACTGCCGGCCGCGGCAAAGAGACTGGCCACCTTGCGCTCAAGGTCATCGGCTTGAAAAATATGCGCCATGAAAATTCCCGGTCAAACAAGAAAAGAGTGTGCTGCCTTCAGGGTGGCAACCCGCGTCACATCACCGCACCGACTTGCCAGGGCACGAACTCCTGCTGTCCATAGCCGTGCTGCTCGGACTTGCTGGGTTTGCCGGATGCACAGTCCAAAATCGCCTGGAATATTTCACGCCCCTTGGCTTCAATGGAGACACCCTCGTCTACGATGTCACCGCAGTTGATGTCGATGTCCTCGGACTGACGTTTCCACAAGGTGTTGTTGGTGGCAAGCTTGAGCGAGGGCGATGGGGCGCAACCATAGGCTGAGCCGCGACCGGTGGTGAAGCAGATGAGATTGGCGCCACCGGCCACTTGCCCTGTGGCGCTCACCGGGTCGTAGCCCGGGGTGTCCATGTAGACAAAGCCGTGCGCATTGACTTTCTCAGCATATTCATAAACCGCCTGCAGGTTGGTGGTGCCGCCCTTGGCCACGGCCCCCAGCGATTTTTCGAGGATGGTGGTGAGACCGCCCGCCTTGTTGCCCGGTGACGGGTTGTTGTTCATCTCGCCCTGGTTGATCTCGGTGTAATGCTCCCACCACTTGATGCGCTCCACCAGTTTCTCGCCCACGGCTTGGGTGACCGCTCGGCGGGTCAGCAAGTGCTCGGCGCCATAGATTTCCGGCGTTTCGCTCAAAATGGCCGTGCCGCCATGGGCGGCCAGCAAATCCACCGCGGCACCCAGCGCCGGGTTGGCACTGATACCCGAATACCCGTCCGAACCGCCGCACTGCAAACCCACCACGATGTGGGAGGCACTGCAGGGCACACGCTGAACCGCGTTGGCTTGCGGCAGCATCTGCTCGACCAGTGCGATTCCCTTGGCCACCGTCTTGGCTGTCCCCCCGATGTCCTGGATGTTGAATGTGTGCAAGGTCTTGCCTTCCTGCAAACCGCTGCGCGTGAGCCAGGTGTTGATCTGGTTGGCCTCGCAACCCAGCCCCACCATGATCACGCCCGCAAAATTGGGATGCGTGGCATAACCCGCCAGGGTGCGCTCTAACAAGGTGATGCCCAGCCCTTCCGAGCCCATGCCGCAGCCAGTGCCGTGCGTGAGTGCCACCACGCCGTCGACGTTGGGAAAAGCGGCCAACGCCGACGGGTTGGTTCGGCGCGAGAAGTGGTCTGCCATGGCACGCACCACGGTGGCCGAGCAGTTCACGCTGGACAGAATGCCGATGTAGTTGCGTGTGGCCACTCGACCATCCGGGCGAACGATGCCCATGAAAGTCGCCTCCTGGCGTGCAGGCTCCGGCTTGACGTCGCTGCAAAACGCATAGTCGCGCGCGAAGCTGCCTTTCTCGGGCCCCATGTTGAGGTTGTGCACATGCACATGCTCGCCCGCCGCAATGGACTGCGAGGCAAAGCCGATGATCTGGTTGTAGCGGCGAACGGGTTGGCCCGCAGCGATGTTGCGCGCAGCCACCTTGTGTCCTGGGGGTACCAGGCCTTTGACCTGGAAGTTTTCAATCGCAGCACCACTCATGAGCTGGCTGCGTGCAATCACCACATCATCGGCGGCATGTAAACGGATATAGGGGGTCATGTCATCTCTCTTTGATCAATACACCATCTTGGGCAACCACAGCACCAGACTCGGCACATAGGTGATCACGATCAGGCTGCCTAGCAAGGGCACCAGCCAGGGCAGGATGGCCATGGTGGTGCGCTCCACGCTGAGCTTGGCCACTCGGGCCAAGACAAACAGCACCATGCCCATGGGCGGATGCAGCAAGCCAATCATGAGGTTCAGCACCATGACCAGCCCAAAGTGCACGAGATCAATACCCAGTTGCTGGCAAATGGGAACCAGGATGGGCACCAGAATCGTGATGGCCGCGGTGGGCTCCAAAAAACACCCCACAAACAGCATCAAGAGGTTGGCCAACAACAGAAACACCCAAGGCTCGCGTGTGAACTCCAGCACCCACGCGCTGATGGCCGTGGTGACGCCCGTGGCGGTCAACATCCAGCCAAAGATACTGGCGGCCGCGACGATGAAGAGCACGGTGGCCGTGGTTTCCACCGTGTCCAGGCAGACTTTGACGAACATCTTGGCGGTCAGGGTGCGGTACCAGAGAAAGCCCAAAATCAACGCCCACACGCAGGCAGCAATAGCGCCTTCGGTGGGAGTGAACACCCCGGTGGTCATGCCGCCAATCAACAGCACCGGCGTCATGATCGGTAGCACGGCTTGAAATTGGAATACCTTGTCAGCCAAAAAGAGCACCACGAGCGCACACAAGACGGTCGCTTGCGGGGGCATACCCAACTTCACCACCAGCCACCACACGCCCAACGGCCACCCGATCACCATAGCGGTCTCGACCAAAGCCTTGATGATGAGCGGCCAGGAGAACTGGTAATCGGAACCCCAGTTGTTCTTGTGCGCGAAATAGGCCACCGTGATCATCATCAGCAGCGCCATCAAGACCCCGGGCAGAATGCCGGCGAGAAACAAGGCGCCCACCGAGACGTTGGCCATCATGCCGTAGATCACAAACGGCAAGCTGGGCGGAATGATGGGACCCAACGTGGCCGATGCCGCCGTCACACCGACGGCAAACTCGGTGTCGTAACCATGATCCTTCATGGCCTTGATTTCGATGGTGCCCAGGCCTGCTGCATCGGCAATGGCCGTGCCACTCATACCGGCAAACACCACCGACCCCACCACGTTCACATGACCCAAGCCACCTTTGAGCCAGCCCACCAAGGACAAGGCATAGTTATAGATACGGTTGGTGATGCCCGCGTTGTTCATCAAGTTGCCGGCCAGGATAAAAAAGGGCACCGCCAGCAAGGGAAAACTGTCAATGCCCGACACCATGCGATGAATCACCACAAAGGGTGGTGAACCCGGCACCAGCAACAAATAGAGCAGTGCCGAACCGGCCATGGCAATCGCCACGGGAATGCCTCCGCTCATCAAAAACAGAAACAAAATCTTGAGCATGGGAAGATCCGCACAATGAAAGAAGAAGTGGGCGACGCCGTCAATAACGTCAATCGCGGTCCTGCATGCTGGACTCCGGGCGTTCGAGCACGCTGTAGCCACGACGCCAGTGCACCTTGGCCACCCACACCGCCCGCAGACACATGGCCGCAAATCCGGCCATGCACACCCCGTACACCAGGTTCATGGGCAAATCAATGATGGTCATTTTGTAGCTGCCCAGCTTGTCCATCATTTGCCAGGTCAGCACGGTGGCCGCCCCAAAAAAGGCGACCCGCATCACATCCACGACTGTGGCCATGAAGCGACCCAATCCAGCGGGCATGAACCGGTAAAAGAAATCCACCTGGATGTGGTTGTTCTTGCCCACCCCAATGGCCGCTCCGGTGAATACCGTGGTAATCAGCAGATAGCGGGCAATTTCCTCTGTCCAGGCGGCCGAATTGTTGAGGGCGTAGCGGGTGAAGAACTGGTAGAACACCGTCAGACCCAGCGCCCAAAAGAACAACAACGCCACCCAGGCTTCGGGCGTGGTGTCCGACAAGTCGACCTCATCATCCACCGCATGAAATTGACCGTCCTCCCCCATGACGGTGGGCATCAGGTCGATGTCAGAGGGGTCGTGGCGTGTGTTGTTCATGAACAGCGCAGTGTTGCGACTTACTTGGCAGCCTGGATCTTGTCAAAGTCTGCTCGGGTAAAGCCCAGCGACTCCAGCGGCTTGTTCTTGAGCACGGTGTCCTGGAAGCTCTTGCGATCGACCTCGACCACCTGCAAACCTTTTTTCTTGAACTCGGCCACCAACTCGGACTCTCGCTTCTTGATGTCAGCTGTCGACTTGTCGGCGGCTTCACGCGTCACATCGATGAACATCTTGCGTTCTGCCTCGCTGAGTCGGTTCCACAGATGGGGGGCCACTTGCGTGGTCAGCCCATCGACGATGTGACCAGTGAGCATGATGGCTTTTTGCACTTCGTAGAACTTCTTCGCCTCAATGGTGGTCAGCGGGTTTTCCTGTGCTTCGACTGTGCCGTTTTGCAGCGCCAGATACACCTCGGCAAAGGCGATCGGTGTCGGGTTGGCGCCGCATGCTTGCCAGGTGGCGGTATAGGCAGGCACGTCAGGGACGCGAATCTTCAAGCCCTTGACCCCCTCACAGTTGGTGAAGGTTTTTTGGGCCGAGGTGTGACGGGCGCCATAGTAGGTGTAGGCGGTGATCTGGATGCCGGTCTTGGCGCGGAACTCGTTGACCATATCCTGGAACACGGGGCTCTTCGAGTAGGCAATCAGGTGATCCCCATCGCGGAAGATGAAGGGATAGTAGGCAATGCCCAGGCGCGGATACGTGCGTGCAGCAAACGATGTTCCGCTGATGATCATGTCCACGGTCCCCAAGGTCATGCCCTGGTTGATATCGGTTTCCTTGCCCAGTGTGGAAGCAGGAAACACCTGTATGTCAAACTTTCCGTTCGAGCGCTTCTTGATTTCCTCGGCGGCCCAGACCGACCACTTGTGATAAGGCTCAGAGGTTTCGTACACGTGGGCCCACTTGAGTTTTTGCTGAGCGTGTACGGCGGCACTGCCCAGCAGGCCCGCGGCAGTGATAGCCAATGCGCCCGCACTGGCCAGCAATTTGAGGCTGATTCGTTTGGTCATGGTGGTCTCCTTGGTGGTGGGTGAATGGTGGTGGATGAAAAGATGTGCAAACGCCTCAACGCCAGTTGGCGCTGTATCGCCTGAGCGCCATGCGCAGATGACGTTGCATGGTGTGTCGGGCTTGCCGCGGATCTCGGGCTTTGATGGCCGCCAGAATCGCTGCGTGTTCAGTCAGTGCAATTTGCCAGGACTCAGGGCTCTCGAAATAATCGCCCAAGCGCTCGAACAACGGACCGTGGCGGGCATGCCAGTAGCGCTGCAAGGTATCGAGGAGCACCCCGTTGCCACTGGCGTGTGCAATGGCGAGGTGAAAGGCTTCGTCGCCTTCGCGAGGCACTTCTCCGCGCTGCGCCTGTTGCCGCATGTGCTTCAAGCCCGCCGCGATGGCGGTGATGTCCGCGCGGGTGGCCCGCTCGGCTGCCAAGGCCGCTGCTTCAGGCTCGATCAGCCCGCGAGCCTGGATGACTTCCAACGGACCCCAATCCAGCGGCGCCTCATCGATGTGATGCCCCGAACCAGCACCATGGCTTGCACGCCCTTTGGTAGCCTCCGCAGCGGTCGCACGAACGTAAATACCCGAACCGGTGCGCACCTCGATCATGCCCTCCACCTCCAGCGCAATCAGCGCCTCGCGAACGGAAGGACGGCTCACCCCGAGTTGTACGGCAAGATCTCGCTCTGCCGGCAATCGGTGTCCCACCTCGAACTCCCCTGCTGACACAAGCGCGCGCAACTGTTCGGCAATTTGCCGATACAGGCGCTGGGGCTCGACGGTGTGCAAGGGCATGATGACGCTGAATGGAGAGCGAGTGCGGAGGGTTATCAGGGATAACGCGAATTGGACAAGTGGTCAGACCAGTTGCAGAATCATCCCATGCGTGCTGACCCAGGGTCAAGCCGTGTTCGATCCGAACAAACCCCTAGGCCCTGCCGATGCAACCACGCCTGCGTCCTTCCCCCTTCAACCCATCACACAGATCACGCCCATGAGACTCCAAGGCAAAACCATTCTTGTCACCGCCGCTGGCCAGGGCATCGGCCAGGCTGCTGCCCTGGCCATGGCCGCTGAAGGCGCCCAGGTGGTCGCCACCGACGTCAAGGCTCCCTTGCTGGCGTCTTATCAGGGCGTGAGCAACGTGACCACGGCAGTGCTCGATGTACTGGACAAGGCAGCCATTGCCCGTCAGGTGGCCTCCATGGAGCGGATCGATGCGGTGTTCAATTGCGCCGGGTATGTGCACAACGGCACCATCCTGGAAGCCACCGATGAGGATTGGAACTTTGCGTTCAACCTCAACGCTCGCTCGCAGTTCTGGATGATCCAACAAGTGATCCCGCGCATGCTCGCCCAGGGTGGCGGCAGCATCATCAACATGGCCAGCGTGTGTTCCAGCGTGCGCGGGCTCCCGAATCGCTTCATTTACGGCAGCAGCAAGGCCGCCGTCATTGGTCTGACCAAGAGCGTGGCGGCTGACTATGTGGCCCAGGGTATCCGCTGCAACTGCATCTGCCCCGGCACCGTGGACACGCCCTCGCTGGGCGACCGCATCAACAGTTATGCCGACCCGGTCGAGGCACGCAAGAACTTCATTGCCCGGCAACCCATGGGCCGTTTGGCCCAGGCCCACGAAATTGCGCCCATCATCGTCTACCTGGCGTCTGACGAGTCACAATTCGCCACCGGCAATGCCTTCATGGTGGACGGCGGCATGACCATCTGAAAGACACGACATGAACCAACTCGACATGAAAGGACGCCACGGCGTCATCACCGGTGGCGCCACGGGCCTGGGCTTTGCCATCGCACAGCGCATGATCGCCTCCGGCGCACGGGTCACCTTGTGGGACCGTGACATTGGCGGCATGGGCACGGCCGCCGAGAAGCTCAAACAGCAATTCCCGGGTGGTGTCGTCGCTTGCGTGCCGGTTGATGTGTCTCAACATGACTCGGTATCCCAGGCCACTCACCAAACACTGGCCATTGCGCCGGTCGACGCTCTGGTCTGCTGCGCAGGCATCACCGGTCCCAACACCAAAGTGTGGGACTACCCGGTCGACGCCTGGCAACAGGTGATGGACGTCAACATCAACGGTGTGTTCCTGTGCTGCCGCGAGTTGGCCCCACACATGCGCGAGCGCAACTACGGGCGCATCGTCAACATCGCTTCGGTGGCCGGCAAAGACGGCAACCCCAATGCCAGCGCCTACAGCACCAGCAAGGCCGCGGTCATCGGTTTCACCAAATCCCTGGGCAAAGAACTTGCCGACACCGAGGTTCGAGTCAACTGCGTGACGCCGGCGGCTGTGAAGACGGCCATCTTTGATCAAATGACGCCTGAGCACATCCAGTTCATGCTGAGCAAGATCCCCATGGGCCGCTTCGGCCAACCCGAGGAAATCGCCGCCATGGTGACCTGGCTGTGCACCGAGGATTGCTCGTTCTCGACCGGTGCTGTGTTTGATCTCTCGGGTGGCCGTGCCACCTATTGAGCGCACACACGGCTCGTCAGATCACTCCCCGTTGAATTCGTCCCACACTTTTTTAACCCGAGGCAACACTCCATGAAACTCGTTCGCTATGGCAAACCCGGCCAAGAAAAACCCGGCCTGATCGATTCACACGGCCAGCTGCGTGACCTCAGCAAGGTCATCCAAGATGTCAGCCCCGATCAACTCAGCGACAAGGCACTGGCCAAGCTGCGCAAGCTCAAGACCGACAAGCTGCCGCTGGTCAAGGGCAAGCCTCGCATGGGGTGCCCCATCAGCCATATCAGCAAATTCGTGGCCATTGGTCTGAACTATGCAGACCATGCGGCCGAAGCCGGCATGCCAATCCCCAAGGAACCCATCGTGTTCTTGAAGGCCAACAACAGCATTCAAGGCCCGGACGACAACGTCATGCTGCCCAAGGGTTCTGTGAAGAGCGACTGGGAAGTGGAATTGGGCATCGTGATTGGCACTGAGGCTCGTTATGTGTCGCAAAAGGACGCCTTGAACCACGTGGCCGGGTACTGCGTGGTCAATGATGTCAGCGAGCGCGAGTACCAGCTCGAGCGCGGCGGCAGCTGGGACAAAGGCAAGGGTTGCGACACCTTCGGCCCGATTGGCCCCTGGCTGGTCACCCGCGACGAAGTACCCAACCCGCAAAAACTGCATATGTGGCTGGACCACAATGGCCAGCGCATGCAAGACGGCAACACCAAGACCATGATCTTTGGCGTGGCCAAGCTGGTGAGCTATGTGAGTCAATTCATGACGCTGAACCCAGGCGATGTGATCACCACCGGCACGCCTCCTGGCGTGGGCATGGGTGTCAAGAAAAACGGCAAGCCCTCACCGGTCTTCCTCAAGGCTGGCGACACCATGTCCCTGGGCATCGAAGGCCTGGGTGTTCAACACCAACACGTGGTGGCGTTCAAGCGCTGAGTCCGTGTTCGTCCTGGACCCCGGTGCGATCAGGCCGAGGTCTGCGCCTGCGGCGTTGCCGTCTGCTCAGCTCAGCGCTGGCGGGCGGCAGCGCCGCTTGACTTGGCGGCAGGTTTTTTCGCCGCAGTCTTGGCTGTAGATGTTGAACGAGTCCCCCGGGTGAGGGGTGCCTTGGCAGCCGACTTGGATGCTGTCTTGGTCGACGACTTCGCAACGGCCTGAGCAGCCGTCTTTCGAGACGGCTTGCTGCCTGTTTTGAGTTGGGCCTCCAGGGCCGCGACACGGGCCTCCAGGGCGGCCAGTGCTTCGGCTGGCGGAACGCCCATGCGGGTCAAGGCTTTGGCCACGCGCTCTTCAAAAATGGATTCGAGCCGGTCCCACTGCCCAGTGGCCTTTTGACCCAACACCGAGGCTTGCTGGGTGAACTGCTGCGCCATGGTGGTCATTTTCTCGGTGGCCTCGGCGATCTTGGCTTCTGCCGCCTTTTGCGCGTTGCGCTGCATGGTCACGCCGTCATCGACCAGCGTCTGGAACATCTTGCCGCCCTCTTGCTGGGCCTTGGAAAAAGCGCCCAAGCCGGCCAGCCAGATTTCCTGGGCCTGGGCCTTGACGTTGTCCCCCAGGTCGGCGGGCATTTGAAACTGGAAGGGGTTGCGTGTGGCCATGGTGTTCTCCTCGTGGGCCTGTTGGTCAGGCTATGGAATTTGACTGTAGCCCACCAGGCTCGGCTTGTTTAGAAAACCGCCCCTAGACCGGGCTCACGCTTTGGCCAGCCACTTCTCCACCACCTTGACCCACAAGGTGCCCCCCAGAGGAATCAACTCGTCATTGAAGTCGTAGGAGGGGTTGTGCAAGACGCAAGGCCCTTCCGCATGACCGGTCTCGCGGTGTTGTCCATCGCCATTGCCAATGAAAGCATAGGCCCCTGGCACCACTTGCAGCATGTAGGAAAAATCCTCGGCCCCCATGGTCTGCTCCTGGGGCTTGACGTTCTCAGGGCCCACCAGGTCGGCCATCACACCACGCAAAAACTCGGTTTCCGCGGCATGGTTGAAGGTGGCTGGGTAATTGCGCCGGAAGTGAAATTCGCAGGTGGCGTCATGCGCGGCGCTGATGTGCTCGGCGATCTGTTGCATGCGCCGCTCCACCATGTCCAGCACCTCGACGGTGAAGGTCCGCACCGTGCCCTGCAGCTCGCAGTAATCAGGAATCACGTTGGTGGCTTCGCCCGCATGAATCATGGTCACCGAGATCACGCCAGCATCCACCGGCTTTTTGTTGCGGGTGATGATGGTTTGAAACGCTTGCACCACCTGGCATGCGATGGGCACAGGGTCTATTCCGTTGTGGGGCAAAGCGGCATGGCCGCCCTTGCCGCGGATGACAATGCGGAATTCGTTGCTCGAGGCCATCACCGGGCCCGGGCTCACACAAAACTGCCCGACTTGCATGCCCGGCCAGTTGTGCACGCCAAACACCGCCTGCACAGGAAACTTCTCGAACAAGCCATCCTTGATCATTTCACGAGCACCGCCACCACCCTCTTCTGCGGGCTGGAAGATGAAATACACCGTGCCGTCAAAGTTGCGGTGCTGTGCCAGGTGCTGGGCAGCGGCCAGTAGCATGGCCACATGGCCGTCATGACCACAGGCGTGCATCTTGCCGGGGTGACGGCTCGCGTGCTCAAAGTGGTTGAACTCCTGCATGGGCAAGGCGTCCATGTCGGCGCGCAAGGCGATGGCCCGATCACTCGTGCCACTTGTCAGGATGCCCACCACGCCCGTGGTGCCCATGCCGCGGTGCACCGGGATGCCCCACTCGGTGAGCTTGCTGGCCACCAGGTCGGCGGTGCGGTTTTCTTGAAAGCACAGCTCGGGGTGGGCGTGGATGTCACGTCGCACCGCCATGATTCTGGCCGCCTGGGTCACGATGGAGTCGAGTACTTTCATGCTGCCAGTCTAGCCGCTACCACCCCGCTTTGTCATCCAGATTCGCAGGCGGCCACGTCGTCCGCGGGGCCGTTCCAGGCCTGGGGAATACCCTTGGAATTAACCAACCGATCGGTCGGTTAATTGGATATACTCTGCGCTTGAGGGTGCATCACCGATGCCCTTGCGCGTTCTGGACCGTTTTTGCATTGAGGTGAGCCAGCGCGCCTTTCCGAGGAGATTGCATGTACACCCAAGCCCTGGATTTGCCCCTTTCGCCTGAAGACAAAAACACGGTGCGCCTGGCCCACGCCGCGCCCGATCATGCCCACTTGCAAGCCGCCTTTGACCGGCGTATTGATGCCGACGGCCGTATCGAGCCGCAAGACTGGATGCCCGAGGCCTACCGCAAGACACTGGTGCGGCAGATCAGCCAGCATGCGCACTCCGAGATCGTGGGCATGCTGCCCGAGGGCAACTGGATCAGCCGTGCACCCTCGCTCAAGCGCAAGACCATCCTGATCGCCAAGGTGCAGGATGAAGCCGGCCATGGTCTTTATCTGTACAGCGCCGCTGAAACCCTGGGCACCAGCCGTGACGAGATGTTGGCCGCCCTGCACAGCGGCAAGGCCAAGTACAGCTCCATCTTCAACTACCCCACGCTCAACTGGGCCGATGTGGGCGTGATCGGCTGGCTGGTGGACGGTGCTGCCATCATGAACCAGATCCCGCTGTGTCGTTGTTCCTACGGACCCTACGCACGTGCCATGGTGCGCGTGTGCAAGGAAGAGTCGTTCCACCAGCGGCAGGGATACGAAGCCTTGTTGTCCATGATGAAAGGTACAGCCGAGCAGCGCGCACTGGTGCAGGACGCCGTCAACCGCTGGTGGTGGAAATGCCTGGCGATGTTTGGTCCGCCCGACGACCAAAGTCCCAACAGCGCTCAGGGCATGCGCTGGGGCATCAAGCGCATCAGCAATGATGAACTGCGTCAGAAATTCGTGGACGCCACCGTCCCGCAAGCCGAGTTGCTGGGCGTGACCCTCCCTGACCCCGATCTGAAGTGGAACGACGCGCGACAGCACTACGACTACGGCGCCATCGACTGGGACGAGTTCTGGGCCACCGTGAATGGCAATGGCCCTTGCAACAAGGAGCGCCTGGCCACCCGCGTCAAAGCCTGGAATGAGGGCCAATGGCTGCGTGATGCCGCCTTGGCGCATGCCCGCAAAGAGACCCAACGCACGATGCAGGAGGCCGCATGAGCACCACGACCGCCACCCCTGCCCTCAAGGAATGGCCCTTGTGGGAGGTGTTTGTTCGCAGCAAGCAAGGCCTGGAGCACAAGCACTGCGGCAGCCTGCATGCCAGCGATGCGCAACACGCCTTGCAAATGGCGCGCGATGTGTACACCCGTCGCCAAGAGGGCGTGAGCATCTGGGTGGTGCCCTCGGCCACCATCACTGCCAGCGAGCCTGACGACAAGGCTGAGTTGTTTGACCCCGCCGCCAGCAAGATTTACCGTCACCCCACCTTCTACGTGTTGCCCGACGAAGTGGGGCATATGTGATGGACACGCCAGTCACCCCGGTCCTGGCACCGCAAGACTACCTGCTGCACCTGGCCGACAACGCGTTGGTGCTGGGACAGCGCAACGCTGAGTGGTGCGGTCACGGCCCCATCCTGGAAGAAGACATTGCCATGGCCAACATCAGCCTGGACTTGATTGGCCAGGCGCGTTTGCTCTATCAACTCGTTGCCGAGCGCCGTGGGGACGGTTGCACCGAAGATGCGCTGGCGTACTTCCGCGATGTGCCGCAATTCAAAAACTACACCCTGCTCGAGTTGCCCCACCATGGCCCCCTGGTCGGCTACGCCGTCTCCGAGCGTGACTACGCCACCACCCTGGTGCGCAATTTTTTCTACAGCGCCTTGATGGTGGAAGTGTGGTCAGGTTTGTCGGATGCGGCGGACAGTGCGCTCTCAGCCATTGCCGAGCGCTCGCTCAAAGAAACACGCTACCACCTGCGCCACTCGCATGACTGGCTGATTCGCTTGGGCGACGGCACCGAGGAATCGCATCGTCGCGTGCAAGCGGCCATCGACCATCTGTGGGCCTACACCCTGGAGTTCTGGAGTGCCTCGCCTGTGGAGACAGCGGCCGCCGATCAGGGCCTGGACATGGCCGCCATTCACGCGGCCTGGCAGCGCACCGTGGCCGCGGGTCTGGCGCAAGCCACGCTGCACCAGCCTGCTGATGACGGCTATGTCCCCCAGGGCAAGACCGGGGTGCATTCCGAACATCTGGGCTACCTGCTGGCCGAGATGCAATCGCTGGCCCGCGCGCATCCACACGGACAGTGGTGAACACGCTCGATCCCTTGGTTCAGCAAGCCTGGCAGGTGCTGGACACTTTGACCGACCCCGAAATCCCGGTGGTGACATTGCGCGACATGGGCATTGTGCGCGAGGTGTTTCACCATGAGGACGCGTTGGAAGTTATCATCACACCCACTTACAGCGGCTGCCCGGCGATGGAACAAATCGAGGACGATGTGCGCAGTACGCTGCAAACACTGGGTGTGCCCGTGCGTGTCACCACCCGTTTGTCGCCTGCTTGGACCACCGACTGGATGAACGAGGCAGCACGCGAGAAGCTGCGAGCCTATGGCATCGCACCGCCTGAGCGATGCGCCTCCGGTGCGGTGAACGTGGTGCAGTTCGCGCCGCGCTCGGCAGTGCAACGGGGAACCACGGATCACCCGGCCTGTCCACGATGCGGTTCGAAGCACACCACCGAGGTCTCGCACTTTGGCTCCACTGCCTGCAAAGCGCTCTACAAGTGCCTGAACTGCCTGGAGCCGTTTGACTATTTCAAACCCTACTGAATTTTCTTCACAGGTTCACCATGTCCGCCTCACCACGATTCCATGAGCTGCGTGTCTCCCGCGTTGATGAAGAAGCGGCTGGCTCGGTGGCCGTCACCCTGGAGGTGCCCGACACCCTGCGCGAAACCTTCAGCTTCCAGCCTGGTCAGTTCCTGACCCTGCGTGCGACCGTGCAAGGCCAGGACGTTCGGCGCAGCTACTCGATCTGCTCCACACGCGGTCGGCTGCGCAACCGGGGTGAATTGCAAGTGGGGATTCGTCCCGTGGAGGGTGGTGTGTTCTCCAACTGGGCGGCGCAGCAGCTGAAAGCCGGTGACACGCTCAAGGCCATGCCCCCCGATGGCCGCTTTGTCATTCAGCGTGCGCGGGCTTTGCACCGTGTCGGCTTTGCATCTGGGTCGGGTATCACGCCGATTTTGTCCATCATGGCCTCCACGCTGGAGGAGCAACCCGGCACCAAGTTCACCCTGGTGTACGGCAACCGCCGCATGGACAGCGTGATGTTCAACGAAGCCTTGCAAGATTTGAAGGACCGCTATCCGGACCGCCTCACCCTGGTGCATGTGCTATCGCGCCAGGCGCAAGAAGTGGATCTGCTGCAAGGCCGCATCGATGGTGACAAGGTGCGCGCACTGATCGCCACCCTGCTGCCCGTGAAAAGCATGGACGAGGTGTTCATCTGTGGGCCCGAGGCCATGATTGAAGCCACCGAACAAGCCCTGGTGCACGCTGGCGTGTCGGCCGACCGCATCCGTACCGAGCGCTTTGTCACCCCCGGCTCTCCCGCGCCTCGTGGAACGGCGACGGCACGTGCCACCGAGTCCGCGCAAACCGCCCCTGTGCGGCTGACCGTCGTGCTCGACGGCAAGCAACACGAGATGGGCTTGCACAGCAACGAGAACATCCTTGACGTGGCGCTCAACCAGGGCCTGGATCTGCCCTACTCCTGCAAAGGGGGGGTCTGCGTGACCTGCCGCTGCAAAGTGCTGGAAGGCGAAGTCGTCATGGACAAGAACTTTGGCCTTGATGCCAGCGAGGTTCAACAGGGTTACGTGCTCAGCTGCCAGTCACGCCCCCTCACGCCACGGCTGGTGGTCAGCTTCGACGAACGCTGAGCACCGCGATCAAACCAGCCCAAGGTTGCGGCAGATGGCCAGGGTCGCAACGCTCTGGTTCATGCTGTAGAAATGCAAGCCAGGCACGCCGGCGGTGCGGAGTTGGTCGCACAGGTCGGTGACCACATCCAGACCAAAAGCTTTGATGGACGCCGAGTCGTCGCCGAACGATTGCAAACGCAGGCGAATCCAGCGCGGGATTTCGGTGCCACAGGCATCCGAAAAGCGCAGCAACTGAGCCGAGTTGGTGATGGGCATGATGCCCGGCACCACCGGCACATCGGCCCCGAGTTTGTAGGCTTCGTCCACAAAGCGAAAGTAGGCGTCGGTGTTGTAGAAATACTGGGTGATGGCCGAGTCGGCACCCGCCTTCACCTTGGTGGCATAGGCGCGCAGATCCGCTTCCGGGGAGCGCGCCTGCGGATGTACTTCCGGGTACGCCGCCACTTCCAGGTGAAAGTCACGTCCGGTTTCTGCGCGAATGAAGGACACCAAGTCGCTGGCGTATTGAAACTCGCCACCGGCCCCATACCCACTGGGCAAGTCGCCCCGCAAGGCCACAATACGCTGCACCCCCATGGCACGCAACTCGAGCAGTTGCGCACGCACGCTCTCACGCGTGGCACCAATGCACGACAGATGCGACGCCGCTGGCACGCCTTCACCCAGAATGTCCTGGACCGTCGAAAAAGTGCCGGACTGCGTGGAGCCACCCGCGCCAAAGGTCACCGAGCAAAACTCGGGCTTGAGGGTGTACAGCGCTTGTCTCACGGCACGCAGCTTACCCACCCCGTCCTCGGTCTTGGGCGGGAAAAATTCAATGCTCAGTGCGGGTTGTGCATTCATCGCCACTCCTGTCTGCTCTCATGCGAGCGCGCGGTGCGCACCCAACCAAAATTCACGATTGCCATCACCGCCGGTGATGACGCTGTCCCAATAACCGTCCACGGTCAGTCCCGACTCGACACAGGCCTCGCGCACGCGCGTCTCAACATGCCCATACGAGGCATGGTCTCGCACCAGGCCCCCTTTGCCAATGTCAGCCGGTTGCAGTTCAAACTGCGGTTTGACCAGCAACAGCAAGCGCCCCGACGCAGCTATCAACGGCATCAACACCGGCAGGATCAACGTGAGCGAAATGAACGACAAGTCGCCGACGATCAGATCAAACCCTTGCGCGGCCCCTGGCACACGGGGGTCAGCGGGCACCAGGGTGCGCGCGTTGCATTGCTCGACGCAGACCACCCGCGGGTCGGCTCGCAACCGTTCATGCAGTTGTCCATGCCCGACATCGATACCGACCACCTGCGCCGCCCCTTGCTGCAACAGGCAATCCGTGAACCCACCGGTGCTTTGCCCCAGATCGAGGCAACGCGAGCCCACCACCGTCCAGCCGCTGAGTTGCAATGCACCCGCCAACTTCAGTCCACCCCGGGACACATAGCGGGACTCGGCATCGTCCAGCAGCTGGAGTTCAGCCTGGTGGGGCAACGCCTCGCCATTCTTGGCAATGCGCTGCCAAGCCACCAGGGGGCCGTCGCGCCAGGACGCGCCCGAGGCGATCAGCCGCTGCGCCTGCGAACGAGAAGCGGCCAAGCCTCGGTCCACCAGCAGCTGGTCCGCTCGCATGCGTTTCACCATCGCGTCGATACAGACATCACCCCGGGCATCACGGACACCGTGATACACGGGGCAACGTCATGCCCCTCAATAACGGTAGGCGTCAGGCTTGTAAGGTCCCTGCTTGGGCACGCCGATATAGCTCGCCTGGTCATCGGTCAATTCGGTCAGCATCGCGCCAACTTTCTTGAGATGCAGACGCGCCACTTTCTCGTCCAGATGCTTGGGCAGCACGTACACCTTGCCCACGTCATAGCCTTCGGGATGAGAGAACAACTCGATTTGTGCGATGGTCTGGTTGGCAAACGAGGAGGACATCACAAAGCTGGGGTGGCCGGTGCCACAACCCAGGTTCACCAGTCGACCTTTGGCCAGCAGGATGATGCGCTTGCCGTCGGGGAAGATCACGTGGTCGACCTGCGGCTTGATCTCTTCCCACTGACACTTCTCTTCCAGCTTGGCGACCTGGATCTCGTTGTCAAAGTGACCGATGTTGCACACGATGGACTGGTCCTTCATGGCAGCCATGTGCTCGTAGGTGATGACGTCGCGGTTACCGGTGGTGGTGACAAAGATATCCGCCTTGTCCGCTGCGTATTCCATGGTGACGATCTTGTAGCCTTCCATGGCCGCCTGCAGGGCGTTGATGGGGTCGATTTCGGTCACCCACACCTGGGCGCTCAGGGCGCGCAAGGCCTGGGCAGAGCCCTTGCCGACATCGCCGTACCCGGCGACCACGGCCACCTTGCCAGCGATCATCACATCGGTGGCGCGCTTGATGCCATCCACCAGGGATTCGCGGCACCCGTAGAGGTTGTCGAACTTGCTCTTGGTGACCGAATCGTTCACGTTGATGGCGCGGAACATCAGCGTGCCTTTGGCGGACATTTCCTTCAGGCGGTGCACACCGGTGGTGGTCTCTTCGGTCACACCAATGATTTGGGCGCTCTTGCGGCTGTACCAGGTGCTGTCTTGCGCCAGCTTGGCCTTGATGGCGGCAAACAAAATACGCTCTTCGTCGCTGCCTGGGTTGGCCAGCACAGCCGGGTTCTTTTCGGCCTGCTTGCCCAGGTGCATAAGCAGGGTGGCATCACCGCCATCGTCAAGAATCATGTTGGGGCCTTCGCCCTCGGTACCCTTGGCACCGAAGTCGAAAATGCGGTGGGTGTAGTCCCAATAATCTTCCAGCGTCTCGCCTTTGACAGCAAACACGGGGGTGCCGTTGGCGGCAATGGCCGCGGCCGCATGGTCTTGGGTCGAGAAGATGTTGCACGATGCCCAGCGTACGTGGGCGCCCAGGGCCTGCAGCGTCTCGATCAGCACGGCGGTCTGGATGGTCATGTGCAGCGAGCCGGTGATGCGAGCCCCTTTCAAGGGCTGCTTGGCCGCGAACTCTTCGCGGATAGCCATGAGGCCAGGCATCTCGGTTTCGGCAATTTTGATTTCCTTGCGACCCCAGGCAGCAAGGGACAGGTCGGCGACCAAATAGTCGGGAGGGGTGACAGGTTTGAGTACAGCGTTCATGGTTCGGCTCCAGTGAGTTAACCACTGTGACGCAAGACCAGCCTGGGACAAACCCGAGGTGCTCACCTCACGTCGACAGTGGGTGAGCGCAGTTGGATAAAGATCCGAGCCTCGCCTGCGTGTGAATGGGTGCAGGCTGCAGCGCTCCTCGGTTGCTGGGTATTTTAACCAATTTGCGATGACTACCCAAAAAACAGGATTGCCGATGCCCATGGGGAAATGGTGTCATTGCCCGTCCATACCTTGTCGAGACTCCCCCATGGCGCCCTCTTCTTCCTCAACTCCACGCCTGCTCGTGGTCGACGATCACGCGGTACACCGGCTGTGCGCTCGTGTGATTTTTCAATACACCTGGCCGGGCTGTGTGGTCGAAGAAGCCAACAGCCTGCACTGGGCCCGTGCCTTTCTGGCTGAACGCCACTACGACCTGATGCTGCTCGATTTGCAATTGCCCGACGGTTTTGGCCTTGAATTGCTCCAGACCCCAACCCGGCGAGAGCGCTGGATCAGTCCTCGCCCCCGCATTCCCGCCGTTGCCATGACCAGCGAACGAACCCCGGACCACCTGCTGGCCTGTCACCGCGCAGGCCTGGACGTGCTGCTCGACAAGCCCTTGCAAGCGGAACCCCTGGTGCACGCGGTACAACCCTTGCTGGAATTTCCACCCCGGCTGATGTCAGCCGCAAAGGCTATGATGCAGGCCTCCCCGGAAATTTCTCATGACGTCTCTTCTCGAAGAAGTGCGCCGTCGGCGCACCTTTGCCATCATCTCCCACCCCGATGCGGGTAAAACCACGCTGACCGAGAAGCTACTGCTGTTCTCGGGCGCGATCCAAATCGCCGGCTCCGTCAAGGCCCGCAAGGCCAGCCGCCACGCCACCAGCGACTGGATGGAAATCGAAAAGCAGCGCGGCATTTCCGTGGCGTCCTCGGTCATGCAGATGCTGTATCGCGACCACGTCATCAACCTGCTTGACACACCGGGGCACAAAGACTTCTCCGAAGACACCTACCGCGTGCTGACTGCCGTGGACTCGGCCCTGATGGTGATCGATGCGGCGAATGGCGTGGAAGCGCAGACCCGCCGCCTGATCGAGGTGTGCCGGCAGCGCGACACGCCCATCATCACCTTCGTCAACAAGATGGACCGCGAGGTGCGCGACCCGCTTGACATCCTTGACGAAGTGGAACGTGAGCTGGGCATGCCCTGCGTGCCCATGACCTGGCCCGTGGGACAAGGCAAGTCGTTTGGCGGCATCATCAACCTGCGCACCCAGGCCATGACGGTGTTCGAGTCCGGCAGCGAGCGACGCCCGCAGGACTTTGAAACCATTCCGCTAACCGAGCAGGCCAACCTGGCCGAACGCTTTAGTCACGAGTGGTCCACGGCCATGGAGAGTATGGAACTGGCCACAGGCGCCTCTCCCGCCTTCGACCCCGAGGCATTTCTGGCCGGGCGCCAGACGCCCGTGTTTTTTGGCTCGGGGGTGAACAACTTCGGCGTGATGGAGGTGCTGGACTCCCTGGTCGATCTGGCGCCGTCGCCGCGTCCACGCAAAAGTTCCCTGGTGGTCAACCAAGCAGCGGTCGAGAAAACCATACAACCCGAGGATGCCCTGTTCTCCGGCGTGGTGTTCAAGGTGCAGGCCAACATGGACCCGTCGCACCGCGACCGCATTGCCTTTGTGCGCGTGGCCTCGGGCCAGTACAAGCCCGGCATGAAACTCAAGGTGCAACGCACCAGCAAGGAATTACGCCCGACCTCGGTGGTGACTTTCCTGAGCCAGCGACGTGAAGCCGTGGAAGAGGCGTTTGCGGGCGACATCATTGGCTTCACCACCCATGGTGGCGTCCAGCTGGGTGACACCATCACCGACGGCGCCTCGCTGCAATACACCGGACTGCCGTTCTTCGCACCCGAGCTGTTCATGACGGTGATTCTCAAGAACCCGCTGCGCACCAAGCAACTGCAAACCGGCCTGGCGCAGCTGGGCGAGGAAGGGGCCATCCAGGTGTTCAAGCCCGAAATCGGCGGCGCCATGTTGCTAGGCGCTATCGGTCAATTGCAATTTGAAGTGGTGCAGCACCGCCTGAAAACCGAGTACGACTGCGACGTGCGACTGGAAAACAGCCAGTACACCGGCGCGCGCTGGATCACGGCAGACACGCCTGCAGAATTGCGCGAGTTCACCCACGCCTACCCGCAGCGGCTGGCGTTGGATGCGGCCAACTCCTTGGCGTATCTGTGCACCTCGCCTTACGACGTCAGACTGGCGCAGGAGCGATTTCCCAAGATCCACTTCCATCCGCTGCGCGAGCACGCCGGCTTGTCGCTGGGGTCGGCCGGCTGACCCTCGAATGGCTTTCGCTCCGCTCCCTTTGCACGATTGGCCCGCAACCGAACGCGAGCAAATCGTGGGCGTGTTCACCGACATTGACGACACGCTGACCACCGAGGGCGCCATCACGCCACCGGCTTTGCAGGCGCTGGCGGATTTGAAAGCTCAAGGCTTGCACGTCATTGCCATCACCGGGCGACCGGTGGGGTGGAGCGAGCCCTTGGCGCAATCCTGGCCCGTGGATGCCATCGTCGCTGAAAACGGCGCGGTGGCCCTGGTGGGACCTGGCCCCGAGAGTGACGCACCGGCCAACAACGACGACGCCAGGGTTCGTCCACCATCGGACTCGTCGCTGAAAAGGCTCTACATCCAGGAGGCACGCGCGCGCGCCGCGAATTTTCAGCGCATGCAGGCCGTGTTGGCGCGCATCGAGCAGGACATCCCAGGAGCCGCACGCGCCCGTGACAGCGGTGGCCGGGAGACCGACATCGCCATCGACCACAGCGAGTTCGCCCACCTGCCCGCACCGGCCATTGAGGCGGTGGTTCGCCTCATGCAGCGCGAGGGTATGAACGCCACGGTCAGCAGCATTCACATCAACGGCTGGTTTGGGCAGCACGACAAGTTTTCCGGTGCGTGCTGGATCGCACATGAACTGCTGGGCCGCGACCTCACCCAGGAATTGGATCGCTGGGTGTATGTGGGCGACTCCACCAACGATCAGGTGATGTTCCAACGGTTTCCGCACAGCGTGGGCGTGGCCAATATCCGCCGTTTTGCGGATCAACTGCAGCATTCGCCGCGCTACATCACGCCCAGCGAACGCGGCCACGGATTCTGGGAAGTTGCCCAGCTGCTGCTCAAGCGCTGATGCTGGATCACACCCAACGAGTCACTGGGCGCGGTGGCTCACTGGGGCAGCTCACTGGGGGCGGCTGAACTGGCGTGATCATTGGCGTGCCAGCACGGGCTTGAGCGCCCGTCCGGTATGCGTCCCCATCCGCACCACGTCTTCGGGAGTTGCCGCCGCCACCACGCGTCCACCGCCCTGCCCGCCTTCAGGGCCCAGGTCGATGATCCAGTCGGCTTCGGCAATCACGTCCAGGTCATGCTCGATCACCACCACACTGTGACCGCCATCGACCAGACGGTGCAGCACCTTGATGAGCTTGTCCACATCGGCCATGTGCAAACCCACCGTGGGTTCGTCCAGCACATAGAGGGTGTGCGGCGCTTTTTGCCCACGCCGGCCAATGTCGTCGCGCACCTTGCTGAGTTCGGTCACCAGCTTGATGCGCTGCGCCTCGCCACCGCTCAGCGTGGGTGAGGGTTGCCCCAGCGTCAGATAACCCAGGCCCACATCCTTGAGCAGTTGCAGCGGATGGCTGATGGTGGGCATCGAGGCAAAAAATTCCACCGCTTCGTCCACCTCCATCTGCAGCACCTCGCCGATGCTCTTGCCGCGCCAACTCACCGCCAGCGTCTCCGGGTTGAAGCGCGCGCCATGGCAGGTTTCGCACAGCACCTTCACATCGGGCAGGAAGCTCATCTCGATGGTGCGCATGCCTTGACCCTCGCAGGAGGGGCAGCGGCCTTCACCGGTGTTGAAGCTGAAACGTCCCGGACCATAGCCACGTGCTTTGGCTTCGAGGGTCTCAGCAAACAGCTTGCGAATGGTGTCCCAAAATCCGATGTAGGTGGCCGGACAACTGCGCGGCGTCTTGCCGATCGGTGTTTGATCCACCTCCAGCACACGGTCCACCTGTTGCCAGCCCACCAAGCCCTGACACCCCACCCAGGCGGGCGTGCGTCGTGCCGACACTGCCGCCTGCACATTGGCCAGCAAAACATCCCGGGCCAGGGTGGATTTGCCCGAACCACTCACCCCGGTGATCGCCACCAGTCGCTTGAGCGGCACGTCCACACTCACCTGTTGCAAGTTATGCAAGCCAGCACCCTCCACAGAGAGCACCGGCATGGCCGAGTCGGTGGCTGACATGGCGCGCCGTGCCTGTTGCGGATGCCGGATGGCGTGCAGCAAGTACCGCCCAGTTTGCGACTCGGACTGCGCGGTCAGGTCATCCACCGTGCCTTGAGCAATCAACCGCCCCCCCCGCTTGCCGGCGCTGGGTCCAATGTCGATGATGTGATCGGCATGACGAATCGTGTCCTCGTCATGCTCCACCACCACCAGGGTATTGCCCTTGTTACTGAGTTGCTGCAAGGCGTTTAACAAGATCTGGTTGTCGCGGGCATGCAAACCGATGGTGGGTTCGTCCAGCACATAGCACACGCCCTGCAAGTTGCTGCCCAATTGGGCAGCCAGTCGAATCCGTTGGGCCTCACCGCCGCTCAGTGTGGGCGCGCCTCGGTCCAGCGTGAGATAGCCCAGGCCCACCTGGTCCAGGAACTCCAGTCGACTGCGGATTTCAGGCAACAAGTCGCGTGCGATATCCGCCTCGCGTCCGGTCAAACGCAAGCCGTCCAGCCACTGGCGGATGTCTTGCACACTCTGGCGGGCAATATCGGCAATGCCGATGCCCGCAAACTTCACAGCGCGCGCCGTCTCGTTCAACCGCGTGCCCTGGCAAGTGGGGCAGGCGGTGTCGACCAGGTCTTCCACCTCCGGTTCGGCAAAGGTCTGCTCGCGGCCCTTTTGATCGTCTGAACGGACCGAGTCGTCCAGCAATTTGCGTTGCTCTCGCGAGAGACGCAGACCCGTGCCCACACAGTCCGGACACCAGCCGTGCTTGCTGTTGTAGGAAAACAGACGTGGATCCAGCTCCGCGTAAGAGGTGGCACACACCGGACAGGCCCGCTTGGTGGAGTACGCCTCCAAACGCCCAATACCCACTGTGGAGCTGCCCGCCATCATGGCGGCCCGCAAACCGATGAGATGGCTCAACACATGCACCACCCCCTTGCCGTGCTCCAGCGCCTGCGCCAAGGACTGGCGCAGCAGCGATTCGTTTTCTGGCGTGATGTCCAGGCTGGCCACCGGCAATTCGATGGTGTGCTCCTTGAATCGATCAATACGCGGAAAGCCCTGGGTCGGTAGAAACTGCCCGTCCACCCGCAAGTGGGTGTAGCCACGCGGACGGGCCCAGTCGGCCAGCTCGGTGTAAACGCCCTTGCGGTTGACCACCAACGGACTCAACAAGCCGATGTGCTGCCCCTTGAACTGCCGCATCAGTTGTGCCGCAATGCTGTCCGCCGATTGCGGTTGCACCGCTGCTCCATCGTGAATGCAATGTTGCGTGCCCAGCTTCACATACAACAGGCGCAGAAAGTGCCACACCTCGGTGGTGGTGCCCACCGTGGACTTGCGTCCACCGCGGGACAAACGCTGCTCGATGGCCACTGTGGGCGGAATGCCGTACACCGCGTCCACCTCGGGACGACCGGCGGGCTGCACGATGCTGCGCGCGTAGGCATTCAGACTCTCCAGATAGCGGCGCTGCCCTTCGTTGAACAGGATGTCAAAGGCCAGGGTCGATTTGCCGGAGCCGCTCACCCCGGTGATCACGTTGAACTTGCCGCGCGGCACATCCACACTCAGGCTCTTGAGGTTGTGCTCTTTGGCATTCAGGATACGAATCGCATCGGGCGGTGCCGCGTGCAAGGCATCCTGAACGCGCATGGCCGCCATGGGCTGATGCGCTGGTGCACTGATCGACGGCGTCAGGCGCTGCAAGGTGGCCGGATCGAATTCGCCGACGCCATGGGCTTCGCCCATCGCCTGTGCATACTCACGCAAGGCGCGCCCGGTGTGCGAGGTGGGATGCTGACGGACTTCCTCGGGTGAACCCTCCGCCACCAACCAGCCGCCGGCCTCGCCGCCTTCAGGCCCGAGATCGATCAACCAATCGCTGGCGCGCATCACATCCAGGTTGTGCTCAATGACGATCAGCGAGTGGCCCGCTTCGAGCAAGCGCCGCATGGCGCGCATGAGCTTGGCGATGTCGTCAAAGTGCAAGCCCGTGGTGGGCTCATCAAACAGAAACAAAGTGCCCTTGCGTGCCAGGGGTTGGCGACTGCTGGCCGCCGACTTGGCCGCCTCAGCCAGGAATCCCGCCAGCTTCAGTCGCTGGGCTTCACCGCCGCTCAAGGTAGGAACAGGCTGTCCGAGCTTGACGTATTCCAGCCCCACATCAACGATGGGTTGCAAGGCGCGAAGCACGTCGCGATCGTCGGCAAACCACTGCGCAGCCTCACTGACAGTGAGCGACAAGATATCGGCCACACTGAACAGGCGCGAGTTGCCCTGACGGGTTTTCTCGAGCTTGACCTCGAGAATCTCGGGTCGGTAGCGTTGCCCCTCGCAATCCTGGCAACGCAAATACACATCGCTCAGAAACTGCATCTCGACGTGTTCAAAGCCCGAGCCGCCGCAGGTCGGGCATCGACCATCGCCGCTGTTGAAACTGAATTTGGAGGCGGTATAGCCTCGCTGTTTGGCCAGCGCGGTGGTGGCAAAACGTTCGCGAATGGCGTCCCACGCTCCCACATAGCTCACCGGGTTGGAACGCGCTGTCTTTCCAATGGGGGATTGGTCCACAAACACCACCTCGCTCAGGTGGTCGGCGCCCAACAAGCGGTCGTGCGCACCGGGGGTTTCGGTGGCATGACCAAAGTGGCGCATGAGCGCTGGGGCCAGGATGTCCTGGATCAGAGTGGACTTGCCCGAACCGCTGACGCCGGTGACACACACCAGGCGCTGCAAGGGAAACTCAATCGCCAGGTTGTGCAGATTGTGCTCACGCGCGCCTTCCAGCACCAGGCGGGGCGTGGCATCGGTCACCGCCCGTTTGAATCCCATGCCCACCTGCTTGCGCGCACCCAGGTACGCCCCGGTCAGGGTGTCAGCCTGCTTGAGCAACTCGACCGGTCCATCGAACACGATCTGACCGCCCCGCTCGCCGGGTCCCGGCCCCATGTCGATCACACGATCCGCCGCCATCATCACCGCCGGGTCATGCTCCACCACCACCAGGGTGTTGCCCGCATCACGCAATCGATGCATCGCCTCAGTGATACGCGCCATGTCGCGCGGGTGCAGGCCAATACTGGGCTCGTCCAGCACGAACAAGGTGTTGACCAGGGAAGTACCCAGCGCCGTGGTGAGGTTGATGCGCTGCACCTCACCGCCACTGAGGGTGCGGCTTTGCCGGTCCAGCGACAAATAGCCAATGCCGACATCGCACAGGTAACGCAACCGGGTGCGGATTTCGTCGAGCAACAATTGCAAGGCCACCTGCTCTGCGGGTGCGCCAGTTGTCTGTGGCAAGGGCATGCTGTCAAAGAAGCTTCGCAAACGCTCGATGGGCATGAGCATCAAATCATGCAGGCTCAGCCCGGGGAGCGACTCCAGTTGCTCACGGCTCCAGGCCACGCCTTTGGGCAAAAAGCGCGCCGCAGGCGGCAAGACAGCGTCGGCCTGTTCACGCGAGCCCACCCGCCACAGCAAACTGTCTGCGTTGAGCCGAGCACCACCGCACACCTGGCAGGGCGTGTAACTGCGGTATTTGGACAGCAGCACCCGGATGTGCATCTTGTAGGACTTGCTCTCGAGGTACTCGAAGAAACGCTTGATGCCGTACCACTGTTGGTTCCACTTGCCATTCCAGTTGGGCGAGCCGTTGATCACCCAACCCTGTTGCTCAGGGGTGAGTTTGTTCCAGGGCGTGTCACGCGGAATGCCCGCCTTCTCGGCATGGCGCATCAGGTCGTCCTGGCACTCAGACCAGGCGGGGGTCTGGATGGTCTTGATGGCACCCGCGCGAAGCGTCAGCTTGTCGTTGGGAATGACCAACCCGTAATCCACCCCAATCACACGGCCAAAGCCGCGGCAGGTCTCGCACGCCCCGGCGGGCGAGTTGAACGAGAACATGGACGGCGTGGGTTGAGCGTAGCGCAGGTCACTCTCTGGGCAGTGCAGCCCGGTGGAGAACTTCCACACCGTCTCGGCCTGCCCCTCCTCACCCGTGACATACACGCTCACCCGACCACTGCCGCGCTTGATCGCGGTTTCCAGCGCCTCCATCACGCGCACGCGCTCGGCATTGCTCAGACGAAAACGGTCGGCCACCACATCGAGCACCTGGCGCGGGCCAGTGGGGGTGGCCACCTCACGTTGGGCCTGCACACGGGTGAAGCCGCTGGCGCTCAGCCACTGCTCAATGTCCTCGGCCGAGGTGTTGGCCGGCAACTCCACCGGAAAGGTCACCACCAGCCGTGGGTCTGTGCCGGCCGCGCGGGCCTGCAACTGTTCGTAAATAGAGTCTGCGGTGTCATGCTGAACGGGTCGTGCGGTCTGTCGGTCAAACAGTTGTGCCGCGCGGGCAAACATCAGCTTCAGGTGGTCGTTGAGTTCGGTCATCGTCCCCACCGTGGAGCGCGAGCTGCGCACCGGGTTGGTCTGGTCGATGGCGATGGCCGGAGGGACACCCTCGACGCGGTCCACCGCGGGGCGATCCATACGATCGAGGAACTGGCGCGCGTAGGCGCTGAAGGTTTCGACGTAGCGGCGCTGTCCCTCGGCATAGAGGGTGTCGAAGACCAGGCTGGATTTGCCTGAGCCGCTGGGCCCGGTGACAACGGTCAGTTCACCGGTGCGGATATCGAGGTCCAGGTTCTTGAGGTTGTGCTGGCGAACGCCTCGCAGGCGGATAAGTCCCTGGGTCATGGCGGCTACGATGTTTGTGTCGTGGGTGGGGCAACCATTCTAGGCAGTCCCCTGTGACACAGGACACCGCCCGGGTATTCAGGGGCGGTGTCGGCCGCATCGCGGCGCTTACTTCGCGGGCGCTGCAGCCGGCGCAGGAGCCGAGGCGTCAGCCGCGGGTGCCGCGGCAGGAGCCGCTGCTGGGGCCGGCGTCGGTGCGTGGGTGGCTTCCGCGCCGTGCTTTTCGCCGCTCATATCCAGGGAATCGCCCCCCTTCATGATGACAAACAAGGCCAGGGCGGCAAAGACGATGAATCCCAGGGCAATCTTCCACATAGCTCAATCTCCAGGTCAAAAAAAAGGCCCTCCACCGAGGGAGGGCCTCACTCTAGCATCCGGAATCTCCGGATAGCTTACAGACTCAGTCGTTGGCGTAGATATCCACGTCCTTGGTTTCCTTCACGAACAGCATGCCGATGACGAAGGTCATACCGGCGACGATGATCGGATACCACAAGCCGTTGTACATATTGCCGGTCTGCGCCACGATGGCGAACGCGGTGGTGGGCAGCAAGCCGCCGAACCAGCCGTTACCAATGTGGTAGGGCAGCGACATGGAGGTGTAACGGATACGGGTCGGGAACATTTCCACCAGCATGGCTGCGATGGGGCCGTACACCATGGTCACCAGGATCACCAGGTAGGTCAGGATGATGATGACCATGACCTTGTCCACTTTGGCCGGATCAGCCTTGGTGGGATAGCCGCTCTCCTTGAGTTCCTTGGCCAGGGCAGCCGTGAGCATGGCGTCCTTGTTGCGCTTGTCATCGGACAGCACCTTCACTCGCTCTTCGGCGGCCTTGACGGCGGCCTCATCCACCGGGCTGGCGGCCTTTAGCTCTTCGAGCTTGGCGGCAGCCGCTTCCTTGGCCGTATTGATCTCGTCAGCGGTGGGCACCACGTTGATGGCGTTATCACCCACCTTGATTACAGCGGACTTGCCCGGCGTGGCTTCGTTGGAGTAGCTCACCGAGTTGGCGGCCAGTTTCTGCTTGGCGATATCGCACGAGCTGGTGAACTTGACGGTACCGGTCGGGTTGAACTGGAACGAGCACTCAGCCGGATCCGCCTGAACCACCACCTTGCTCTTTTGCTGGGCGGCATGCAAGTCGGGGTTGGCGGCTTTGGTCAGCGCTTCAAACACCGGGAAGTAAGTCAGGACGGCCAGCAGGCAACCCAGCATGATGATGGGCTTGCGACCAACCTTGTCCGAGAGCGAACCGAAGATGATGAAGAAGGGCGTGCCAATGATCAGCGAGGCGGCCACGAACAGGTTGGCGGTGGCGCCATCGACCTTCAACGACTGCGTTAGGAAGAACAGGGCGTAGAACTGGCCGGAGTACCAGACCACGGCCTGACCAGCGGTCAACCCCACCAGCGCCAGAATCACGATCTTGAGGTTTTTCCATTGACCGAAGGACTCGGACAGCGGCGCCTTGGAGGTCTTGCCCTCGGCCTTCATCTTCTGGAAGGCCGGCGACTCGTTCATCGACAAGCGGATGTAGACCGACACACCCAGCAGGACGATGGAGACAATGAACGGCACACGCCAGCCCCAATCGGCAAAGGCGGCCTCGCCCGTGATGGTCCGAGTGCCCAGAATCACCATCAGCGACAGGAACAAGCCCAGCGTCGCGGTGGTCTGGATCCAGGCGGTGTAGGCGCCACGCTTGCCGTGCGGAGCATGCTCGGCCACGTAGGTGGCCGCGCCACCGTACTCACCGCCCAGCGCCAAACCTTGCAGCAAACGCAAGCAGATCAGAATGACCGGGGCGGCCACACCAATGCTGGCGTAGGTGGGCAGGATACCGACGATGAAGGTCGACACGCCCATGATCAGGATGGTCACCAGGAAGGTGTACTTGCGACCGATCATGTCACCCAGTCGGCCAAACAAGAGCGCGCCAAAGGGGCGCACGATAAAACCGGCGGCAAACGCCAGCAGCGCGAAGATGAACGCCGAGCCGGCATCCAGTCCGCTGAAGAACTGCTTGGCAATGATGGCGGCCAAAGAACCGTAGAGGTAAAAGTCGTACCACTCGAACACCGTGCCCAGAGAAGAGGCGAAGATCACCTTCTTCTCTTCTGGGGTCATCGGCCGAGCTTCTTGTGCTGTTGCCATTGCGTGAATCTCCTCACATGAATATTGAAGTTGCCGAAGCCATGACGGACTTGGCGTGTGGCCGCGACTATGGGCAATGTATCTGACCCAATTCTGACAACCACTGCTTAAATGCCCCCACAGCGTTGGAATTCGATCATCTCTGCGTAGAAACCCTAGTGCTCATGACAACAAAACCATCGCCGCGGATGCAATAACCCTAAATGACGAGGGGCTTCAGGCGATGAACTCACCAGACCCGCCGATCAGGTCGCTCCGCGGGCTCGCCTCACGCCGGACGCCACCTGAGCCACCTGTTGCCGGTCTGTGTCAAACCAGGCATCGCCGCTCACATACTGCCGCAACATGGGTAGCGAGTCACAGCCCCAGAACAAGCGGTCATGCACGGCGAATGTAGGCACACCAAACACCCCGCGCTCAATGGCGGCCTGCGTCGCATCGATCAGCGATTGCTTGACCGTCGGATCGTGGGGGCTTCGGACAGGTTGGCATTGCGCCACCAGTTTGTCGAGGCGATCCATGTCATCGGCAGCTTCGCCGCCATGGCACCAGACATGGTGGAACACGGCGGCGCACATGGTTCGATCCACCTCCCCGGTGGCTGAGCAGGCCCGAGCCAGTCGCAGCAACGCCAGTGGATTGAAGGGATGTCGGGCGGGAAGCTCCAGCCGAACCCCCGCTTCGCGAGCCTGCCACAACACCTGCTGATAGGTCCACTCGCGTTTGCCGTCAATTTCAGCCGGACCCAATTGCCCGTGATGTTTCAACAGGCCTGCAAACAGAATCGGCTCATACCGCACCGAGACATTCAAGCCCGCCAGATGCCGCGGCAGTGTCTCAAAGGCAAGGTAAGCGTAAGGGCTGATGAAGTCCAGGTAGAAGGTGATGGGTGTCGAGGCCATGGCTACCGTTACACGGTTGGCGGGGTCATGCGCTGCGCCACACGGTCCCAGATGGCGCGCTGCCCCTCCGGTGATTGCAGGGCCCAATCAGCGATTTCCTCCAGGGTACGAAAACACCCCCGACACCACCCAGAGTCGGGCTCCATGGTGCAGACCGACACGCAGGGTGAAGGAAGAAATTCACCCGCAGGCATGCGCTGTACCTGATACAGACGACGACGCAGCAGGGCATGCTGCGCCAGTCCCGGCGTGATGCCACTCATGCGCGCTTCGCCATCAAAGCCTTGGCCACCCGCGACGACGTGGGTCGTCCCAAGGCAGCACAGATAAAGTCGCCCGCGTCCACCAGGGCATCCAACTCAATGCCCGTCTCGATGCCCATGCCGTGCAACATGAACACCACGTCCTCGGTGGCCACATTGCCCGTGGCACCCTTGGCATACGGACACCCCCCCAGCCCCGCCACCGACGAGTCGTATTGCCACACCCCCATCTCCAGACAAGCCAGCGTGTTGCTCAGCGCCTGCCCATAGGTGTCATGGAAGTGGCCCGACACAGCATCGAGATCGAAGTGCTGCAGGGCGGCCTCCATCGCGGCCTGCACCTTTCGGGGCGTGCCCACACCCATCGTGTCGGCCACCCCCAGATGCTCAACGCCCAAGGCCTTCATGCGACGCGCCACGTCTGCCACGGCTGACGGCGCCACCTCCCCCTGGTAGGGACAACCCACCGTGGTGGAAATGACACCGCGGACATGAATGCCTGCTGTCCGGGCTGCCTGCACCACCGGTTCAAAGCGCTCGATGCTCTCGGCGACTGTGCAGTTGAGGTTGCGCTGGCAAAACGCGTCACTGGCCGCCGTGAACACCACGATTTCGTCTGGCCGTGACAACACCGCCGCCTCATAGCCTTTGAGGTTGGGGGTGAGCACTGAATAGCGCACGCCAGCCTGGCGTTGGAGGCCCGCCATCACCTCGGCGTTGTCGGCCATCTGGGGCACCCACTTGGGTGACACAAAGCTCGTCACCTCGATGTTGCGAAGACCCGCGGCTTGAAGCCGATGCACCAATTCGATCTTGCTGGCCGCTGCCACGGGCAGAGCCTCGTTTTGCAAGCCATCGCGAGGGCCTGATTCAAGGAGGGAAACGCGGAAAGGCATCATGTCAGTAACCTCGCTGCCGATCGACCACACCCCCCAGGGTGGAGACAGAAGCGCCAGCCGCCAAAGCCTGGAGTTTGCCAGCAATCTGGGCGATGGTTTCATCGCGCAAGGTGCGGGCTGACGTATGCGGTGTCACCGAGATCCGGGGGTGGCGCCAGAAAGGATGTTCTGTCGGCAAGGGCTCGGTGTGAAACACGTCCAGGGTGGCACCGGCCAGATGCCCGCTCTCCAGCAGATCCAGCAGGTCCTGATCCACCAGATGCCCGCCTCGGGCCACGTTGATCAGATAGCCCCCAGGCTGCAAGCGCGACAAGGTCTCTCGATTGAGCAGGCCTTCCGTGTCGGGGGTGAGCGGCAACAGACACACCAGGAAACGGGATGCAGCCAAAAACGCCTGCAACCCTGGGTCGCCATGAAAACACCGCACCCCTGGCACGTCACGCGGAGTCCGGCTCCAGCCGTTGATGGGGTATTGAAATGCCGCCAGGCCTTGGGCCACCTGCTGACCCAGCACCCCCAGACCCAGCACCCCGATGGGGTACGCCGAGCGGCGCAATGGCTTGCGGTACGCCCAGCGTGCCTCGGCCTGTGCCTGTTCGTAGGCCCCGAGTTCACGAAAGTGTCGGGTCACGGCGTGAAGCACGTACTCGACCATCTGCACCCCCATGCCAGCATCTTCGAGTCGCACCACGGCCACCTCAGGTCGGATGTTGAGCGCCATCAATTTGTCCACGCCCGCCCCGGTGTTGAACAGCGCCTTGAGTTGCGTTTGCTCGTCGAGCATCAGCTGGGGGGGCGCCCACACCACGGCGTAATCGGCCAATGGTGCGCCGGGTGTCCAGTCAATAACCTCCGCACCCGGCAGCGCTTCGCGCAAGCCCTGCAACCAGGGTTCGGTCTTGGTGTCGGATTGGCAATTGATTATTTTCATGAAGAGAGTCGAAGCAGTTCTGCGCCTTCGGCCACCTGGTCGCCAGGCGCATAGAGCAATTCCAGCACCTCACCGTCGGCAGGTGCGGTGAGCGTGTGCTCCATTTTCATCGCTTCCATGATGGCCAGCACTTGCCCGGGTTTTACCTGGTCTCCTGCTTGAACCGCGAACGACACCACCTTGCCCGGCATCGGTGCAGTCAAGCGTCCCCCTTCTACGGCCGTTTCGCCAGCGTGCGCCAAGCGGTCCACGCATTCCACACGGGTGGCGCCGAGGGGGGTGAACACATGTGCTGTCTCGCCCTGACGGACCACGTGGGCCTTGCAACGCCCGCCCGGCCCGTCGACCAGCAAGTCACCGTCCGCCTGTGGTTGCCAGCGCAGGTCCGTGGCCGGGTTGTCACCCACCACCAGTGAGAAGCGCCCACCCCGTTCGTAGGTCAATGCCGCTTCTATCGACTGGCCCAGGTATTCAAATGCGAAGGTGCGCACGGTCTGCCCATGCGAACGCCAGCCATCCCGTCGCGCGATCGGGTCGATCCACCCCAACTGGGTCGTGACGGCTGGGGACTCCTGATACAAGGTGTCTGCCACCACCGCTGACAGGGCACGAGCCAGGCCCACCGGGTCTTGATGGAACAGCACCGCCTGCTCGCGCGTGATGAGCGCGGTGTCGAGTTCGGCCTGCGCAAACGAGCGACTACGCACCACGTGGCGCAGGAACTGCACATTGGTGGACAAGCCCACGATGTGGGTCTGCGCCAGCGCCTGGTCTAGCCGGGCCAACGCCTGTTCGCGCGTATCGCCGTGCACGATCAGTTTGGCGATCATGGAGTCATAAAACGGGCTGATGGTGTCGCCCTCACGCACGCCATCGTCGATGCGCACGCTGGCGTGGGTGAACGATGCCGCCAACGGCTTGCGGTACACCTGCAAGGTGCCTGTGGCGGGCAGGAATTGTTGATCCGGGTTTTCAGCGCAGATGCGTGCCTCGATGGCATGGCCCTGCATCCTGAGTTCATGCTGGGCCAGGGGCAAGGGCTCAGCGTTGGCCACGCGTAATTGCCACTCCACCAGATCGAGTCCGGTGATGGCCTCCGTCACCGGATGCTCGACCTGCAGGCGGGTATTCATCTCCATGAAGAAGAAGTCCATGCCGCGGGGCGATTGCTCGACGATGAACTCCACCGTGCCGGCCCCCACATAGCCCACAGCGCGCGCCGCCGCCACCGCTGCCTCGCCCATGCGTTGTCGCATCTCGGGTGGCATGCCAGGCGCGGGAGCCTCCTCCAGCACTTTTTGATGGCGCCGCTGCACCGAACAATCCCGTTCAAACAGATACACACAGTTGCCCAGGGTGTCAGCGAATACCTGGATTTCAATGTGTCGCGGGCGCTGCACGTATTTTTCAATCAGCACCGCGTCATCGCCAAAGCTGTTGCGGGCCTCGCGCTGACATGACGCGAGTGCTGTCGCAAAATCCTCCGCGCGCTCGACAGCGCGCATGCCCTTGCCACCACCACCCGCGCTGGCCTTGATCAGCACGGGGTAGCCGATGCGATCCGCTTCACGCTGCAAGAGCGCCGGATCCTGGTCCTGCCCGTGATAGCCCGGCACCAAGGGCACGCCCGCTTGCGCCATCAAGCGCTTGGACTCGGCCTTCAGCCCCATGGCCAATATGGCCGAAGCCGGCGGGCCGATGAAGACCAGGCCCGCTTGCGCACAGGCGTTGGCAAAAGCCTCGTTCTCGCTCAAAAAGCCATAGCCCGGGTGAATGGCCTGCGCCCCGGTTTGTCGGGCCGCTTCCAGAATGCGCTCCCAGCGCAAATAGCTCTCCTGCGGCGAACTGCCACCGATGTGGACCGCCTCGTCACAGGCCTGCACATGCTTGGCATTCGCATCGGCATCCGAGTACACCGCCACGGTGCGAATCCCAAGCCGTTTGGCCGTGGCCGCCACACGGCAAGCAATCTCGCCCCGGTTGGCAATCAAGACTGTGTGAAACATCATGTCTCCTCAGAGCAGCCACTTGGGCTTGCGTTTGTCGAGGAAGGCCTGCACGCCTTCTTTGCCGTCTGCACTGGCGCGGCTGTCGGCGATGCCGGCCACCGTCTGGGCGATCAAGGCCTCATTGATATCCTGTCCCGCGACCGAGTCCACCAGACGCTTGGCGTCTTGCACCGCCATCGGGCTGTTGGCGAGCAGAATTTTGATCAAGGCTTGCACAGTGGCGTCGAGTTGTTCCATCGGAACGGATTCATGGACCAGGCCAATCCGGTGCGCCTCTGCCGCCGAGAACCGTTCGGCCGTCAGGAAATAACGGCGAGACGCACGTGCGCCGATGGCCCGCACCACGTAGGGACTGATGGTGGCAGGAATGAGTCCGATCTTGACCTCGCTCAAACAGAAGGTGGCGCTGTCAGCACACACGGCCATATCGCAAGCCGACACCAAGCCCAAGCCGCCGGCAAAGACATCCCCCTGCACGCGAGCCAGGGTGGGATGCGGACACTGGTCGATCGCGCGCAACATGGCCGCCAACCCACCCGCGTCCGCCAGGTTCTGCTCGCGGGTGTAGTCGGCCATGCGGCGCATCCAGTGGAGGTCGCCGCCGGCGCAAAAAGCCGGGCCATTGGCCGCCAGCACCACGCAACGCACATCCGTGCGGCGGGACACGGCGTCGAAGGCCTCGTGAATCTCGCCAATCAGCATGTCATCAAAGGCATTGCGAATGTCTGGCCGGTTCAGGGTGATGGTGTGCACCCCGTGATCGGTGCCTTGTAGCAAGTGGTCGCTCATGGTGCACTCCTTACATGCGGAAGAGACCAAAGCGGGTCTCGGGAATGGGGGCGTTGAGAGATGCGCTCAAGCCATGTGCCAGCACCCGCCGGGTGTCAGCCGGGTCGATCACGCCGTCGTCCCACAGGCGAGCAGTGGCGTAATAGGGATGGCCCTGGTGCTCGTATTGCGCTTTGATGGGGTCCTTGAACGCCTGCTCCTCCTCGGCGCTCCAACTGCCCCCCTTGGCTTCAATGCCATCGCGCTTGACGGTGGCCAGCACACTGGCGGCTTGCTCACCGCCCATCACGCTGATGCGGGCGTTGGGCCACATCCACAAGAAGCGAGGGCTGTAGGCGCGACCACACATGCCGTAGTTGCCAGCGCCAAAACTGCCGCCGATGATGACCGTGAACTTGGGCACCGCGGCCGTGGCCACCGCCGTCACCATCTTGGCGCCGTTGCGGGCAATGCCCTCGTTCTCGTATTTGCGCCCCACCATGAAGCCAGTGATGTTCTGCAAGAAGACCAGGGGCGTCTTGCGCTGGCAACACAACTCAATGAAGTGCGCACCCTTCAGGGCACTTTCCGAAAACAGAATGCCGTTGTTGGCGATGATGCCTACCGGCATGCCCTCGATGCGGGCAAATCCGCAAACCAGTGTGGTGCCAAAGCGTGACTTGAATTCATCGAATTCGCTGCCGTCGACGATGCGAGCAATGATCTCGCGCACATCAAACGGCTTGCGCGTATCGGTGGGGATCACGCCATACAACTCCTGGGCGTCGTACTTCGGCGGAACGGGGGGGTGGGTGGCGATGTTGGGTGCCTTGTGGACGTTGAGATTTTTCACAGCGCTGCGCGCCAACGCGAGGGCGTGCAAATCATTTTGCGCCAGATGGTCTGCCACACCCGACAGACGCGTGTGCACATCACCGCCGCCCAGGTCTTCCGCGCTGACCACCTCGCCCGTGGCCGCCTTCACCAGCGGGGGTCCGCCCAGAAAGATGGTGCCCTGGTTCTTCACGATGATGGTTTCGTCACTCATGGCCGGCACATAGGCGCCACCCGCGGTACAGGAGCCCATGACCACGGCAATTTGCGCAATGCCTTGCGCGCTCATGTTGGCCTGGTTGAAAAAGATGCGCCCAAAATGATCGCGATCGGGAAACACCTCATCCTGGTTGGGCAGGTTGGCACCGCCCGAGTCCACCAGGTAGATGCAAGGCAGGCGGTTTTGTTGCGCAATCTCCTGCGCACGCAGGTGCTTCTTCACCGTCATGGGGTAGTAGGTGCCACCCTTCACGGTGGCGTCGTTGCAGACAATCATGCAATCGACACCACTGACACGGCCGATGCCCACGATGACACCCGCGCTCGGCGCCTCGTCTTTGTACATGTGCAAAGCCGCGAGGGGAGAGATTTCCAGAAATGGTGTGCCCGGGTCCAGCAATTGCTGCACGCGTTCTCGCGGCAACAGCTTGCCACGCGCCGTGTGCTTGGCGCGAGCCGCCTCACCGCCCCCGAGCGCGACACGCTCGAGTTGCACAGAAACATCCGCCACCAGCGCCTGCATGGCGGCCGCATGGGCCTGGAACTCGGCCGAGCGGGGGTTGAGTTGAGAGGACAAAACGGTCATGGTGATCGATCCGTGAACATCGCAATGCCCCCGAGCATACGCACAGCCGTCTGGTGATGAAAGCCATTCGAGTTGCAAATTCTGCCAAAATACCTTGGCCATGGCTACCCACGACTTTCCCACCCGCGCCGAAACACCCATCGCTTTCATCCAGGCGATGGTTCAAGCGTATCGACGCCGCGGCCTGGACCCAACAGGCGCCCTGGTCAAGGCACAAATTGCGCCATTTCTTCTGCAGCAGCCGCAGGCCTGCGTCACGGCCCTGCAAATGGAATGGATGTCCGAAGCCGCGATGCGTGAACTCGACGACGAAGCCCTGGGCTGGTTCCGGCGACGGCTGCCCTGGGGCAGTTACGGCATGTTGGTGCGCGCCAGCGTCACGGCGCCCACCCTGGGGGTGGCCATGAAGCGCTGGTGTCGCCACCACAACCTGCTTACCGATGACATCACGTTACGCGTGAGCACCTCGGATGGCCTGGCTCACATCGATTTGCTGGAGCATCCCGAGCATCACGACCTGGGTGAACTGCGCGAGTTTTGCATCGTGTCCGTGCTGCGCAATGCGCTGGGCGTGGCGTGTTGGTTGACCGATTCACGCATCTCGCTGGCACGCACGCAATTGCACATACCCACACCCGCGCACGTCGCCCGCTACCAGGTGCTGTTTGATGGTCCGGTCGCCTTCGAACCCCATTCTGCGTCGCCCATCAGCCGCATCAGTTTCGATGCCGGGTATCTGAGTCTGCCAGTCAGGCGCGACGAGGGGGCGCTGCAACGCATGCTGCAACGCGCCTTGCTGCTCACGGTTCGCCCGTACCGCCGCGACCGCCTGCTGGTCGAAAAAGTTCGCCAGGTGCTGGCCGAACACCTGGCGCAGGCCCGCAACGCCGATGACGTGGCAGCGCACCTGGGGCTGTCTACACGCACCCTGCATCGTCAACTCAAAGAAGAAGGCGCCAGCCTGCAACAACTCAAGGACAGCGTGCGGCGCGAACGCGCTCTGGCCTTGTTACACAAGACCCGCAAACCCATCAAGCAAGTGGCGGCCGAGGTGGGGTTCGCCAATGACAAAAGCTTCATGCGCGCGTTTCGCTTGTGGACGGGCAAGACCGTCGAGGACGTGCGCGGCGCCTGATGCCTTAGAAATACGCTGCAACCCGCACAAGAACACTGAATTCAACGTCGATCAAGGCACATTCCATCAAGCCAGCGCGCGCTGGATGATGATTTTCTGCACGTCGCTGGTGCCTTCATAGATCTGACACACGCGCACATCGCGGTAGATTCGCTCAACGGGGAAGTCACTGACCACACCATACCCGCCCAGGGTCTGGATCGCGGTGCTGCAGATTTTCTCGGCCACCTCGCTGGCAAAGAGCTTGGCCATGGCCGCTTCTTTGAGACACGGGCGCCCCGCGTCGCGCAAGCTGGCCGCGTGCCACGCCAACTGACGGGCCGCTTCCAATTGGGTGGCACATTCCGCCAGTCTGAATCCCACGGCCTGGTGATTGAAGATGGCCGTGCCGAAACTTTCACGTTCCTTGGCGTAGGCCACGGCCACGTCCAGGGCACTGCGGGCCATGCCAATGCTCTGTGCAGCAATGCCGATGCGACCGCCCTCGAGCGCCGACAGTGCGATGCGGTAACCGTCCCCCTCGTGCCCAATCAGGTTCTCGGCGGGGATTCGGCAATTGTCAAAGTTGATCTGCGCCGTGTCGCTGCTGTGCTGCCCCAGCTTGTCCTCCAAGCGGGCCACGATCCATCCCGGCGAATGGGTCGGCACAATGAAAGCACTCATGCCCTTCTTGCCGGCCGCTTTATCGGTCACCGCAATCACGATGGCCACATGGCCGTTCTTGCCACTGGTGATGAACTGCTTGACACCGTTGATCACGTACTCGTCACCCTGCCTGACAGCCGTGGTTCGTAGCGCGGACGCATCGGACCCCACGTGCGGTTCGGTCAGACAAAACGCCCCCAGCATCTGACCCTGCGCGAGGGGTCGCAACCACTGCTCCTGCTGCGCCGCGTTGCCATATTTCATCAAGATGGCATTGACCGGGCAGTTGGTCACGCTGATGGCGGTGCTGGTGCCGCCATCGCCAGCCGCGATTTCTTCCAGCACCAAGGCCAGCGTCAAGTAATCCAGTCCGGCGCCCCCCAGACTGTCGGGCACGCAAATGCCATACGCCCCCAGCGCCGCCAAGCCTTGATGGACATCCTTGGGGAAGTGATGTTGTTTGTCCCATTCGGCGGCGTTAGGCCACAGTTCCTGCTGAGCAAAGTCGCGCACAGCCTCGCGGATCATTTCCTGGTCGGGGGTCAACAGCATGAACAACCTCGTGACAACAATTCAACTCACCAGGGCAAGGGCGAGCCATCATGGTTGAGAAATGCCCCCTGGTATTGGGCGCGATGGGCGCGCACACGCTCCAGCGTCTGGCGAAGGTCGGCAGCGCTTTGCACCGGGGTGAGTGGCGCCTGCGCGCCCCCCATGTCCGTCTGCACCCAACCGGGGTGAAAAGCCACGCAGCACAGTTTCGGGTGGTCGAACTGCGCACAGCGCATCCACATGTTGAGGGCGGCCTTGCTGATACGGTACAAGGCCGACCCCCCGGATTGCGTCTGGGCCAGACTGCCCATGACGCTGCTGATCACGGCAAACACGCCACCGGCTTCCTGCAGCATGGGCGCAATTTGCGGCAGGGCCATGGCCGCCCCCATCACATTGGTGTGCATGAGTTGGTCAAAGGTCTCGCGCGTCGGCGGTGTGGTGGTATCCGCGCGATCGATGACACCCGCCACATAGATCGCCACGTCCAGCTTCTCGCCATCGAGTTGCCAGGCCAGTCCCGAATTGCTGGCCGGGTCCGCCACATCCACTCGCAACGCCTCGGACTCCAGGGCGCGCAAACGCGCCAGACCCGCGTCATCGCGCGCCGTGGCGATGACGCGCCAACCATCCTGCCGGTATTGACGCGCCAACTCCAACCCGATGCCGCGCGATGCACCAATCAACAGTACTGTAGCCATTTCGACCCGATCAGATCAGTTCAAGTGCGACTGCGGTGGCTTCGCCACCACCAATACACAGCGTGGCCAGGCCCTTGCGCTTACCGTGGGTCTTCAGCGCATGGATGAGTGTGACCATGATGCGCGCGCCACTGGCACCAATGGGGTGACCCAGGGCGCAAGCCCCCCCATGCACATTGACCCGGTCGTGGGACACCTTCAGATCATGCATGAGCGCCATGGGTACCACGGCAAAGGCCTCATTGACCTCCCACAGGTCGACATCGCTCACCGCCCAACCCGCCTTGGCCAGCGCCTTTTCGGTCGCGCCAATCGGGGCGGTGGAGAACCACTCGGGTGCCTGGGCGTGTGTGGCATGGCTCACAATGCGCGCCAGCGGCTGACAGCCCAGACGTGTTGCGGTACTCTGACGCATCAGCACCATGGCCGCAGCGCCATCGTTGATGGATGAGCTGCTGGCTGCCGTGACCGTGCCGTCTTTTTTGAACGCCGGCTTGAGGGTGGGAATCTTGTCGAGCTTGACCTTGCCCGGACCTTCGTCAATGCTGATCACGGTCTCACCACCTCGGCCCTTGACTGTGACCGGCGCAATCTCCGCCTTGAAAGCGCCCGAACTGGTGGCGGCCTGCGCGCGCTTCACGCTGGCAGTGGCAAAAGCATCCTGTTGCGCACGGGTGAACTGGTACTTGGCCGCGCAGTCTTCACCAAAGGTGCCCATGCTGCGACCAGGCTCATAAGCATCTTCCAGACCATCGAGCATCATGTGGTCAAAGATGCGGTCGTGACCGATACGGTAACCTCCTCGTGCCTTGGGCAGCAAGTACGGTGCATTGGTCATGCTCTCCATGCCACCAGCCACCAGCACCTCATGACTCCCCGCGAGCAGCATGTCATGGGCGAACATCGCCGCGCGCATGCCAGAGCCACACATCTTGGACAAGGTGACCGCGCCGGCGCTCTGGGGCAATCCCCCTTTGAGGGCCGCCTGACGTGCCGGGGCCTGACCCTGGCCCGCCATGAGACAGTTACCGAAGATCACCTCCGAGACCAACTCGGGGGCGATGCCGGCGCGCTGCACGGCCGCCTGGATGGCCACACCGCCCAGGTCGTGTGCGGCCAGGCTGGCGAAGTCACTTTGAAAGCTGCCCATGGGTGTTCGAGCAGCACTGACGATCACAACAGGATCGGACATGAAAACCTCCAATCAATTAAACAGTGGCCACGCCCGCCTCGGCGGTCACGTGACGGAAAAATCACCCCCACGCGGATAGCGCTTGAGGGCGTGACGAAACACATCCATGACCTCGCCTGGGTTGCTCATGCTCACCCCGAGGTCCTTGGCCAGACCATCCCGCAGGCCATAACACCACCCATGCACCGAGACTTTCTGCCCCCGGGACCAGGCGTCCTGGATCACGTTGGTCAGGGCCACGTTGCCCACCTGCTCAATCACATTCATCTCGCACAGCACATCTTCCTGCTCTTGCACGGGCAAATGATCGATCCGTTTGCGATGTCGCATCTTGACGTCATGCACATGACGCAGCCAGTTGTCGGCCAGGCCCACACGGGCGCCCCGCAACGTGGCCAGCACACCACCACAGCCGTAATGCCCCACCACCAGAATGTGTTCGACCTTGAGGAAATCCACTGCGTACTGAATCACAGACAGGGCATTGAGGTCGGAGTGCACCACCACATTGGCCACATTGCGGTGCACAAACACTTCACCCGGGTCCAGTCCGGTGATCTGGTTGGCGGGTACCCGGCTGTCCGAGCACCCTATCCACAGGTATTTGGGTGACTGCTGGTTGGCCAGGCGCGAAAAAAACCCGGGCTGCTCGCGCTCCATGCGCTCGGCCCAGGTCCGGTTGTTGTCAAAAAGATGTTGTAGTGAGTGGCTCATAGCCTCGATTGTCGCCGCGTCGGGGACTGCCTGCGCATCGTGGACTTCAGCAGGTTTCCGCAAACAATTCGCGGCCAATCAACATGCGCCGGATCTCGCTGGTGCCAGCACCAATTTCATACAGCTTGGCATCGCGCCATAGGCGACCCAGCGGGTAGTCGTTGATATAGCCATTGCCACCAAAAATCTGTACGCCCTCGCCGGCCATCCAGGTGGCCTTTTCGGCGCACCACAGAATCACACTCGCACAGTCCTTGCGAACTTGCCGCACATGCTCGGTGCCCAGCTTGTCCAGGTTCTTGCCCACGGTGTAGCAAAACGAGCGGCCGGCTTGCAGCACGGTGTACATGTCCGCCACCTTGCCCTGAATCAACTGAAACTCACCAATGCTTTGCCCAAACTGCTTGCGGTCATGGATGTAGGGCACAACGCTGTCCATCACCGACTGCATGATGCCGATGGGCCCGGCGGCCAGCACGGCGCGTTCATAGTCCAGGCCACTCATGAGCACCTTGGCGCCCTGGTTCAAGCCGCCCAGGATATTTTCCGCGGGCACCTCCACGTTTTCGAACACCAGCTCACCGGTGTGGCTACCCCGCATGCCCAGCTTGTCAAGCTTTTGCGCAATCGAAAAGCCTTTCATGCCTTTTTCGATGAGGAAAGCCGTCACACCACGCGCACCCAGTTCGGGTTCGGACTTGGCATACACCACCAGGGTATCGGCGTCCGGTCCGTTGGTGATCCACATCTTGTTGCCATTGAGCAGGTAGTAGCCACCCTTGTCTTCAGCACGCAGTTTCATGCTGATAACGTCCGACCCTGCACCTGGCTCGCTCATGGCCAGCGCTCCCACGTGCTCACCCGAGATCAGCTTGGGCAGGTATTTGGCCTTTTGTGCCTCGTTGCCGTTGCGCTTGATCTGGTTGACGCACAGGTTGCTGTGCGCCCCGTAGCTCAGGCCCACGCTGGCACTGGCGCGCGAAATTTCCTCCATGGCAATCATGTGCGCCAGGTATCCCATGTCAGCGCCCCCATAGGCCTCGGGCACGGTGATGCCCAGCACGCCCAGATCGCCCATCTTGCGCCACAGGTCCATGGGAAATTGATCCGTTTGATCGATCTGCGCCGCGCGCGGGGCAATTTCGGACTGGGCGAAATCATGCACCGCATCGCGCAGTGCGTCGATATCTTCGCCCAGGTCAAAGTCCAGGCCAGGCAATGAGGTCATGGGGGTCTCCTAGAAGGGTTATGCGTAAGTTTTGGGCACCGGCGCGATGGTTTGCTGCATCAAGGCGCAATCCGACACGCGCCCATCGGCCGCATGATGGCTGACCTCGGCGGTGGTCACGATGATGCGCCGACCTCGGCGTATGACGCGTCCCGTCGCACGCAACTCGCCATCACGAAATCCCGCCAGGAAGTTGATCTTGTATTCGACAGTGGTGACTTCCTGATCTGCCTCCACGACCGTGAGGGCCGCGTACCCGGCGGCAATGTCGGCCAAGGCACCCATCGCACCGCCATGAAATCCGCCCTGTTGCTGGGTCACGCGCTCCGAATAGGGCAACGCCACCTCCACCAGACCCGACTCCACACGCAACAGGCGTGCCCCAAGGTGTTGCATCATGCCCTGGCGCACAAAGCTCTTGTGAACCCGTTCATACAGGTCAGCGTCAGACGAGGTGCTCATGCGGTGGCCTTGGTGGTTTTGCGGCTGTGCTTGGCCAGCAAGTTGCGCGCCTCTTTCTCGTGCAGCGCGAGTTCGTCCAGGTTGGCCTCGATCTCACGAAGCTGGGACTCGAGTTGGCGTCGATGATCGGCCAGCACTTGGAGAAATTTGTGCAATTGCGGTACCGTGTCGCGCGGGCTGTCGTACATCTCGATGATGTCCTTGGCCTCGTTGAGTGACAGGCCCAGGCGCTTGGCGCGCAGGGTCAGGCGCAAGCGCGTCCGGTCCCGAGCGCTGTAGACACGCTGTCGCCCACCCGGCCCCGTGCGCTGGGGTTGCAGCAAACCCATGTCCTCATAGAAGCGAATCGCACGCGTGGTGAGGTCGAACTCTTGGGCCAGATCGCTGATGCTGAAGGTGGTGGCCATGGCTAGGGTTAATTGACGTTTACGTAAACGTCAATGATAAAGCAACCCGGGCTGGGTGGGGAAATTTCTGCTTTTGCACCCCTCAACGCCAGTCCCAGTCAGGCCTGTCTTGCCGACGACAGGGTTGTCAGATTGACGTTTACGTAAACGTCAGACATGGACGACAATGCCCGCATGAACCCGCACGAGCTTGAACTGCACTACCCCTGGCACGACACGCTGCCGGAGCCTGAGCTGGGCCTGCAGGTGGCGCCCGGTGTGTTCTGGGTAAGGATGGAACTGCCCTTTGCCCTGAATCACATCAACCTGTGGTTGATTCGAGACGAGGTGGATGGCATGACCGGCTGGACGGTGGTGGATTGCTGCATTGACCGCCCCACGGCCCGCGCCCAATGGGAGGGCATTTTCAGCCAACTCATGCAGTCGCTGCCCATTCTGCGTGTCATCGTGACGCACATGCACCCAGACCACATTGGTTTGGCCCACTGGCTGTGCGAGCGGTTTCAAGCGCCCCTGTGGATCAGTGCCACAGATTTCTACACCGCGCGCAGCGTCTCCCTGGGGCGGCATCACCACGGCGGTGATGCCGCTGCTCAATTTTTCGCCCAGCACGGCCTGATCGACCCCGATGCCCTGGAAGCCGTGCGTGACCGGCTGGACTCTTTCAAGCGTCTGGTCCCGGCCCTTCCCATGAGGTTTCACCGCCTGATGGATGGACAACGGCTGATGATCGGCGGGCGCGAATGGCGCACCATTTCAGGCTTTGGTCACGCGCCTGAGCACATGGCCCTGCATTGCCCCGCGCTTCATGTGTTGATCAGCGGCGACATGGTGTTGCCGCGCATTTCCACCAATGTGAGCGTCTTCGACACGGAACCCGAGTCCAATCCGTTGACGCTGTTTCTCGAGTCCATTGACCGCTTCGTGCCCCTGCCTGAGGACACGCTGGTCTTGCCCTCGCATGGCAAACCCTTCACCGGTCTGCATACGCGCATCCGTCAATTGCATGAACACCATGACGATCGCCTGCGCGAGGTCATGCAGGCCTGTCACGAACGGCCATCCAGCGCCGCTGACATCATGCCGGTGCTGTTTCGCCGCGAACTCGATTGGCACCAAACCACGTTTGCCATCGGGGAGTCCTTGGCGCATCTGCACGCACTGTGGCACGCCGGCAACCTGCAACGCCACCGTGATGACCACGGCGTGCTTCGCTTCAGTCCCAGCCCGGCAACGCCTCGTCCTTGAGTTGGGCTCGTCGCTCGGCGTAATCGGGCAAGACCTGACCCACCGTATCCCAGAAGGCCGGGCTGTGGTTCATGACCTGCAAGTGACTTAACTCGTGCACCACGACATAGTCGATGACGTCGGGTTTGAAGTGAATCAGACGCCAGTTCAAACGGATCGAGCCATCCGCACTGGCACTGCCCCAGCGAGTCGCAGCGCTGCTGAGGGACAACTTGCGCCACTGCACCCCCAGTCGAGGCGCGAAGTGTTGCAAGCGCTCGGTGAAATGCTCCCGCGCACGGCGCATAAGCCACGCCTGAACGGCGTCCCGCAGTTGCTGTGCTGTGGCGTGGTGCGGCAACCCCACCCGCAATTGGTAGGCGACGGTTCCCGGCTCTTCTGGCGTCAACGGCAGAAGTTGGGCGCCCCGCTCGCGAAACGGATGATCAGGTGCCAGCACCACCCGCATGCCCTGCCCCAGATACGGCAATTCCACCCCGTCACGCCAGTCGATGCGAGCGCCCTGCAGGCGTTGCTGGTGAGCCTGCATGTCTTGGAGCTTGCGCAAAATCCAATCCTGCTTTTCCAGCAAAGCAGCCTCGATCTCCCCCAGCGGCACCCAGCGCGGGGCACTCACCTCCAGCCCATCGGGTCCCACCGCCATGCCAATGGTGCGTCGGCGTGAGCGTCTGAACAGGTAGAGCACCGTGGTGCCACGCAGCTGAATGCGGCGAGAAGCTTGAGGGTGCTCCAGCCCTTGAAGCTCGTGCGGCTGGGGTGCACCCTTCGCCTTGGGCGGAGGACTGAAAAAGTCCAGGACCAGTTGCACCAGACCGGCCATGTACGCTCCTCAGGCGCGGTAGGCGTCCGGGTCGAGGCGCTGCATTTCGCTCTCGATCCAGGCCTGTACCTGCTGCATCAACTCGTCGGGCTCACGCCCCTGGCTGACAATGGGTGCGCCGATGGAAACATCCACGACACCCGGGCGTTTGACAAAAGCGCGCCTGGGCCAGCATCGGGCAGAGGTGACTGCAATCGGAATCACGGGGGCACCGGTCTCGATAGCCAGTCGCGTGCCTCCCGTCTTGTAGGTGCCGACTTCGCCACGGGCAATGCGTGTGCCCTCCGGGAACATGATGACCCAGACGCCTTGATCCAGCAATGCCTTGCCCTGCGTGACCACTTTGGAAAACGCCTGAGTTCGTTGACTGCGGTCGATGTGAATCATGTCCAGTCGGCCCATGGCCCAACCAAAGAACGGAATGCGCAGCAACTCTCGCTTGAACACATAGGCCAGCGGATGCGGCATGAGGGCCGGCATCAAAAAGGTCTCGTAGGTGGACTGGTGCTTGACCAGCAAAACGGCGGGACTGGTCTTCCCCACGGGCAAGTGTTCAAAACCTTGTACACGGTATTGAATGCCCATCAGCACGCGGGCACTTGCAATACACAGACGCAACCAGGCCGCGGCAACCCAGTAGAGGCGCTCGCCCCGCACGCCCACGGCAGCCAGCACCAGAATGAAGATCGCGTAGGGCGCCACTGTCAGCAACATGACGAGTGCATGCAGCACCGAACGCAAAAAATTCATCAACGTGCTGCCTTGATGGGGCCGCCATCGCTGTGCGTCCCCAACAACCAGTCGGCAAACGCACCCAGATCGGCATGCACGCGTGTCCCGGCCGGGAAATGAGCAGGCAGGGGTTGATCGCGCAAGGCCTCGCCTTTGCCCGTCAGCACCAGGTGCGGATCGCAGCCGGCCGCCGCACCCGCTTGCAAGTCGCGCAGGCTGTCTCCCACCGCTGGCACACCCTTCAAGTCCAGGCCATAGCGCTCGCGGATTTGATCGAACAAGCCCGGCTGCGGCTTGCGACACTGACACGCCTCCTCGGGTCCGTGCGGGCAGTAAAACACCGCATCCACACGACCCCCGGCGGCAGCCAACAACTTGTAAAACTTGGTGTGCATGGCGTTGAGGGTGGCCACATCAAACAGACCACGACCCAACCCCGACTGGTTGCTGGCCACCACCACATGCCAGCCGGCGTGGTTCAAACGGGCAATGGCGTCCAGAGAGCCAGGGAGCGGCACCCACTCGTCGGGCGACTTGACGTAGTCATCCCGATCCTGGTTGATGGTGCCATCGCGATCGAGAATAACCAGTTTGATGTGCATGATGTCCTCACACCGCCAGACGAGAGAGATCGGCCACGCGGTTCATGGCCTGATGCAGGTATTGCAACAACAAAAGACGGTTGCGTCGCAACTCGGGTTGCTCGGCGTTGACCATCACATGCTCGAAGAAAGCGTCCACCGGCTCACGCAGGGCTGCCAAGGTTTTGAGCGATGCGGTGTAGTCGCCTTGCCCCCACTGCTGCTGCGCCGTGGGGGAGAGTGACATCATGGTCTGATAGAGCGCCTGCTCGGCGGGCTCTTGGAGCAAGCTGGCTTGTACCGCGCCTTCGGCCTGATCGGCCTTCTTGAGAATATTGGTGATTCGCTTGTTGGCCGCGGCCAACGCACCGGCCTGCGGCAGTGCGGCAAAAGCGCGCACCGCCTCCAGACGACGCCGCACATCGCCCAGACGTTGGGGCCGCAATGCCAGCACCGCATCGATCTCCTGTGCGGTGTAACCTTGCTCGCGCAACAGGCCCGCCAAACGATCCGACAGAAATTCCGCCAGCGTTTGGACGGCCGCATGGCGGTCTCCCGGAATGCGCGCGCCAAACACCTCGCTGGTCGCATGGAGCAGTGGATCGATCTCCAGCGGCAGATCCCGCTCGATCAGCATGCGCAACACACCCAACGCGTGTCGCCGCAACGCAAAGGGGTCCTTGTCGCCACTGGGCAGGTTGCCAATGCCGAACATACCCACCAGGGTTTCCAACTTGTCCGCGAGCGCCGCCACCAGCCCCAAATCGTTGCGCGGCAGTTCGTCGCCGGCAAAGCGCGGACGGTAATGGTCCTCGATGGCTTGCGCCACGTCGTCGCCCAGTCCGTCATGGCGGGCGTAATACCCGCCCATGATGCCTTGCAACTCGGGAAACTCTCCCACCATATCCGTGAGCAAATCGGTCTTGGCCAGGCGAGCCACCTCGTCCACCTGTTGCAATGACTCGGCGGCGGCAGTGCTCGGCAATTGGTGGGCGATCAGTTGCGCGATTGCTCGCACGCGCTCGCTGCGTTCGGCCTGCGTGCCCAGCTTGTTGTGGTAGACCACCTTGGCCAGTCCTTCGACGCGTGAAGCCAGCGTTTTCTTGCGGTCCTGATCAAAAAAGAAACGGGCATCGGCCAGACGAGGACGCACCACCCGCTCGTTGCCGCCAATCACGGCACTGGCGTCGTCTGGTCGGATATTGCTCACCACCAGAAAACGATGCGTGAGTCGACCTTGCGCATCCAGCAAAGGGAAATATTTCTGGTTGGCCTTCATGGTGAGGATGAGGCACTCTTGCGGCACTTCCAAAAAAGCCGGCTCGAACTGACAGGTGAGCACGTGCGGGCGTTCAACCAATGCCGTCACTTCGTCCAGCAGCGCGGCATCGTCCACCGGACGAACGCCACCCCCCACCTGACGCGCTGCAGCCTCGAGTTGGCGTGCAATCTCGGCACGCCGTTCAGCAAAGCTGGCAATCACCGCCCCTTGCTCGGCCAGCACCCGGGCATAGTCATCGGCATCGCGAAGCGTGATGGGGTCTTGCAAGGCCTCGAACCGATGACCGTGCGTGACGTCTCCAGCCTTGAGGCCCAGCGCCTGAACGGGCACCACTTGGGTGCCATGCAAGGCCACGAGCCCATGCGCCGGGCGGACAAACTGCACGCTGCTCCACCCCGGCAAGGGCATGTCCGTCTCGGGCTGGTAGGTCATCACCTTGGGAATGGGCAACCGAGTCAGCGCCTCGTCCAGAGCGCGCTGTAGACCCGCTGCCAGCGACACACCCGCCGCCATGCCATGGAGGAACAAGGTCTCGGCCTTGCCATCGGACACGCGCTCGAGTTGCGGGACTGCCGAGGCGTCCGCCCCCAGCGATTGTAGTTTTTTCAACAACGCCGGGGTGGCCTGCCCTTGCGCGTCCAGTCCCACCTTGACCGGCATGAGCTTGTGCTGCACCGGTCGATCGTCGGCGCGAGACAACACGTGGGTCACGTGGGCAGCCAGGCGACGTGGGCTGGCATACGGCGTGACGGCCGAGGCGGACACGGTCAGCCCTTGCGCCTGGAGTTGATCAAACAGCACCGTGGCAAAGGATTGGCCGAGCTGCTGCAGAACCTTGGGCGGCAACTCCTCGACAAAGAGCTCCACCAGCAAAGAAGAAGTCGTCATGATGTGGCTTTCGGTCAGGCGGCTTGTCGGGACAAGGCCTCGACCCATTCGCGTGGCGCCATGGGAAAGCCCAGACGCTCACGGCTCTCGTAGTAGCTTTGCGCCACAGAACGAGCCAGATTGCGGATGCGCCCGATGTAGGCGGCACGCTCGGTCACGCTGATGGCCCCACGCGCATCCAGCAGGTTGAAGGTATGCGCGGCCTTGAGCACTTGTTCGTAGGCGGGCAGCGCGAGTTGTTGCGCCATGAGGTGCTGGGCCTGTTTTTCGTGGGCTCCAAAGGCGGTGAACAGGAACTCGGCGTCGCTGTGCTCGAAGTTATAGGCGGATTGCTCCTGCTCGTTTTGCAAATACACATCACCGTACTTCAGGCCGTCCGTCCACTGCAGGTCATAGACGTTGTCAACGCCTTGCAGGTACATGGCCAGACGCTCCAGGCCGTAGGTGATTTCGCCGGTGATGGGACGGCAATCGATACCGCCGACCTGCTGAAAATAGGTGAACTGGGTAACTTCCATGCCATTGAGCCAGACCTCCCAACCCAGTCCCCAGGCGCCGAGCGTGGGGTTCTCCCAATCGTCTTCGACGAAGCGGATGTCGTTGCGCCGCAAATCAAATCCCAGGGCTTCCAGTGAGCCCAGGTACAACTCGAGGATGTTGGCGGGTGCCGGTTTGAGCACCACCTGGTATTGGTAATAGTGCTGCAAGCGGTTCGGGTTTTGTCCATAGCGGCCGTCTTTGGGGCGACGGCTCGGTTGCACGTAGGCACCCTTCCAGGGCTCGGGGCCCAGCGCGCGCAAGAACGTGGCGGTGTGGGAAGTCCCGGCACCGACTTCCATGTCATAGGGTTGCAACAGCGCACAGCCCTGCTGGTCCCAGTAGGACTGGAGTTTCAGAATGATTTGTTGGAAGGTCAGCATAGAGAGCGGTCGGCCCGAACAGGCAGCCAACACGTGACGGTGCGACAGCGCACCCAATCCTTGATTTTACGGGGCGCGACGACGGATTCGACCGGGTAGCCACAGCAGCGCCACCGCCAGCACCCACAAGGGCGCCAGGCCCCATTCGCCCACCCAGCGCACATACGGCGTGGGGGGGCCCTGCCGACCTCGAACCTCCCCTTCCAGCACACCCTCCTGGTAAGCTGGCAGGCGATGAGTCACCCGGCCCTGGGCATCAATGATGGCCGTGGCACCCGTATTGGTGGCACGAATCACCGGGCGGTCAAACTCCAGCGCACGAAGTCGGGAAATCTGCAAATGCTGATCCACCGCCACCGTGTCTCCAAACCAGGCGATGTTGCTCAGATTCACCCAGACGGTAGGCGCCTGCGCAGGGTCACGAAAACGTTGCGCCAACTCTTCACCGAACAAATCCTCGTAACAAATCATGGGTGCTAGCCGCTGCCCTTGCCAGGCCATGGCCGGCGCATCCACCCGACCACGCCCAAACTCCCCCAGGGGAATGTTCATCATGCGCGTGAACCATTGAAACAGGGGAGGGATGAATTCACCAAACGGCACCAGGTGGTGTTTGTCGTACCGGTAGGGCGGGACGGGACCGGCCAAACCCAAAACGCTGTTAGTGCTCACACCCAAATCATGTAGCGGCAAACCGATCATTGCCGCACGATTGCCTTGAGAAAAGTGCGCCGTCAAGGCTTCCCAGTAGCCGGCCGGTAATTGCTGTTGTACAAACGGCAACGCGGTTTCCGGCGTCACCACCAGGCCCTGCTCGGTCCCTGTCAGGGCTTGGCCGTACCACGTCAACGCCCATGCCCGACGCCCTTCAAATTTGGCATCCTGCGGCACATTGCCCTGCAACAAACGCACCGACAGCGCCTGTTCACGCACCTCGGGTGAGGGGCTGGACCAGGGCAGGGCGAGCGCCACCAACAATGACAAGGCCAGGGCCGACGTCCACTGCTGCCAACTCCACCGGGGCCACCACTGGAGCGGCCGACGCACCACCACCAGCATGGCCAGCACGGCACTCAACGCCCCCATGCCGTAGACACCCACCCATGGCGCGGTCCAGGCCAACACGCTGTCTACATGCGCGTAGCCGCCCACGCCCCAGGGGAAGCCGGTGAACCACTGAGCCCGGGCCAGTTCGGCCAGCATCACACAGGCCCCGAACGCCAGGGCACGCCATCCCCAGCCCAGATCTCGCTCACGACAGCGACCATAGAGATACCCGGCACCTGCCCAGTAGAGCGACAACGCGCCACACAAAATCACCACCGCCACGATGGCCAACCAAACGGGCAGGTTGCCGTAACGATGAAGAGAAATGAACAGCCACCACACCGTCGAACACAAACCTACCGTGGCGAATACCCAGCCCAACCATGCGGCCCGCCGGGCTGTGGGAACCCGATCGAACAACCAGGCCATCACCAGCATGGCCATCCACTGCGCCAACCCTTGTGGCTGACCACTACCGGGCCAGGCCATCGACAAGGCATGCAGCACGCCCGCCAGTCCCGCGGCGACGGTGGACCAGGTCGCGGACTGCGACAGCCTCAAGCGCCCGCGTCCTGCGGCGACACCTTGAACCATTTGACCGCCCCGCCACGGGTGTGCATGACCTCGAATTTCAGTCCGCCCAGATGGTGAACTTCGCCTCGCACCGGGACATGCCCCATGTCGTGCGCAATCAGTCCCCCGATGGTGTCAAACACTTCATCTCCGTCACGAATAGCCAACTCGACAGCAAAAGCTTCATTGACCCGCTCAACCGAGGTAGCCCCGGCGACTCGGTAAATGCGATGGGCCAGACCAAAAATCTCGCCGGACTCCTCGTCGGTATCGAACTCGTCCTCGATCTCCCCCACGATTTCTTCCAGCACATCCTCGATGGTGACCAAGCCCGCCACCCGGCCAAACTCATCAATCACGATGGCGAGGTGGTTGCGATTGCTGCGAAAGTCGCGCAGCAAGTCAATCAGGCCCTTGCTCTCGGGGACAAACACCGCGGGACGCAACAGGGCCCGGATGTTGAGTTCGGGGGCGCGTTGCAGTTTCAGCAGATCCTTGGCCAGCAAAATACCCAGGATATTTTCACGATCGCCCTCGTAAACAGGAAACCTGGAGTGCGCAATGTCGATCACCTGGTGGAGCAAGTCGTCAAACGGCGCATCGATTTGCACCATGTCCATGCGGGGCGCGGCAATCATCACATCCCCGGCAGTCAGGTCGGCAATGCGCAGCACACCCTCGAGCATGTCGCGACTGTCCGCGCCAATCAAGTCACGTTGCTCGGCCTGTGCCAACAGGGCTCTTAAGTCTTCAGGGGTATCGGGACCGGGATGCAGGAAATCGACCAGTCGCTGCAGCAGGCTGCGCGGGGAATGCGAGCTGCTGCGTGTAGGGGGTGGTTCTGACACACAAAGGGCGGCCAGGGCCGCAAAAGTTTCGACCCCTCTAGGATAGCGGATCAGGATGACAACGCCAACGAGATCTGGTCATTCAGCCGATTGATGGCGCGCCTCACGCACGCCCTGGCGAATTTCCTGCATTTCAGCCAAGGTGTCGAGGAAACGATTGACCTGCTTTTTGATGGCGTAATTGGTTTGCGCAAACTGCTCCGACACCAACTCGGTCAACTGACTGTCGAGGTCGGCAGGCGGTAGCAGCAAATAGGCCTCCGTTTCTGAACCATCGCGTTCCACCCGGGCTCCATGCTTGCGAGCAATGCTGATCATGGGGATGTTTTCACTCAGAGCATGGATGAACAGCATCTTCACCCCTGCATTGCGCGCATGCATGGTGGCATGTTCAAACAACCGCGCACCATACCCCCGCCCCCGCGACTGCGGCTGGACGGACACCCCGAATTCCGCGCAGGAACCGGTCTGACTGTCTCGGCTGTACGCCAGGTGCGCCAGGGCCACCAATTTCAGGTAGCGGTTGAAAATGCCAAAAATCTCATCGCGTCCAAAATCCAGCGCGTCCACATAGCGTTGAATTTGTTCATCGGTGGCCATGTAGCCAAAACGCATATACCGATCCTGGCTACCCAAGGCCAACAAGTGCTGGGCCATGCGCTCCCGATGCTGCGGGCCCAGTGAACAAATGGGAACCAGCACGCCGTGCGTGGACTTGGGTTCGACCAAACCAGACAGGGGTTGTGACAGCATCTGCCGTCCTGCATTGACGGTGGTTTGCAGTAAGGTTTTGACCAGGGTCATGCCATCAAGAATAAGGGTTTCCCCTAGTTATTGCCAGTCTTTAGGGCACATTTCCCCGAGTTCCAGGCGCTTTAGAGGTTGCCCACTAACGAGGATCACCTCATGGGGTGGTTGTGAATGGCTGACCGAGAGCGGTCGACCTCAGGGAGAGCCCTGTGACGCACGGGTGAGGTTGTGCCAGACAATGCCGCAACTCTCAGGAGACGTGATTTCATGACAAAGCCCTGGCTTGCTCAGTACCCCGCGGGTGTGCCCGCCACCGTGGATGTATCCCACTACACCTCGCTCAACCAATTGTTGGAAGAGTCCTTCAAGCTGAATGCCCACCGATCCTTCTCCGTGTGCATGGAGCGTTGGATGCGTTATGGCCAGCTGGATGAGTGGTCACGGCGGGTGGGTGCCTGGCTGCAAACGCAAGGCTTGGAAGAACACGCCCGGGTAGCCATCATGCTGCCCAACGTACCGACCTTTCCCGTCACCATGGCGGGTATATTGCGGGCAGGCTACACCTGCGTGAACGTCAACCCGCTCTACACCGCGCGAGAGTTAGAGCATCAGCTCAAGGATTCCGGGGCCACTGCCATCGTCATTCTGGAGAACTTCGCGCATACCCTGGAGGAGGTCATAGACCACACCGACGTGAAGACGGTGGTGGTGGCGTCCATGGGCGATCTGCTAGGGCCTTGGTTTGGGCGTTGGATCACATTTGCGGTTCGTCACTTGGCCAAAATGGTGCCTGCCTTTGAATTGCCACTGACGGCCCCCGATGGCACACAACGCACCATCGTTCCCATGAAACACGTGCTGCACGAGGGCGCCCTCAAAACCCTGCGCCCGGCCCACGTCAACCTCGACTCGATTGCCTTTTTGCAGTACACCGGCGGGACCACTGGGTTGTCCAAAGGCGCAGTGCTCACGCACCGCAACGTGGTGGCCGCCACCTTGCAGGCTGAAGCCTGGTTTTCGCCTGCCCTGGCCCGCACGGGCGACATCCGTAACACCAACAGCATTGCCGCTCTGCCGCTGTATCACATCTTTGCGCTGACCTTGTGTTTTCTGGCCGTCCGGTGGGGCTCGTCGCTCACCCTGATACCTAACCCGCGCGATATCCCCAAATTTGTCCAAACGCTCAAGCAACGACCCTTTCATTTGCTGCCTGGGGTGAACACCTTGTTCAACGCCTTGCTGCAAAACGCGCAATTCCGGTCGCTGGATTTTTCTCAGTTGTGCGTGACTCAAGCGGGTGGCATGGCTGCGTCGGAGGGGACCGCCCGACAATGGCAACAGGTCACTGGTTGCACCATGGTCGAAGGCTGGGGCATGAGCGAGACCTGCGCCATTGGCACCAACAACCCCATCCTGTCCAAAGAGTTCAGTGGCACGATCGGACTGCCCATGTCGGGTGTGGACATTGCCATCAAGGACGAGGAGGGGCGCGATCTGGCCTTGGGTGAATCGGGGGAAATCTGTATCCGCGGACCCAATGTCATGACCGGCTACTACCGCCAACCCGAGGAGACACGCAAGGCGTTCACCCCGGACGGCTACATGCGCACCGGTGATATTGGCATCATGGATGAGAGGGGCTACACCCGCATCGTTGATCGGAAAAAAGACATGATCATCGTGAGCGGGTTCAACGTGTTTCCCAACGAACTGGAGAACGTGGTGTCGTTGTGTCCCGGAGTGATCGAGTGTGCGGCGGTCGGCGTACAGGATGCGCGCCAAGGCGAATCGATCAAACTCTTTGTGGTTCGAAGCGATCCCGCGCTGTCTGAAGAGGATGTGGCGCGTTACTGTCGCGACAACCTCACCGCCTACAAGGTACCCAAGTACATCGAATTTCGCGACGAACTACCCAAGTCCAACGTGGGCAAGATTTTGCGTCGCGAATTGCGCAGTCCGCATTGAATCACACAGAGCTCCTGCTGTTGAGAGCGCCGATGGCACAATGTGAGCCATCATGCTGCCCTCTGACATGCAATTCATTGAGCGCGGCTGGTTGTCTTCCAACAGCTTGCTGCTGACCGGGCCAGACGACACAGCCCTGGTCGACTCCGGGTATCACACCCATGCAGCGCAAACACTCGCCTTGGTGCAGCACGCTTTGCAGGGTCGGACGTTAAACACGCTGATCAATACGCACCTGCACAGCGATCACTGTGGTGGCAATGCCGCTCTACAAAGCGCTTATGCCCACTTGCGCACGGTTATCCCGCCTGGTTGCGCACAGGCCGTACGGCAATGGGACGAGGATGGCTTGACGTACAAGCCCACCGGACAATCCTGCCCCCGATTCGTTTTTGATGAAACTCTTCAACCCGGTTCGCCCTTTCTTGCGGGTGGGCGACTTTGGGACATTCATGCAGCACCTGGGCATGACCCGGATTCCGTGTTGTTGTACCAAGCAGATACCGGGGTACTGTTGAGCGCAGATGCTTTGTGGGAGAACGGTTTTGGCGTGGTGTTTCCAGAAATGTATGGCGAACCCGGCTTTGACGATGTAGGCCTCACACTCGATTTGATTGAGCAACTGGAACCGAGAACCATCGTGCCAGGTCATGGTCGTGTGTTCACCGATCTGTCAGGGGCACTCGCGCGCGCGCGCGAACGTTTGATGATTTTCAGGGATCAACCGCTCAAGCACGCGAGTCATGCAGCCAAGGTATTGATCAAGTTTCACCTCATGGCCATTCAGCGTTGCCCGGTTGAAGCGTTGCTCGATTGGACCGAGGACAGTGGTTATTTAAAGACCTTGCATGCGGCGCATTACCCGCATCAAGCGATCCGTGAATGGACCAGCGGTTTGATGGAAGCTTTGGTGCGCAGTGGTGCGCTCTCACGTCAGGATCAGTGGGTCGTCAATGTGTGACCTCTGTTGAATCTGTTCAGCCGCAGCAATTCAGAGCAAAAAAAAAGGCCCGACTCTTTCGAGACGGGCCTTTTGGGCTGTAAGAGCCTGACAATGTCCTACTTTCACACGGGCATCCGCACTATCATCGGCGCAGAGGCGTTTCACGGTCCTGTTCGGGATGGGAAGGAGTGGTACCACCTCGCTATGGTCATCAGGCATAACTTGTTGTTGTCTTGACCAGGTCAAGACAACCAATTCATAGAGCAAATCAGCTTATTTTGAATGCGTCACTTGGCATAACAACCTTGATCATCAGATCAAAGTTATAGGGTCAAGCCGCACGAGCAATTAGTATCAGTTAGCTTAACGCATTACTGCGCTTCCACAC
>RFTK01000061.1 GCA_009923505.1 Betaproteobacteria bacterium
AGCAACACCTCCAACGGCATGTCGACCGGATGCGGTGCGTGGGGAGCGGCCTGGGGTGCCTGAGGTGCGTTCAAATCCTGCGGCGTCAGCACCAGTTCACGGGCCTCGGTTGCCACACCCACCACCGCAAACGGACAGCGCTCGCGTTCACAGAAGGCCTGGAACTGCGGTAACGACGATGGCGCGATGGCCAGCACGTAGCGCTCCTGGCTCTCGTTGCACCAGATCTCCTTGGGGGCCAGCCCCGACTCCTCCAGGGGAATGGCGCTCAAATCGAAGCGAGCCCCCCGACCGGCGTCGTTCACCAGCTCAGGAAAGGCATTGGACAGGCCGCCTGCCCCCACATCGTGGATGGCCAAAATGGGGTTGTGCTCGCCCAACACGGCGCAATGGTTGATGACCTCCTGGGCCCGTCGCTCGATCTCGGGGTTACCCCGCTGCACCGAGTCAAAGTCCAGCGAAGCCGCATTGGTGCCGCTGGCCATGGAACTGGCAGCGCCTCCGCCCATGCCGATACGCATCCCGGGGCCGCCCAGTTGAATCAACAAGGTGCCCGCGGGAAACTCGATTTTTTTCGTCTGCCGGGCATCGATCGAACCCAGACCTCCCGCAATCATGATGGGTTTGTGGTACCCCCGTTGGACCCCCGCCACCGCTTGCTCATACTCGCGAAAGTACCCCAGCAGATTGGGGCGACCGAATTCGTTGTTGAATGCCGCCCCGCCCAGGGGACCTTCAACCATGATCTGCAGCGGGCTGGCCATGTGGTCCGGACGACCCAGCGGGCTGTCCCACAGCTTGGACACGCTGAAACCGGTCAGACCCGCCTTGGGCCGCGAGCCACGCCCAGTCGCGCCCTCATCACGGATCTCACCCCCGGCACCCGTGGACGCGCCGGGGAAGGGAGAAATAGCTGTGGGATGGTTGTGCGTCTCCACCTTCATCAACACATGCTGCAAGACCGTGTCGGCCTGGTAGGCCGGTGTGGAGTCGCCAGGACCCGAGACGGGCGCAACAAACCGCTCCACGGTGTGACCCGTCATGATCGAGGCGTTATCGGCATAAGCCACCACGGTGTGCTGCGGGCTGGTCTGGTGCGTGTGTCGAATCATGCCAAACAGGCTGTGCGGCTGGGCCTCGCCATCGATGGTGAACTGGGCATTGAAAATTTTGTGGCGGCAATGCTCGCTGTTGGCCTGCGCAAACATCATCAGCTCCACGTCGGTGGGGTTGCGACCGAGTTCACGGAAGTTGCGTTCGAGGTATTCGATTTCGTCCTCAGCCAGTGCCAGGCCCCAGCGCTGGTTGGCGTCGATCAACGCGGCGCGACCGCCCCCCAGCACATCGACTTGCTCGAGCGGTTGAGGCTGAAGCTCTTGGAACAAGGCAAAACCCTGATCCAGGGAAGTGAAGACCGATTCAGTCATGCGGTCGTGCAAGAGGTCTCCCAGGGCCATCAGGGTCTGTTCATCCGGATCAGCTTTGCCCAGCAGCGGTCGCGACCACTGAAACTCGACCTGCACCAGACGCTCGATGCGGCGCACCGCCATGCCGCAGTTGTGCGCAATGTCGGTGGCCTTGGACGCCCAGGGCGAGACTGTTCCCAATCGGGGGCCCACCCACAAACGGGGGCCGTCCAAAGAAGCGGCTGCCGGTTCTCCGTAGGTCAGTAGCCGCTCAAACCCGGCTCGGGCCGTGGCCTCCATGGCCTGCGGCGTGGAGACCAGATGCACGAAACGGGCGCGCACCCCCTGAATGCGGGGGCTGATCGCCTGCAACCGCGGTAACAGGGAGCGCAGCCGAAAGTCGCTTAGGGCGTTGCCTCCCTCGAAGGACGCAAGATGCAGAACCGTGTGTGCGGCCTGGGTGGCGGGGTGCGGCGGGGAGATCGACGAAGTCACGGCAATGGGGCTCAGGGTGGCTGGAATCGCGGGGTGCCGGGGGTCGCTGACTGGGACCCCGGCCCGAAAAATCATTTTACCGGCAGGCTCGTGCTCCCCCTGAGATAATTCATCCCCATGACGATTCAACTCAAAGATGAAGAAGGCATCCGCGGCATGCGCGTGGCGTGCCGACTCGCCGCCGAGGTCCTGGACTACCTCGAACCCCTGATCAAGCCCGGCATCACCACCAACGAGATCGACAAACTGGCCCACGACTACATGGTCGATGTTCAGGGGTGCATCCCGGCCCCGCTGAATTACGCGCCGAATGGTTACAAGCCCTACCCCAAATCGATCTGCACCTCGATCAACCATCAAGTCTGCCACGGCATTCCCAACGACAAGCCGCTCAAGAAAGGTGACATCCTCAATGTCGACATCACCACCATCAAGGACGGATGGCATGGTGACACCAGCCGGATGTTCTCTGTGGGTGAAACCTCCATTGCTGCCCGCCGACTCTGTCAACTGACCTTCGAGGCCATGTGGCACGGCATTGTCATGGTCAAACCGGGAGCACGCCTGGGGGACATCGGCTATGCCATTCAGCGGTTCGCCGAAGGCCAGGGATGCTCGGTGGTGCGTGAGTTTTGTGGACACGGCATTGGTCGGGGCTTTCACGAAGAGCCCCAGGTGCTGCACTATGGCAAGCCCGGTACGCTGGAAGAGCTGGTGCCCGGCATGATCTTCACCATCGAGCCCATGATCAACGCGGGTCGCCGTGACATCAAGGAACTGGGTGATGGCTGGACCATCGTCACGCGGGACCACTCCCTCTCCGCGCAGTGGGAGCATACGGTGCTGGTGACGCCCACTGGCTATGAGGTGCTGACGTTGTCGGCGGGCAGTCCAGCCTTGCCGAGTTTTGTCACCACCACTGCCTGTTGATTCTCATGACCACGGGCAGCTACCGACAGCACAAGGCTGAACTGCTGGCTCGCCTGACAGGGTCGGAGGGGCCCATGTCGTTCTCCCGGGTGGGTCGGGTGCTTCATGCGTTGCAACAACTGACCGACGACACCCTGGTAGCGCTGTGGCAAGCCAGCGACATGGGGGCCTCCCTGGTGTTGGCGGCCGTGGGAGGCTACGGACGCGGACAACTTTTCCCTCACTCCGATATTGATGTGCTGGTCTTGTTGCCCGAGGGGCGTCTGGAAGATCTCGATGCCGTCACCAAGGGCCGCCTGGAAAGCTTCATCACGTCATGCTGGGACCATGGTCTGGAGATCGGGTCCAGCGTTCGAACCCTGAATGAATGTCTGGCCGAGGCACACGCTGACATCACGGTCCAGACGTCCATGCTCGAATCGCGTCTGTTGACGGGTAACCGCCAGCTGTACGAGCAATTCGTTCAGCAGTTTCAGGCTTCCATCGACCCACGGGCCTTCTTCATCGCCAAAACCCTCGAGTTACGGCAACGGCACACGAAGTACGAAAACACCCCCTACTCCCTCGAGCCCAATTGCAAGGAGTCTCCGGGTGGGTTGCGCGATCTTCAGGTCATCCTGTGGGTGGCAAAAGCCGCGGGACTGGGCAGTACGTGGGACGAACTCGGACGCAATGGACTGGCCACCCCCCTCGAGGTGCGTCAACTCAAACGTCATGAAGCGGTGCTGCTGACGATTCGCAGCTATCTGCATTGCGTGGCGCAAAGGCGGGAAGATCGCCTGGTGTTTGATCTGCAGCATGCGGTGGCGCGAGCCTTGCACCTGGATGTGACAGGCCACGCCGCGACCCCCCGCGCCGCCAGCGAGGCGCTGATGAAACGGTACTACTGGTCGGCCAAGGCTGTGACCCAGTTGCACCAGATCTTGATGCTCAACATCGACGAGTGGATCAACCGTGATCAGCTCACCCATGAACCCGAACTGGTCAATGAACGGTTTGCCATTCGTGCCGGCATGATCGACATCGTCAGCGATGACCTCTATCAGCGTCATCCCCACGCCATCTTGGAAACCTTTCTGGTCTTTCAGCGCACGGTGGGCGCCCAGGGCCTGTCAGCCCGAACCCTGCGAGCCCTCTACAACGCACGTTCGCTGATGAACGCGGCGTTTCGGCGCGACCCCGTCAATCGGCTGCAGTTCTTGCGCATTCTTCAGCAACCTGAAGGGGTCACGCACGCCATGCGGTTGATGAATCAGACCTCGGTGCTGGGGCGTACCTTGTGGACCTTTCGTCGCATCGTTGGTCAGATGCAGCACGACTTGTTCCACGTCTACACCGTGGACCAGCACATCCTGATGGTGTTGCGCAATGTGCGCCGCTTTTTCCTGGCGGAACACGCCCACGAGTACCCGTTTTGTTCTCAACTTGCCGCCGGCTGGGACAAGCCCTGGGTACTGTACATAGCCGCCCTGTTCCATGACATTGCCAAGGGCCGCGGCGGCGACCATTCCGACCTCGGTCGGGTCGAGGTGCGACGCTTTTGCAAGGACTACCACGTGGCGCGAGACGACGCCTTGTTGATTGAATTCCTGGTGGGCGAGCACCTCACCATGAGCCATATCGCGCAAAAACAGGACCTGAGCGATCCGGATGTCATCCAGGCCTTTGCGCGCCGAGTGGGCAACGAACGCAACCTCACAGCGCTCTACCTGTTGACCGTGGCTGACATTCGCGGCACCAGCCCGAAGGTTTGGAATGCCTGGAAGGGCAAACTGCTTGAAGATTTGTACCGCGCCACCCTGCGAGCGCTGGGGGGGCATGCCGCCGACGCCAACGCCGAGATAGAGGCCCGCAAGCGAGAAGCCCTGACCCTGTTGGCCTTGCACGCCCTGCCCTTTGAAGCACACAAGGAGTTGTGGGACACGCTGGACGTGGGCTACTTCATGCGGCATGAGGCCTCTGATATTGCCTGGCACACGCGGCAGATCTCCTTGCCCATGGCGCGTGCGCGTGCCCAGAATGCACCCGCCCCTACGCTGGTGCGGGCACGCATCTCTCCACTGGGTGAAGGGCTGCAAGTCATGGTCTACACCCCCGACCAGACCGATTTGTTCGCCCGCATTTGTGGGTACTTCGATCATGCAGGGTTCAGTATCCTGGACGCCAAGATCCACACTGCACGCAACGGCTATGCGCTGGACACATTTCAGGTGGTCACGCCCATGCTGCAAGAGCACTACCGTGAATTGATTGGCATGGTGGAGTCGGAGTTGGCCCGTACCCTGGACACCCAGGCGCCCTTGCCTGCCGTCAGCCGTGGGCGGGTGTCGCGCCGTGTCAAAAGTTTTCCGGTGGCACCCCGCGTGTCGCTGGAGCCCGATGAAAAAGCGCAACGCTGGTTGCTGAGCATTTCCACCAGCGATCGAGCAGGACTGCTTTACAGTGTTTCTCGGGTGCTGGCGCGTCACAACATCGTGGTGTTGCTGGCCAAGATCAGTACCCTGGGCGAGCGGGTAGAGGACACCTTTCTGGTGGTGGGGTCCGAGTTACAAAACAACCGCACCCAGCTGGCCATCGAAACTGAACTGCTGCAGACACTGAGTGCCTGACGCGTCGACTGGCTAGCTCGTTTCGTTGTCAGCGCCGTCGACGGCCTGTGCAGACACCAACGCACGCAAGCCGTCCTCGTCCAGCACCGGGATGCCCAGGGCCTGGGCTTTCTCGAGTTTGCTGCCAGCTTCTGCGCCAGCGATCACGCCATGCGTTTTCTTGCTCACGCTACCGGCCACCTTGGCGCCAGCGGCCTCCAACATCGCCTGGGCTTGTTCGCGCGAGAGCGTGGGCAGGGTGCCGGTCAACACATAGGTGCGCCCCGCCAGCGGCAATTGCGCTCGAGCACTGGGCTCGTGCTCAGGCCAGGTCACACCACAGGCCCGCAGTTGTTCCACCACCTCCCGGTTGTGCGGTTGGTCAAAGAAGGTGCGCAGGCTTTGGGCGACCACAGGCCCCACATCGCGAACCTGAAGCAGCTGCTCGATGCTGGCGTCCATGATGGCATCCAGGCCACCAAAGTGGCGCGCCAGGTCCTTGGCCGTGGCTTCCCCCACATGGCGAATACCCAAGCCGAACAAGAACCGCGGCAGTGTCGTGTGTTTGGAGGTCTCCAGACTGCTCAAGACATTCTGCGCTGACTTGTCGGCCATGCGGTCGAGTTGCGCGAGCGACGTCAAACCCAAGCGGTACAAATCGGGCAAGGTATTGACGATGCCACCCTCTACCAGCTGGTCGATCAGTTTTTCGCCCAGATCTTCAATGTCCAGGGCACGGCGCTGCGCAAAGTGCAGGAGCGATTGCTTGCGCTGTCCGCTGCAATACAGCCCACCGGTGCACCGGTAGTCGGCCTCACCGTCCTCTCGCACTGCCACGCTGTCACAGATCGGACATTGATGGGGCATGCGAAACGGCTGCGTCCCCTCGGGTCGCCGCTCCAGCACGACCGACACCACCTCGGGGATCACATCGCCGGCACGTCGCACGATGACCGTGTCGCCCACCCGCACATCCTTGCGCGTGGCCTCGTCCTCGTTGTGCAAGGTGGCATTGGTCACGGTCACGCCGCCCACAAAGACTGGGGCCAGCTTGGCCACGGGGGTGAGCTTGCCGGTACGTCCCACTTGCACTTCAATACCCAGCACGGATGTGATTTGCTCTTGCGCCGGATATTTGTGCGCCACAGCCCAGCGCGGCTCGCGGGTGACGAAGCCCAATTGCTGCTGCCAATCCAGCCGGTTCACCTTGTAAACCACGCCATCGATGTCAAAGGGCAAACTGTCACGCAAGGCTCCCATTTGGGCATGAAAGCCGACCAACCCCTGGGCGCCCTGGACACAACGGCCATGCTCGCACACCGGAAAGCCCCAGGCCTTCAACCGCATCAGCAAGTCCCACTGGGTGGGCAACGACAGGGCCTGATCGGGTACACACAGACCCACGCCATAGGCAAAAAAGCTCAAGGGGCGCTCGGCCGCGATGGCCGGATCCAACTGCCGAACAGCACCTGCCGCCGCATTCCGCGGGTTGACAAAGGTTTTTTCCAGGCGGGCGCCCCCTGCCATTCGTTCGCGCTGCCGCTCGTTGAGTGCCTCGAAGTCATCGCGACGCATGTACACCTCACCGCGCACTTCGATCACGTCGGGAGCGGGCGCTCTCTGCGGCGCGGCTTGAAGTCGAAGTGGGATCTGTCCAATCGTGCGGATGTTCTGGGTCACGTCTTCACCCGTTTCACCATCGCCACGGGTCGCAGCTTGCACCAGAACTCCGTGCTCATAGCGCAGGCTGATCGCCAACCCATCAAACTTCAATTCCGCCACATACTCAACCGGTGGGGCCTGTTCATTCAAGGCCAACTCCTTGCGGATACGGGTGTCAAAGCTTTCAGCACCACTGGCTTGAGTATCCGTTTCGGTGCGAATGCTGAGCATGGGTACGCCATGTTGTACCGGTGCGAACGACGACAAGGGCTTGCCCCCGACACGTTGGGTCGGCGAGTCCACCGTCAGCAACTCGGGATGGGCAGCTTCCAGCGCTTGCAAATGCTGGAACAGACGGTCGTACTCGGCATCCGGAATGGAGGGCTCATCCAGCACGTAATAGCGATGCGCGTGCTGATGCAGTTGCTCACGCAACTGTTGCACCAGGGCGGCAGGTGAATCCTGTGGAGGCGTGGCGGTGGCACTTGACGATGCTGCGCCCGATGGCTCGGTACCAAACAGATCCGGGGTGTTCATCCCGCTGGCAACAATCAGCTGAACAAACGGCGCGCCTGCACCGAGCCCGCAGACAGATCTCGAGCATCCAGGGTGTCATACAACGCGTTCAGGTCTTGCTGAATGCTTTGTATGGCAGCCTGAGACAGCGGTTGTCCATGATCATCCGTCACCTGGCCATCCATGATGCGTGCCAGTTCGGTGGCCACAAAGCACATGCGCGCAAAGGGCTCTTCCTGCCGGTCCACCTGAGGGACGTCCAGGGTCAGGGTGAGTTGACGTATGGCGGACAGAGACGGGTCGTCTGCCAGTGCCGCTTGCGAGTCAAAACTCAAATCCAGGATAGGAGGCAGACCGACCACCGGCGCAGGGATCACCATACGACCGGGAATCACCCCGGGGACAAAGCCCAGGCGGGCTGCGTTTTGCTGCACGTAGCCTGGGCTCCAGGGCAAATCCAGGGCCTTGAGCGTGAAGCTCAATTGAGCGTCGTGCGCACCGGCGAAATGATCGAGTTCACGTGCTCGCGCGACCTCTTCGAGCATTTCGGGGAATTCGGGTTCGGCATCCAGCGCATCGGCAAAGGCGCGGGTTTTCATGACGAATTCGGAAAACTCGATGTCGTTCAAGGCCCCCATGCGGTTAGCGAGTTGCACGCCCGCCTGGAAGGCGCTGTAACGCTGCCCCGCTCGCAAAGCTTCCCACTCACCGCTTTCGGCGTTGAGCCCCTGGATGGTGAAATGCTTCGTCCCGACACGGCGCGTGGGGGGCATGGCAGCCAAGGCGGCGTCACCCGAGGTGGGGGCGTCGATTTCGATGGGCGCAATCACGTCGATCAGCGCGTCCAGGGCATGACGTTTATCCGGCGCTGTCACCATACCGGCGACCTCAAAGGCCTCGGTGGAGAGGCTGCTGTCACCGCCAAAGGCCTCACGCTGCGCCATCTGCTCGTCCGAGAACCGCGACTCCCCAGCCGGGGTATCCAGTGCTGTCAATCCGGGCTCTCGCGGTTCCTGATGTTCAACAACAGGCTCAGCCTGACGCGGTCTGCTCTTGCGCGAGGTCCAAGCGCTGTGGGCGACCACGCCGGCCAACACCACGCCACCTGCAATGGCCAATGCGACTTGCAAGGTACTCATGCCGGTTTTCCTTGAGATTCAGGTGGACTCGGCCATGGACACCGCCGACTCCATGTCAACGGCCACGATACGCGAAACGCCTTGCTCCTGCATGGTGACACCAATGAGTTGCTCGGCCATTTCCATGGCAATCTTGTTATGGGAAATGAAAAGGAACTGAGTTTCTTTGGACATCCTCGACACCAGTCGCGTGTAGCGTTCAGTGTTGGCATCGTCCAGCGGCGCGTCCACCTCATCGAGCAAACAGAACGGTGCGGGATTGAGCTGGAAGATGGCAAACACCAAAGCAATTGCAGTCAGGGCTTTCTCGCCGCCGGACAGCAAGTGAATGGTCTGGTTTTTCTTGCCCGGCGGCTGAGCCATGACCTGAACGCCCGAGTCGAGAATTTCCTCCCCCGTCATGATCAGACGGGCATGGCCCCCGCCGAACAGCTCGGGGAACATACGACCAAAATGCTCGTTCACGGTGGCAAAGGTGCTGCCCAACAACTCGCGCGTCTCGCCATCGATTTTGCGGATGGCGTCTTCCAGTGTGTTCATGGCCTCGGTCAAATCGGCCGACTGCGCGTCCAGGAAAGTTTTGCGCTCACGGGCGGTGGTGAGTTCATCGAGCGCGGCGAGGTTGACGGCGCCCAGGGCCTGGATCTCGCGCTGGAGGCGATCAATGTCGGCTTGCAGACCTGAGAGACGCACGTCGCCTGCCTCGATGGAACGCGCGACAGCCTCCAGATCGGCTTGAGCCTCGGCCAGTTGTTGAGCGTATTGCTCCACACCCAAACGCGCGGCCTGCTCCTTCAACTGAAGATCGGTGATGCGCTGTCGCATCGGGTCCAGGTTGCGCTCGATCTTCAGGCGCTGCTCATCGCTGGCGCGCAGCTTGGCCGTGAGATCGTCATACTGGCTGCGTTTGGCGCCCAGCGCAGCCTCGCGTTCGGACTTCACGGCCAACGCGGCTTGCAGGCCTGCTTGGGCGGCGACGTCACTCAGCCGCTCGAACTCCTCCTGCAGCTTCACCTGCTCGTCTTGCAAGGCGGTGGTCTGCTGCCCGGCCGACTGGATCAGACGCTGCAACTCGGCTTCACGGGTGATGTGGGTGCGTCGCAGGAAGTCGGCCTCCTGGGCCTGACGCTCGAGGCTTCGCAGTTGCTCACGCGCCTCTTGCAAGTGGCGCTGGGCTGTCATGACCTGCTCGTCGAGTTGGGCATGCCGCTCTTGGCTGTCGGCCAGCATCATGTCCAGTTCTTCAAAACGGGCGTCAGCCGAGGCACTGCGCTCCTGAATGGCATCCAGCTGAGTCTGAACCTCTTGCAGGTCGGTCTCGATCTGGGTGGAGCGTGCACGCGCCTGATCGGCCTGTTGGGTCAATCGCAGCGCCTCCACCTGGAGCTCGTGGGCCTGTGTTTGTGCCGCAGAAGCTTCGCGGCGCAATTCAACCAGACGCTGGCTGGCGTCGCTGTACGCGGCCTCCGAGCGCACCAGCAGGTTGCGAGCTTCTTCATGCATGAAGGTTTGAGCGCGTCGTTGTTTCTCGAGGTTTTCAATCTCCTGGGCCCGGGCGAGCAGTCCCGCCTGCTCGCTGTCGGGGGCATAGAAATTCACGCTGTGTCGACTCACCGCATGACCCTGCGGCACCAGAATCCATTGACCGGCTTGCAGACTCTCACGCTTGGCCAGGGCTTGTGACATATCAGGGGCGGTGAAACACCCCTCCAGCCAACCGTCCAGCAAGGTTTTCAGTCCTGCGTCGTTCAAGCGCAGCAAATCGCTCAGACGTGGCAAGGCGGATGCACCGGGGCTCGGAGACCCGGTAGGCACGGTGTAAAACGTCAACTTGGCCGGTGGCGGGTCGCTGGCCAGGGCACCGATCATCTCCAGGCGACTGACTTCAAGGGAATTGAGCCGTTCGCGCAAGGCTGACTCCAACGCATTTTCCCAGCCGGTTTCGATGTGCAAGCGGCTCCACAAACCTGGCAACCCATCCATGCCGTGTTTGGCCAGCCAGGGTTGCAATTTTCCATCGGTCTTCACGCGCTCTTGCAGGGCCTGCAGGGCTTCCAGGCGGGCTGACAAATCAGCCTGCTTGGCGGACTCGTCATTCAACCGCTGCTGCGCCACACGACGCGCCTCATCCAACAGTGGCACTTGGTCCTGCAGTTCGTGCAGTTGAGCATCCAGCACCTCGGCCGATTCTTGCGCGGCTTGCAACTGGGTCTGAGCCTGCTGAACGCGTTGGTCATCGGGCGCGTCCAGGCCACGTTGGTCGGCCTGCAAACGCTCACGACGCAACTCCAACTGCTGGGACTGCTCCTGCAGGTTTCGCTGATCGGCTGACAAGACCTGCAACTGCTGTTGCACCTCGACCACCTGGTTGCGTTGGGTATCGGCCTTTTGCTGAGCCGCTCGCTCCGCCTCCTCGAAGGTGGGCAATTGAGCGGTTTGCTCTTCCAGTTGGGCTTGTAACAAGGCGGCCTGCTCGGCGTCCTGCTCGGCCTGTTCCATCAAGGTCTCACGCTCAACACGGGCTTGCTGGGCCTGCTCGCCCCACTGGGCGATCTGGTCCTGCAGTTGGGCCAGGCGCTGCTGTGCGCGCTGACGACCTTCCACCACGTAGCGAATTTCAGCTTCGAGTCGGCCCACCTCAGCAGAGGCTTCGTACAAGTGGCCTTGCGCCTGATTGAGTTGATCGCCGGCTTCGTAATGAGCCTGGCGAACCGCCTCGAGGTCAGCCTCGATGTGTCGCAAATCGGCAGTTTTGGACTCTAGGTCCAGCACAGCCTGTTGCATCTGTTCCTGCAAACGGGCTTGATCCGACGCCGCCTCGCCGCGACGCAAAAACCACAACTGATGCTGCTTCAGGGTGACGTCGGCCTGCAAGGCCTTGTATTGCTGCGCCACCTCGGCCTGACGCTCGAGTTTTTCCAGGTTGGCATTGAGTTCGCGCAGGATGTCCTCGACGCGGGTGAGGTTCTCGCGTGTGTCGCTCAGACGGTTTTCGGTTTCGCGGCGACGTTCCTTGTACTTGGACACCCCCGCTGCCTCCTCGAGGAACAGGCGCAGTTCCTCGGGCTTGGATTCAATGATGCGGCTGATGGTGCCCTGTCCAATGATGGCGTAGGCGCGCGGTCCCAAACCCGTGCCCAGAAACACGTCTTGCACGTCACGACGACGCACCGGCTGGTTGTTGATGTAATAGCTGCTGGTGCCATCGCGGGTCAACACCCGCTTGACCGCGATCTCGGTGAACTGGCTCCATTGACCGCCTGCGCGATGATCCGCGTTGTCAAACACCAGTTCCACACTGGCACGGCTTGACGCTTTGCGAAGGGTGGTGCCGTTGAAGATCACGTCCTGCATGGACTCACCACGCAACTCGCTGGCGCGACTTTCGCCCAGTACCCAGCGCACAGCATCCATGATGTTGGACTTGCCGCAGCCGTTGGGTCCCACCACGCCCACCAGTTGCCCCGGCAGCAGGAAATTGGTCGGCTCAACGAAGGACTTGAAGCCGGAGAGTTTGATCGAGGTTAGACGCACCGAAGGCCTTTGAGTTCTAAAGTATTCAGTTCAGGGGGTGGCAGACCTGGAAATTCGGGTGTCACCCAGTCACATGCCAATGATACCTGCCCGGTAGTCCTTCACAGCCCTTTGCAAGCGTTCCAGGCGAGGAATGAGTGCCTGCAGGGACTCACGGGTGGGTTCTGCCATGTCCTGGCGTGCCGACTGATCCGTCTGCAAGACGAGTTCGCACAAAGCTCCAGACGCCACCAAGCCCACATAGCCCTTCACATCATGCAAAGCCCGGTGCAGACTGGGCAGATCGGAGGTGGCACGCAACTGTGACAAGCTCAAGCTGAGACTGACGTCCACAGTGCCCAGCAGCTCGGCCAGCTCGGCAGGCTGCAACGCGTAGGCTTGTGCCTGGGTGAGATCCAGATCGTCAGACGGGGAAACCATGGTCGCGCGGATAATACCAACCCATGAACCCCCTGCTCTCGCGTCTGCAGCCTTATCCTTTCGAGCGGCTGCGCCAGTTGTTTGCCGGCATCACGCCATCCCCGCAGCACAAGGCTATCAGCCTGGGTATTGGCGAGCCGCGTCATGCCACGCCACCTTTCATTCTGGAGGCGCTGACTCGGGCTTTCCCCGCGTTGGCCAGCTACCCCCTGACCGCAGGGTCACCTGAATTGCGCCAGGCTTGTGTCGGTTGGTTGCACAGACGGTACGGTGTGACGCTGGACCCCGCCACCCAGCTCTTGCCAGTGAATGGCTCGCGCGAGGCCTTGTTCTCGTTTGCGCAAACGGTGGTCAACCCCACGGCCTCGGTCAGACCTCTGGTGATCTGTCCGAATCCCTTTTATCAAATTTACGAAGGCGCGGCCCTGCTGGCCGGGGCGCAACCCTATTTTGTGCCGAGCCGCGCCGAGCGCAACTTCGCCGTGGATTGGCGCAGCGTGCCCGACGATGTGTGGGCCGATGCGCAACTCGTCTATGTGTGCTCCCCTGGCAACCCCACGGGTGCGGTGATGCCGCTGGAAGAATGGGCCATGTTGTTCGAGCTCAGCGACCGGCATGGTTTCGTCATTGCTTCAGACGAGTGCTACAGCGAAATTTATTTCCGTGACGAGCCTCCTTTGGGTGGGCTGGAAGCGGCACACCGTCTGGGCCGTGATGACTATCGCAACCTGATTGCCTTCACCAGTTTGTCCAAGCGCAGCAATGCACCGGGCCTGCGCAGTGGCTTTGTGGCGGGGGATGCCCAATGGATCAAGCATTACCTGCTCTATCGCACCTACCACGGCAGCGCCATGAGTGGGATGGTGCAAGCGGCCAGCATCGAAGCCTGGAACGACGAGTCGCATGTGGACAGCAACCGAGAGCAGTACCGTGCCAAGTTTGCCCAGGTCACGCCCGTGTTGCAGCAAGTGCTGGATGTCCAGTTGCCCGATGCCGCTTTTTACCTGTGGGCGGCGGTGCCAGGCGGCGATGACCAGGCATTCGCGCGTGATTTGCTGGCTCAATACAATGTCACTGTTTTGCCGGGCAGTTTTCTGGCCCGCGAGTCTGCCGGCTTCAACCCCGGACGCGGTCGCATCCGCATGGCCTTGGTGGCTGAAACCGCCGAATGCCTGGAAGCTGCACACCGCATCGTTCAATTCGTTCAACACCGACCCGTCTGATCACCATGACACAACAACTGCAATCCATCATCGATACCGCCTGGGACAACCGCGCCACCCTGTCTCCCGCTGCCGCCCCCAAGGAGGTGCAGGATGCTGTCGAGCATGTGATCGCCGAACTCAACGCCGGTCGTTTGCGCGTCGCCACCCGTCAAGCCGTGGGGCAGTGGACGGTACACCAATGGATCAAGAAGGCTGTTTTGCTGAGCTTCCGTTTAAAAGACAACGAAGTCATCAAAGCCGGCCAGCTGGGCTTTTATGACAAGGTGCCCACCAAGTTTGCCCACCTGGACGAAGCCCAGATGAAAGCCAGTGGTGTGCGCGTGGTGCCACCCGCCGTGGCGCGTCGCGGCAGCTTCATTGCGAAGGGCGCCATCCTGATGCCCAGCTATGTGAACATCGGCGCCTATGTGGACGAAGGCACCATGGTGGACACCTGGGCCACCGTGGGCTCGTGCGCACAGGTGGGCAAGAATGTGCATCTGTCTGGCGGTGTTGGCCTGGGCGGCGTGTTGGAGCCTTTGCAAGCCAACCCCACCATCATCGAAGACAACTGCTTCATCGGTGCACGCTCGGAAGTCGTGGAAGGCGTGATCGTCGAAGAGAACTCGGTCATCTCCATGGGCGTGTACATCGGCCAGAGCACCAAGATCTATGACCGCGCCACCGGCGAAGTGACCTACGGCCGAATTCCCGCCGGGTCGGTGGTGGTGTCGGGCAATCTGCCCAGCGCCGATGGCAAGTACAGCCTGTACTGCGCCGTCATCGTCAAGCGCGTGGATGCGCAAACCCGCGCCAAGACCAGCTTGAACGATTTGCTGCGCGATTGATCGCGTGACGCCGTTCATCCCTGGCCTGACAACACCCTGATCGCTGAATGCCATGGCCCGTGCCCTGCAACTGACCGAACAACTGATGGCCGAACCGTCCGTGACGCCCAGCGATGGGCGTTGTCAGGCGCTGATTGCCGCACGCTTGCAGCCGCTGGGGTTCAGTTGTGAGACCCTGGTCAGTGGTCCTGATGACTTTCGCGTCACCAACCTGTGGGCGATTCGCCGCAGTGCACATCCGAACGCGCCGACTCTGGTGTTTGCCGGGCATACCGACGTGGTGCCCACCGGTCCCCTGGAAAACTGGTCGAGCGATCCTTTTGTGCCCACCCACCGCGATGGCAAGTTGTATGGCCGTGGGGCCAGCGACATGAAGAGTTCCCTCGCCGCCATGGTGGTGGCGGTGGAAGAGTATCTGGCCCAATATCCGGAGCCCGATATCTCGATAGCCTTTTTGCTGACCAGCGATGAAGAAGGCCCCGCCTTGGACGGTACCGTGGTGGTTTGCAACACGTTGCGCGAGCGCGGTGAGCGCTTAGACTGGTGCATCGTGGGTGAGCCCACGTCGGTGGAGCGCACCGGCGACATGATCAAGAATGGTCGGCGCGGCACCTTGAGCGGTAAATTGACCGTCAAGGGTATCCAGGCGCATATTGCCTACCCTCACCTGGGGCGCAATCCCATCCACGATCTGGCCCCTGCATTGGCTGAATTGGTCGCGATGCGATGGGACGAAGGCAACGCCTATTTCCCCCCCACCAGCTGGCAGGTGAGCAACATCCATGCAGGCACTGGGGCGAGCAACATCATCCCTGGCAGTTGCGTGGTCGATTTCAATTTTCGCTTCTGCACCGAGTCCAGCGTCGAGAGCCTGAAAAGCCGCTTGACGGCGGTGCTGGACCGTCATCCAATCGACTACGCTTTGCAATGGACCCTGGGCGGAATGCCCTTTCTCACTGAACCCGCCGACCTGGTGGGGGCGGTTCAACAAGCCATCCGGGATGAGACCGGTCTGGAGACACAACTCTCCACGACAGGCGGGACCAGCGACGGACGCTTCATTGCCCAGGTGTGCCCGCAGGTCATCGAACTCGGCCCACCCAATGCCACCATCCACAAGATTGACGAGCACGTGGCCACCCAGGACATCGAGACGCTCAAGAACATCTACCGCCGAGTGCTTGAGCAATTGAATCTTCGCGCACAGGCTCTCGCGGCATGACGCTGCGTCAACTGGTGGACCACTGCCGCACCCACCTGGAATCGGCGGGTGTGTCGTTCGGACAAGGCACCGTCAATGCGCTGGACGAAGCAGCGTGGCTGGTGCTCTGGCGATTGGGTCTGCCTCTGGACACCGACCTTGACGATCCATCTCGCAGCGTTTCGTCAGCCGATCGTGCGCATGTACAGACCTTGCTCGACCAGCGCATTCAAACACGCCAGCCACTCGCCTACCTGACCGGTGAAGCCTGGCTTCAAGGGGTTCCGTTTGACGTGGATGAGCGCGCCATCATTCCGCGCAGCTTGATCGCCGAAGTGCTGGCCATGGGCTGGCTGGATGAGTATGTGCCAGAGGTGAATGCCCGGGTCATGGACCTGTGTACGGGCAACGGCAGCCTGGCCGTGCTGGCTGCCATGGCCTGGCCCCAGGCGATGGTGCATGGGCTGGATTTGTCCCCCCAGGCTTTGCAGGTGGCTGCTCGCAATGTCGAGCGTCATGCGATGGGCGAACGCATTGAATTGTCGGTGTCTGACGGATTTGCCGCTGCACACGGTCGCTATCACCTGATTCTGTGCAACCCTCCCTACGTCAACCAGCACAGCATGAACGAGTTACCCCCCGAATTTCGCGCCGAGCCGTCACTGGCCCTGGCGGGGGGCTCAGACGGCATGGATTTCATTTGCCCCTGCCTGCACGAAGCAGCGCAGTGGCTCACGCCTGACGGCGCCCTGGTGCTGGAGATTGGCCACGAAATCGATCACTTTGAGCGCGCCTTTCCCTCACTCACGCCGTGGTGGCTGGAAACCTCTGCAGGGGACACCCAGGTGGCCTTGCTGCGTGCTGCGGACCTGGTTGCGTTGTCATGATCGTCTTGCGAGATGTGCAACTGCGCCGCGGCGCCAAGGTGCTGCTTGAACGCGCCAACGTCACCATCCATCCGGGTGAAAAGGTCGGGCTGGTGGGCGCCAACGGCATTGGCAAGTCCTCTCTGATGGCGTTGCTGTTGGGGCAATTGCACGAGGACCGGGGCGAATGCGTGCATCCCGCGGGTTGGCGAATCGCCCAAGTGGCCCAGCACATGCCCGAGAGTGAATCTGCAGCCACCGCATTCGTGCTGGAGGGCGATACCCGCTTGCAGAAAGCGCAAGCCGAGTTGCTGAGAGCACAAGACACCCAGGATGGAATGGCTCTGGCTCATGCGCACAACAGCCTGGAAGAAGCCGGTGTGCACGACGCCCCTTCACGGGCTCAAACGCTGCTGCTGGGCCTGGGTTTCGCGCCGCATGAACTGGAGCAACCCGTCAACAGTTTTTCTGGCGGCTGGCGCATGCGTTTGCAATTAGCTCGCGCCTTGATGTGCCCAGCTGATTTGCTGTTGCTCGATGAGCCCACCAATCACCTGGACCTGGATGCGCTGGTGTGGCTGGAGAGCTGGTTGCAGCGATTCGAGGGCACGGTACTGGTCATCAGCCACGACCGCGAATTTTTGGATACGGTGACCACGGTCACCCTGCATCTGGAGCACCAGGACCTCAAGCGCTACAGCGGCAACTACTCGGCGTTTGAAGACCAACGCGCTCAACAGTTGGTCTTGCAACAGGCAGCTTATGACAAGCAGCAAGACCGCATCGCCCATTTGCAACGCTTTATCGACCGTTTCAAGGCCAAGGCGACCAAAGCTCGCCAGGCTCAAAGCCGCGTCAAGGCCCTGGAGCGCATGGAACGTCTGGCACCCTTGCTCGAGCGGGCCGAATTCAGTTTCGAGTTTCGTGAACCCGAGAGCCTGCCCAACCCCATGCTCTCATTGCAAGATGCGTCGATGGGCTATGGTGATGTGCCCATTTTGCGCGGCGTCAACCTCACGGTGCTGGCTGGCCAACGCATTGGCATCCTGGGCGCCAACGGACAAGGCAAGTCCACCCTGGTCAAGACGCTGGTGCAACAACTGGCCCTGATGCATGGGCGGATGGTGGAAGGCAAAGGCTTGACCGTTGGTTACTTCGCCCAACAGGAACTGGATGTGCTGCACGCGGGCGATACGCCGCTCGAACACCTGACTCGACTGGCTCGCAGTCTGCAACCACAGGTACGCGAGCAGGAATTGCGCAACTTCCTGGGCTCATTTCGCTTCGTCGACGACATGATGCAGCAACCGGTGGGCACACTCAGTGGCGGCGAAAAGGCACGGCTGGTGTTGGCGCTCATTGTGTGGCAACGCCCTAACCTGCTGGTGCTGGACGAACCCACCAACCACCTCGATCTGGACACACGAGAAGCGCTGGGCATGGCCCTGAACGACTTCGATGGCACCGTTTTGCTGGTCAGCCATGACCGCTCCCTGCTGCGAACGGTGTGCGAAGACTTCTGGCTGGTGTCGGAGGGTGTCGTCAAACCTTTTGAGGGCGATCTTGAACACTACCAGCAGCATTTGTTGGAGGCGGCCCGCAAGCGTCGCGAGAGTTGGGCATCCGCCCACAGCGCAAGCTCTGGCGCTGAAGACGCCAAAGTTGCCACCCCACGCGAATCGCGCAAGCAACAAGCCCAGCGTCGCGCGGAACTCACACAGAAGCTGCAGCCCTGGCGCCAGGAGATGAAACAGCTCGATTCCACCATGGCGCAATGGCTCAGCGAGAAATCTGAGCTGGAAGCCGCGCTGATCGACGGCACCCTGTCTGGCTCAGCGTTGGCGCAGCACGGCAAGCGTTTGAAGGAGCTGGGTGAAGCTCTGGAAAAAGCCGAAGAGCGCTGGCTTGAATTGGGGAGTTGGATTGAAGATGCGCAATCCCAGGCAACGCACGCAGCGTGAAAGACTTGAGTGATATGCTGGCCGCGAAATCACTCAGGGTGTTGAAACCACCTCGGTGCCTTTGCCCTTGACCATGCAACTCTTCAAGCACTTCTCTGACTTGTCACTTGCAAACCGTGGCGCCCTGGCTCAGGGTTGGGGCAAGCTATTTTGGTGCGCGCTTGCAGGGGGCCTGCTCTCGGCATGCGCCAACCCCATGCTGCGCCAGGCCAGGCAGGATTGCGATCCTGAAAGCCACCAACTCTTTCCCGTGGTGTTGCAGTCGCAACGCGTGACTGAGCCTGTGGTGGTTCAAGTGCCCGATGGAACACAGCGCTGCATCACCGAAACAGTTCGTCAAGGCGATCGGACCACGGCGGTCAGCCGCTGTGCGCCCAACTTCATCCTGCAAACACGCTGGATAGATCGTTGGGTCCATGTGGATCTGAATGCCAGAGAGCGTGGCATCTGGCATGAACGCTGTGTACAGCAGTTGTGTGTGCA
>RFTK01000062.1 GCA_009923505.1 Betaproteobacteria bacterium
TGGCGATAAGGGGGCTCGGAAGCAAAACGGGAAGACATGCTGTATTCTCGCCGACTCATGATCCATCTTGCCACCATCCGGGCCATAACCCTGGACCTTGACGACACGCTGTGGCCCATCGCCCCGACCATGGTTCGGGCCGAGGCCGCGTTGCAACAGTATTTGCGCGAGCATGCACCGGCCACGGCGGTGCTCTGCTACCAGGCGGGTGGCTTGGCCCGTATCCGCCAACAACTGCAGCAAGAGTGGCATGACCGTCTGCACGATTTGAGTGCGCTTCGGCGAGAAACCATTCGTCGAGCCCTGGTCGAGTCAGGGGAGAACGCCGACCTGGCGGTTCCTGCCTTCGAGCTTTTCTTCGAGGCTCGGCAGCAAGTGGATCTGTACGAGGACGCCTTGGAAGCCCTGTCGTTCCTGGCCTCGCGCTTCCCAGTGGTGGCGCTGTCCAATGGCAATGCAGATGTGAACCGCGTGGGCCTGGGGCAGCACTTTCATGCCGCCGTGAGCGCTCAGGAATTTGGCGTGGCCAAGCCCGACCCCCGTATTTTTCACGAAGCTGCCTCGCTGGCCGGGGTGACCGCCGCCGAGGTGCTGCACATTGGCGACGATGCGCATCTGGATGTCCTGGGCGCACGCGCCGCAGGCATGCAGTGCGCGTGGCTCAACCGCCATGAGCAGGCCTGGCCCGAAGGCTCAGAGCCGCCTCTTACCTTCACGAGTTTGCGCGATCTGGTCAATCACCTCGCGGCCTGAACGCACGGCGCCTTCCAGGGTGGCGGGGTAAGGGCCTGCCACATAGTCTCCACACGCCCACCAACGGGGACCAATGGCCATGGGCGGTCGTTGCAGGCCTGGGGTGCAGACGAAAGTGGCGCGTTTCTCCACCACGGTTTGCACAACTCGCAGTCCAAGCTCGCCTGAACCGCGCAGGGGGCTTTGCATCGATGGTGGCGTCTGATGGGTGGGCGGGCGCTTCGCCATGGGCTTGAACAGTTGTTCGCGCAGTTGCGCCAACACGCGTTGCTCCAACTCTTCGCGGGTGCCTGCGCTGTCGCTGACCATGCAAGCCAGCAAGCCCCATTGGGCGCGGCCCAGCAGCTGGCCGCGGTCGAAGACAAACTGGGCCGGGTGTTGGGCATCGCTGGGAAGTGCCAGCATGGGCTGCACCAGACCGACGAAATCCGGGTCCGGGTGCTGAACATAGACCGTGGTGATGGCCGCATGCTGCAAGGCCTTGGCTTGCTGCGACCAGGCCGGGTGATGGTCGGCGGTCAAGCGCGCGGCCTCCCAGGCGGGACAAGCCAGCACCAGGGCGTCAGACGGGACCGAGGAGGGCAACCAACGACTTCCCAGCCGGATGTCCACCCCGTGTTGCGCCAGCCACGTAGCCGCTGCATCCGGGATCAAGCCACCCAGGTCCGCCGTGGGGAGCAGCAAATCGCTACCGCCATGGCCCGACCACAAGGCATCATGGAGCACGCGCAAAAAGACTGCGCCACTGGCCGCGTGCGCAGCGGTGTTAAGCGCTGACACGCACAACGGCTCGATCAGCTGCTGCATCACACGATCTGTCATCGGCGAGCAGAGTTCAGCCACCGTGACATGATCCGCACAGAGGAAGTGTTGGCGCTGCCATTGCAGCACCGTGCGCAGCAGCGACCATCGGTCCTGCCAACTCCATCCCCGCGCTCGCACAACCCCGACCAACAGGTTCCAGGGCGGCGGCCCATCAGGCAGTCTCAGTCCGCTGCCATCGGGACGCAAGAGCGTGAGCGGTTGTCGGTGGAGCACATTGTCGGGGTTGACCGCGAGCGTTCGCATCAGGGCCAAGGTCTCGGTGTAAGCCCCGATCAGGATGTGTTGACCATTGTCCAGCCGCAGGTCTTGGTGGGCTAGCGTGCGGGCGCGTCCACCGAGTTGGCGCGAGGCCTCCCACAAGGTCACGGTCCAGCCGCGTTGCGCGGCGTGCACGGCGGCTGAGATTCCGGCCCAACCCCCGCCGACAACGCTCAGGTGCATGGTTTTACAGACGCCCGAGCGCCTGGACCTTCCACGCCAGCCAGAGCTTGCGTAGCGGGGTGAGCGAGACGCGTTCTTTCAATACCGGAAAGCGCGAAGCGCGAATTTCCTCCAGCAAGGTGCGGTAAATGCTGGCCATCATCAGCCCTGGCTTTTGCGCGCGACGATCGGCGGCCGGCAGTTGCTGCAGCGCCTCGTCGTACAAAGCCATCGCCCGGTCACACTGAAAGGCCATCAGGGCCTGGAAGCGTTGCGAATCCACGCGTTGCAAAATTTCATGGGCTTTCACATCAAAGCGTTGCAGTTCATCCACCGGGAGATAAATCCGTCCACGCAAGGCATCCTCGCCCACGTCGCGGATGATGTTGGTCAGTTGAAAGGCCAGGCCCAGGGTGTGTGCGTAGTGGGTGGTCTCTGTGAGTGTCTGGCCGAAGATGCGGGCTGAGACCTCACCCACGATGCCAGCGACCAAATGACAATAGCCGCGCAACCCGACAAAATCGAGGTAACGCGTCTGGCGCAAATCCATCTCACAGCCTTCGATGATGGCGTGCAGATGTCTCGCCTCGATGCCAAATTCGGTGGCCAAGGGCATCAGCGCCTGCATGACCGGGTGTTGCGGGTTGCCCTGGTAGGACTGATCCACCTCACGGTGCCACCAGGCTAGCTTGGTGGCGGCCACGCCCGGGTCATTCACCTCGTCCACCACATCATCCACTTCGCGGCAAAACACATAGAACGCCGTGATCGCCGCGCGCCGCTGCGGTGGCAAAAACAAAAAGGCATAGTAAAAACTGCTGCCCGAGGCAACGGCTTTCTGCTGGACGTAGTCTTGCGGCGTCATGAAGACATTGTGACATTAGACTACGTTGTGACCCATTCGGCTCGCGCTTGGAAAGTATGCCGGCGACCATGCTTGACAGTTCAAGCTCAGCCGTGCGCATCGTTTGAAACACAACATTTGGCAGACAAAATATTAATTAGCAACCAACCCGAGAAGAACCTTATTCAGCTTTATGAATTGCTATTCGCGTTGTGTATTGTCCGAATGGAAGTGTTCACGAACCTTTAGGTCATTCAAGCCCATTTATCAGTAGGGTAGTGTGACTTTGTAGTTTTGAAAATTTATTCTTGATGTACAACTCGTGACCAACGCAATCAGTGGTAGTTCATTCGATATGCGCCAACACCTATGGAATTCCCAGAAAAGTAGCGCGGCTAATTGCCATGGCGATGTTGACTGATTAAAGTCGTTTGGGTATTTTTCCTAACTGCACTTTGGTCATTCGCTTAATTCAGTCTGATTATGACAATTGCAAAAAATCATAACGGTAGATATTTTTTGACTTGTAACTCCTGCTTTTATTTAAAATATGAGAGCAAACCTTTGGGGTTTGCTGTAAATTATTTGATAGAATGATCATCGTTGCAGAAATTTTCGCAAGTTGGATTATTTAATGCCATGAATATTGAAAAATTCAAATACCGAGAGGATATCGATGGATTGCGTGCCGTTGCAGTCCTGCTTGTTTTGATGTTTCATGCATTTCCGAATTTAGTAACTGGAGGCTTCATTGGTGTAGATGTTTTTTTCGTAATATCAGGATACCTAATTACGGGTATCTATTTGCGCGAAGATGGTAGTGTTCTTAAAAAATTTGGTGGTTTTTATAGTCGCCGAGTCAGGCGGATTTTTCCTGCATTAATTGTTGTATTGTATTCTGTTTTTTTCTTAGGTTGGAATACTCTTTACGCCACGGAGTTGGCGCAACTTGGTCTGCACATACTTGGAGGTTCCGGATTCTTTTTAAATATAATTTATGAATATGAGTCTGGCTATTTCGACACGTTGTCCAGTAAAAAAATCCTTTTGCATCTATGGTCGCTATCTGTTGAGGAGCAGTTTTATTTAATATGGCCATTATTTTTAACTTTAGGCATAATTTTTAAAAATCATAAGAAAATATTATTTTTATTAATATCGATATCTTTTTTGACGTGTGCTATTGCCTCTTTCGTTAATCAAGAATTCGCATATTATTCACTAGTTACAAGATTTTGGCAAATTGGTGCGGGCGGCATGCTAGCAATTTACTTGTTCGAAGACCGTTCTCCAACTATCTGCGAAAAAGTAAAAACTTGGGGAACTCCACTGTTGTTCATCCTGGTTTGGTTTTCGCTGAGCATTGATCGCCAGGACGTTTATCCCGGATATCTCTCAATTATTCCGGTAGTCATTACTTTGGGTTTGTTGTGCCAATTTTCGCCAGGTACAATCTATTGGAGACTCGTTAGCGCAAAATTAATGGTGTATATTGGTCGAATAAGCTATCCACTTTATTTATGGCATTGGCCTATTTTTGCATACATGGAATATTTAGATCCTCAATTTGCAAACGCTGAACATCGTGTGGGCGCAATTATTTGCTCTTTTATCTTTTCAATCATTACATACGAAATAATTGAAAAAAACCTAAAAAAATTAAGTCTATTATTGTTGTCCCTACTTTAATTTCGCTACTTATAATTATTGGCTATATTGGCCTTAACGCCTTCCAGAGAAAAGGATATGAGTTTCGAGAGAGAAATTCTATTTACAAATCATCAACTCCGCAGGTTCATGTGACTGCAGATTGTTTAAAGCTACACGAAGAATTCAAAAAAATAACCTTTTGCCGTATCGATGATATTGACAATAAAGTTGACGTTGTATTGGTCGGTGATAGCCATGCCCATCAGTATTTTTCTTCCATCGCCGCAGGATACAGAGAATTAGGTTTCAATCTATTGAATATTGGTTGGGCCGGAAGAAAGCCTTTGGTGTACGAAAATACGATACAGGTTAGTGAACATTCAAGAGAAATGTCAGATATGATTAACAAGTACATTAATCTAGATGGAGTAAAAGTATTTATTTTGGCTTTTGCGCAGCCTAAAGATTTGAAGGAAGATTTTAATAATCAACTTCAATTTACTGTTCGGAAATTACAATCGGCTGGGAAGAAGGTCATTTATATAGAAGATAATCCCAACTTGGGCTATTCCCCTGTTGACTGCATCGGTTTTCCCCCGTTACGCCCCCCCATCAAAGAAAATTGTATTCTTGATTACAGAAATTTGCCTTCGTCATTTATTGATATAAAGGAAAAAATCCATTCGACCATGCGACAGGAAGGTGCCCTGATCTATGATTACAGCAATTTGCTCTGTCCTGGGGGTGTCTGTAATTTGCTTTCTGGCGGAAAACTTTTATACGAAGAGTCTGGCTATATTTCACAAGACACTGCCAAAGTTGTGATGAAAGATTTTCCTTATCGATATGGTCTATGAATTGGAGGGTTGTAATCTCTACAGTTACCTCCGGTTTCTTAAAGATTTGAATCTCAATGATCAGCGTGCTGTTAACTGCCTTCATTAATTTCGTGCACGTGGCGTACTCTCTGGAATAACAAGGCGCTAGGATCGGCGGGTGGACCATTACGAGAATTTCCCCGTCGCTTCCTGGTTGTGCCCGCCGGCCTTGCGTGCGCCCATCCTTGCCCTGTATGGCTTTGCTCGTACTGCAGATGACATCGCCGATGAAGGCAACGCGACCGCTGCTGAACGGTTGGCGCTGTTGCAGCTCTACCGCCAGGAATTGCATGAGAGTTGGCGCAACCCGCAGCACCGGAGTGCGCAATGGCCCGAGGTGTTTGCAGCCTTGGCGCGTCAGCACCAGACCTGGGCGTTTCCCCTGGGCTTGCTGGAGGATCTGCTCGACGCTTTCGAGCAAGATGTAACCTATACACGGGACCATCATGTCTACGCCGACCGCACCGAGTTGCTCGACTACTGCCGGCGTTCGGCCAATCCCATCGGTCGCTTGATCCTGCACCTGGCGCAAGTGCAAGACGCCGAGTCACTCGCGATGAGCGATGCCATTTGTTCCGCCTTGCAATTGATCAATTTCTGGCAAGACTTGAGCGTGGACGTGCCCCGCGGGCGCCTGTACTTGCCGCTGGGCGCAAACCTCACAGACGAACTGGCCTATGCCCGAGCACTGATGGAGCAAGGCGCGCCACTGGTACGCCGCCTGTCGGGTCGCTTAGGGTGGGAGTTGCGTCTGGTGGTGCAGGGTGGGTTGCGCATCCTGGATAAAGCAGAGCGGGAGGACACGCGACGCATTCGACCCACTGTTCATGCCGGCGATACCGCACTCATGCTGTGGCGCGCACTCAGGATGTGACGGAGTTCTGATATATTAATGACCATCCGGTCATTATTGGCGTGATGCCCCCTGCGTCATGCTGCGCCAGGCCCACACCCCGGGGTCGGCAACCGGAGTCTCTGTCTGGTGGACTCATGATGCTATTGCAATCTTTTTCCCGCCCAGTGCGTTGGGCTGGCCTGCTCCTGACCGGCTCGGTGGTCTTGCTGACTGCGTGCTCCCGGCCCGCGCCAGTGGCTGAGCCTGTTCGTGCGGTCAAGGTGGTGACGGTGGGAGCTGACACCCTAGACCCGAGTGCCACGTATGCGGCTGACATCCGGGCGCGCATCGAGTCACGCCTGGGCTTTCGAGTGGCTGGCAAGATCGTGAGCCGACAGGTTGAGGTGGGACAACGGGTGAAAGCGGGTCAGCTACTGGCAGAAATCGATGCCCAGGATTACCGCCTGTCCCAGGAAGCAGCCAAGGCGCAGTGGCAATCTGCCCAGACCCAGCTGGAGTTGGCAACCGCGGACTTCCGCCGCTACAAGGCCTTGCGCGATCAATCGTTCATCAGTGATGCCGAACTCGAGCGTCGTGAGACCACCTTGAAGGCAGCGCAAGCGCTGGCGGATCAGGCGCGGGCCCAATGGAATGTTCAAGGCCATCAAACCGAATACACCCGCTTGCTCGCTGATCGCGCGGGCGTGGTCACCGCCATTGAGGCCGAGGTGGGGCAAGTGGTTGCTGCAGGCTCGCCGGTGATTCGCGTGGCGCAGGATGGGCCGCGGGACGTCGTGTTTGCCTTGCCTGAAGACCAGTTGTCACGCGTCAAAACAGGACAGGTGTTGCAGGCCAAGGCCTGGGGTGACGGACCCGACTGGCAGGCCACCGTGCGTGAAGTGGCTGCCAGTGCCGACCCGATGACCCGCACCTACACCGTCAAGCTCGCACTCCCATCGTCGGTTCAGCCGGCGCTGGGCTCCACCGCTACCGTCCAGTTGGCCCGCTCGGCCTCACCCGTGCAGGCCATCCGTTTGCCGACCAGCGCACTGCGCCAGGACGGGCAGGGCTCGTCTGTTTGGGTGCTGGACAGCAACGCCATGACCGTGAGCCTGCAGCCGGTTCAACTCGGTCCCGTGGTGGGCAGCGATGTGCTGATTGCTGCTGGCTTGCAGGCCGGGCAGCAGGTGGTGGTGACCGGGGTGCACGTGTTGACGCCGGGTCAGAAGGTCACGGTCTTCAAGCCCGTGGTCGAGGCCACGCGCTGAGCCAGGAGCCGAGATGACCACGCACTCCAAGGGTTTCAACCTTTCCCTGTGGGCTTTGAAGCACCCGGCGTTGACCCGCTATCTGCTGGTGGTGTTGCTGGTACTGGGCTTCAATGCCTACTTTCAACTGGGGCAGGATGAAGACCCGCCGTTCACCTTCCGTGCCATGGTGGTGCGAACCTATTGGCCGGGGGCGACTGCGCAACAAGTGGCCGAGCAAGTCACGGACAAGCTGGAGCGTACGCTGCAAGAGGTGCCGTATGCCGACAAGATTCGCAGCTACTCCAAGCCAGGTGAATCGCAAATCATCTTTCAGCTGAAAGACACCTCCCGCCCTTGGGAAGTGTCTGTTGTCTGGTACACCGTGCGCAAGAAGATCGGGGATATGCGATCCACCTTGCCAGCCGGTGTGCAAGGCCCGTTCTACAACGATGAATTTGGCGATGTGTTCGGCGTGATGTATGCCTTGCGCGCCGATGGCTTCAATGCAGCCGAGACCAAGGCGTTCGCTGACTCGGTGCGGCAGCAATTGCTGCGTGTGCAAGATGTGGCCAAGGTGGAACTCTTTGGCGTGCAAGACGAGAAGATTTTTGTCGAGGTTTCACACCGCCGCTTGTCACAACTCGGCCTGGATCTGAATGGCGTACTGTCTCAACTGAGCCAGCAAAACGCGGTGGAGGGGGCGGGTACGATCAACACCGACCTCGAGGTGGTGCAGATCCGCATTGCCGGACAATTCCGAGCAGTTGACGATCTCCGCCTGATGCCCATCCGAGCTGCCTCGGGTCAACAACTGCGCCTGGGGGATATCGCCACCGTTCGCCGCGGCACCATCGACCCCCCCAGTGTGCAAGTGCATCACCAGGGTGAGCCAGTGATCGTGCTGGGGGTGTCCATGGCCAAGGGAGGCGACATCATCGCCCTGGGCCATGCGCTGTCGGATGCATCAGCGCGCATTGAAACCAGCCTGCCAGCGGGCGTGACGCTGGAGCAAATCCAGGACCAACCCAAAGCCGTCGCACGATCCGTGAATGAATTTGTTCGCGTGCTGATCGAGGCCGTGGTGATTGTGCTGGCCGTGAGTGTCTTGTCGCTGGGCCTGCACAAAGGCGGGCGCTGGGGCTTTCACATCGACCTGCGACCGGGTCTGGTGGTGGGCATCACGATTCCGCTGGTGTTGGCGATGACATTTTTGTTCATGCAGTATTTTGGGATCGGGCTGCACAAGATATCCCTGGGCTCTCTCATCATCGCCCTGGGCTTGCTCGTGGACGACGCCATCATTGCGGTGGAGATGATGGTGCGCAAGATGGAGGAGGGCTACGACAAGATGCGTGCAGCCACCTTTGCTTACGAAATCACCGCCATGCCCATGCTGACCGGCACACTCATCACCGCGGCGGGTTTCTTGCCCATCGGCACGGCGCGCTCGATGACCGGTGAGTACACCTTCGCCATCTTTGCGGTGACCGTGATGGCGTTGTTGTTGAGTTGGTGGGTGTCGGTGTATTTTGTGCCCTACCTGGGAACCCGACTGCTCAAGGTCAAGCCGCATGGCAGCGAGGGTGGTTCAGTTGATGAGTTGTACAACGGGCCCTTTTACCGGCGATTCCGCCGTACGGTGGACTGGTGTGTGAAGCACCGCTGGATCACCATCGGCCTCACGATCGCCACCCTGGTGCTGGGCGTGCTGGGCATGGGCAAAGTGCAACAGCAATTCTTTCCTGATTCCAGCCGCCCGGAAATCCTGATTGAAATGTGGACGCCTGAAGGTACGGCCTTTGCGGCCAATGCCGAGGTGACGCACCGGGTCGAGACGTCGATCATGAAGCAGCCCGGCGTGAACTCGGTGAGCACCTGGATCGGTTCGGGGGTGCCGCGCTTTTACTTGCCGCTGGACCAGGTGTTTCCCCAAACCAACGTTTCGCAATTGATTGTGGTGCCAAAGGATTTGGCCACCCGCGAAACCTTGCGACGTGACTTGCCCGCGTACCTCGCGCAGGCCTTCCCCGAGGTGCGCGCCCGCGTCAAGTTATTGCCCAACGGACCACCGGTGCCATACCCGGTGCAGTTTCGTGTCTCGGGCCCCAATCCGCAGGAACTGCGCCTGCGAGCCGATGAGGTCAAGCAGTTGATGCGCGACAACCCCAACACGCGGGGCGTGAATGACAACTGGAACGAATCGGTCAAAACGCTCAAGCTTGACATCGACCAGGACAAGGCGCGTGCCCTGGGTGTCAGCAGCCAATCGCTGGCGCAGGCCACGCGCACGTTTTGGAGTGGCACCACGGTGGGGCAGTTTCGCGAGGGGGACCGGCTGATCGATATCGTGTTGCGCCAACCCGCCCACGAACGCCAGGCGCTGGCAGACCTGGCCGGTGTGAATGTGCCTACCGCATCGGGGCGCAGCATTCCCTTGAGCCAGATCGCCAAGCCGGTGCTGGCCTGGGAGCCGGGCGTGATGTGGCGCGAGAACCGCGACTACGCCATCACGGTGCAGTCTGACATTGTGGATGGGTTGCAAGGCGCCACGGTCACCAATCAGATCTGGCCCGCGCTCAGCCAACTGCAGGCGCGCTGGCGCGAGCGTGGCCTGTCCAGTTACCGCATTGAGATTGCTGGTGCCGTGGAAGAAAGTTCCAAGGGTTCGGCCTCCATCGCTGCGGGGGTGCCGCTCATGCTGTTCATCACCTTCACCTTGCTGATGTTGCAATTGCAAAGTTTCAGCCGCGCCATGCTGGTGTTTCTGACCGGCCCCATGGGGATTGCCGGCGTGGCCGGGGCCTTGTTGGTGCTCGACCGCCCGTTTGGCTTTGTGGCTCTGCTGGGGGTGATTGCCCTCATGGGCATGATTCAGCGTAATTCGGTGATTCTGATTGACCAGATCGAGCAGGACCGCGCCCAGGGCGTGCCGGCCTGGGACGCCATCGTGGAGTCTGCCGTGCGCCGTCTGCGCCCCATCGTCCTGACCGCCGCCGCAGCGGTCCTGGCCATGATTCCTCTCTCACGCAGCGTGTTCTGGGGGCCCATGGCGGTGGCCATCATGGGGGGCTTGATCCTCGCCACGGTGCTGACCCTGTTGGCTTTGCCCGCCATGTATGCGGCCTGGTTCCGGGTTCGTCGAGAGCCTACGCCCTGAGAGCCTGCCCCGTGGGGGCCGCTCGGGGGCCTTTTCTGACAGGTTAAAATGTCCGATTGACCGAACAAACGGTGGGTGGTCTGTCTGGCAGGCCGCCCACACTTGTTTTTGGAACCGCGCGGGTGGCGAAATTGGTAGACGCACCAGGTTTAGGTCCTGACGCCAGCAATGGTGTGGGGGTTCGAGTCCCCCCCCGCGCACCAGCCGCATTGCGGCTTTGGCCCCTCAAGACCAAAGCCAACTCATCAGGATTCAGGATTCAGGAGAAACCCATGGCAGTCAACGTCGAAACCTTAGAGAAGCTCGAACGCAAGATCACCCTCAACCTGCCGGTCGAGACGATTCGCGACGAGGTCAACACCCGCTTGAAGCGCCTGGCCCGGCAGGTCAAGATCGACGGCTTTCGTCCTGGCAAAGTGCCGATGAACATCGTGGCCCAGCGCTATGGCTACTCGGTCCATTACGAAGTCATGAACGACAAGGTGGGCGAGGCCTTCAATCAGGCTGCCAACGAAGCGCAACTGCGCGTGGCTGGCCAACCCCGCATCAATGAAGCCGAAGGCGCGCCTGAAGGTCAGATGGCTTTTGAGGCCATCTTCGAGGTCTACCCGGAAGTCAAGATTGCGGACCTCTCAACGGTGGAAATCGAGCGCGTCACCTCGGACGTGACCGATGCGGCCATCGACAAGACCATCGACATCCTGCGCAAGCAGCGCCGCACCTTCGCCCAGCGCTCGCTGGAGTCGCAGGCGGCCGATGGTGACCGCGTATCGGTCGATTTCATTGGCAAAATCGATGGAGAGCCCTTCGAGGGCGGCAAGGCCGACGATTTCCAGTTCATCGTGGGCGAAGGCCAGATGCTGAAAGAATTTGAAGATGCCGTGCGCGGCATGAAGGTGGGCGACAGCCGCACTTTTCCCCTGAGCTTCCCGGCCGACTACCACGGTAAGGACGTTGCCGGCAAGACAGCCGATTTCCTGGTCACCCTCAAAAAACTCGAGGCGTCTCATGAGCCCGAGGTCACCGATGAGCTGGCCAAGTCGCTGGGCGTGACCGACGGCAGCGTGGCAGGTCTGCGGGCCGATATTCGCAAGAACCTCGAGCGCGAAGTCAAGAATCGCCTGCTGGGCCGCAACAAGCAAGCTGTGCTGGACGCCCTGGTGGCCCAGGCCGAACTGGAGTTGCCCCAGTCCATCGTGCAAGCCGAACTCGGTCGCATGATCGAAGGTGCCCGCAACGACCTCAAGCAGCGTGGCATCAAGGACGCCGACAAGGCCCCGATTCCCGAAGAGATTTTCCGTCCCCAGGCCGAGAAGCGTGTCCGCATGGGGCTGGTGGTGGCCGAACTGGTGCGGACCCACAACCTGTCAGCCACGGCCGAGCAAATCAAGGCCCACATCGAAGACCTGGCTTCTAGCTACGAGAAGCCCGAGGACGTGGTGCGCTGGTATTACCAGGACATGAACCGTCTGGGCGAGGTCGAGGCCATGGTGGTCGAGAACAATGTGACCCAGCATGTCCTCGCGAAGGTCAAGGTCAAGGACAAGTCCGTATCCTTTGACGAGTTGATGGGTCAATCTTGATCCCTTCTTGGAGTTTGAACTGATGAGTGCACTGGAAACCCAAGCCCTCGGGTTGATCCCGATGGTGATCGAACAGTCAGGACGCGGCGAGCGTTCCTACGACATTTACTCGCGCCTGCTCAAAGAGCGCGTGATCTTCCTGGTGGGGCCGGTGAATGATCAAACGGCCAACCTCGTGGTGGCGCAGTTGCTGTTCCTGGAAAGCGAAAACCCTGACAAGGATATTTCGCTGTACATCAACTCGCCTGGCGGGTCGGTCAGCGCGGGCATGGCGATTTTCGATACCATGAACTTCATCAAGCCCAACGTGTCCACCTTGTGCATCGGCATGGCGGCCAGCATGGGCGCTTTCTTGCTGGCGGCCGGCGAGAAGGGCAAGCGCTTCGCCCTGCCCAACGCCAAGGTCATGATCCACCAACCGCTGGGCGGCACCCAGGGCCAGGCCACCGAGATCGAAATCCACGCGCGCGAGATCCTCAAGACCCGCGAGCAACTCAACCGTATCCTGGCTGACCGCACCGGACAGCCGCTGGAGAAGATCGAGCGGGACACCGAACGCGATTACTACCTGTCAGCCGACGAGTCCAAGGACTACGGGTTGGTGGATCAGGTGATCGCCAAGCGTCCCTGACCTCCGGCATGGTGACCTGACCAGACGGCGCCCCCCCCGCGGGGCGCCGTCTGCTTTTGGGTATCATCGGGATAACTTCACTGAGGCACGTTGTTCATGGCCGACAAAAAAGGCTCTTCCGGCGAAAAAACCCTGTACTGCTCGTTCTGCGGTAAGAGTCAGCACGAAGTCAAAAAACTCATCGCAGGACCCTCGGTCTTCATTTGTGATGAATGCATCGACTTGTGCAACGAAATCATCCGCGATGAGCTGCCCAACACCGAGATCACCAAGGACGGGCGGGGCGATTTACCCACCCCGCTGGACATCAAAAACAACCTGGATGGTTATGTTATCGGACAGGAAGTTGCCAAGCGAACCTTGTCCGTGGCGGTGTACAACCACTACAAGCGTTTGCGTCACCAGGAAAAATCCAAGCGAGACGATGTCGAACTCTCCAAGAGCAACATCCTGCTGATTGGCCCCACGGGTTCCGGCAAAACCTTGTTGGCCCAGTCCCTGGCTCGCATGCTGGATGTGCCCTTTGTGATGGCTGACGCCACCACGCTCACCGAGGCGGGTTACGTGGGTGAGGATGTCGAGAACATCATTCAAAAGCTGCTGCAAAGCTGTGACTATGATGTGGAGCGAGCCCAGCGCGGCATCGTGTATATCGACGAGATTGACAAGATCTCACGCAAATCGGACAACCCCTCCATCACGCGTGACGTGTCGGGTGAGGGTGTGCAGCAAGCACTGCTCAAGTTGATTGAAGGCACCATGGCCAGCATTCCCCCGCAAGGTGGACGCAAGCACCCCAACCAGGACTTCCTGCAGGTCGACACCACCAACATTCTCTTCATTTGTGGCGGTGCCTTCGCGGGACTCGAGAAAGTCATTGAGTCGCGCACCGAATCCTCCGGCATCGGCTTTGGTGCGTCGGTGCGCAGCAAGCAACAACGCAGCCTGACCGAGGTATTTGGCGAGGTGGAGCCGGAAGACCTGATCAAGTTTGGTCTGATTCCCGAACTGGTGGGCCGACTGCCGGTAGTGGCCACCCTGGCAGAACTCTCCGAGGATGCACTGGTGCAAATTCTCACCGAGCCTCGCAACGCCGTGGTCAAGCAATTCTCCAAATTGCTCGCCATGGAAGGCGTCGATCTGGAGATTCGTCCGGCTGCTTTGCGGGCCATCGCACGCAAGGCCCTCGCGCGCAAGACCGGTGCCCGGGGCTTGCGGTCTATCCTTGAACTGTCCCTGATCGACACCATGTTCGATCTGCCCAGCGACACGAATGTGGAGCGGGTGGTGGTTGACGAATCGACCATTGACGAAAGCAAACCCCCTTTGTTGGTGTACCGCGAGGCGGCCAAGAAAGCCTGATGTTCCCAGGGGCAACGACGATCGCTGCCCCATTTTGATGGAAGGTTGACCATGTCTGGACAATCACCGCTGCCTTCAGAACCTATCGATCTGCCCTTGCTGCCTTTGCGCGATGTGGTGGTCTTCCCTCACATGGTGATTCCGCTGTTTGTGGGACGCCCCAAGAGCATCAAGGCCTTGGAAGCTTCCATGGCCGCCGAGCGTCGCATCATGTTGGTGGCACAAAAAGCTGCCGCCAAGGATGAGCCCGCTGTCACCGACATGTTCGATGTGGGCTGCATGGCCACCATCCTGCAAATGCTGAAACTGCCTGACGGTACCGTGAAGGTGCTGGTGGAAGGCCAGCAGCGGGCTCATGTCAACAACATTGTGGAAGGTGAAGAACATTTCACCGCCACCATCACCCCCATGTCGCCCACGGCAGATCCCAGCATCGACACCGAGATCGAAGCGCTGCGTCGTGCAGTCATGCAGCAGTTTGACCAGTACGTCAAACTCAACAAGAAAATCCCTCCCGAGATCCTCACCTCCATCTCGAGCATTGACGACGCGGGCCGTCTGGCGGACACCATTGCGGCACACCTGCCACTCAAGCTCGAAAACAAGCAAGTGGTGCTCGACCTGATTGAGGTGAAACCACGCCTGGAAAATCTGTTCGAACAGATCGAACGCGAAGTGGACATTCTCAATGTCGACAAGCGCATCCGTGGGCGCGTCAAGCGCCAGATGGAGAAAAACCAGCGCGACTTCTACCTCAACGAGCAGGTCAAGGCCATCCAGAAAGAACTGGGCGAAGGCGAAGAAGGCGCCGACATCGAAGAGATTGAGAAAAAGATCAAACTCGCCAAAATGCCCGCTGATGCGCGCAAGAAGGCCGAGGGCGAACTCAAGAAGCTCAAACTCATGTCACCCATGTCGGCCGAGGCCACGGTGGTGCGCAACTACATCGATGTGCTGGTGGGTCTGCCCTGGAGCAAGCGCACCAAGATCAAACACGACCTGGGCAACGCCGAAGACGTTCTCAACGAAGACCACTACGGCCTGGAAAAGGTCAAAGACCGCATCCTCGAGTATTTGGCGGTGCAGCAGCGTGTCGACAAAGTCAAGGCCCCCATCCTGTGTCTGGTGGGCCCTCCGGGGGTGGGCAAGACCTCGCTGGGGCAGTCCATTGCCAAAGCCACGGGTCGCAAGTATGTGCGCATGGCCTTGGGCGGCATGCGTGACGAGGCTGAAATTCGCGGCCACCGTCGCACCTACATCGGCGCCTTGCCGGGCAAGGTGCTGCAAAACCTCACCAAGGTCAACACCCGCAACCCGCTCTTCCTGCTCGATGAGATCGACAAGCTGGGCAGTGATTTCCGAGGCGATCCTTCCAGCGCATTGCTCGAGGTCCTGGACCCCGAACAAAACCACACCTTCAACGACCACTATGTGGAGGTGGATTTCGACTTGAGCGATGTGATGTTCGTGGCCACGTCCAACTCGATGAACATCCCGCCCGCGTTGCTCGACCGCATGGAAGTGATTCGTCTCTCGGGGTACACCGAGGACGAAAAAACCCATATCGCCATGCGCTACTTGCTGCCCAAGCAGATGAAGAACAACGGCGTGAAGGACGAAGAGTTGCTGGTGGAAGAGGGCGCTATTCGCGACATGGTGCGCTACTACACGCGTGAGGCGGGTGTGCGCTCGCTCGAGCGCGAACTCTCCAAGATCTGCCGCAAGGTTGTTAAGTTCGAGAAAAAGGACATTCACATCCACGTGCCCGATGGCGCCACGCCCAAAGACGGCCCCAGCGCCGGTGCGGCGATGGTCACGGCCATTGTGTCTACGCTGACCGGTATTCCGGTGCGGGCCGATGTGGCCATGACCGGCGAGATCACCTTGCGCGGTGAGGTGACCGCCATTGGTGGACTCAAGGAAAAACTGCTGGCTGCGTTGCGCGGTGGCATCAAGACTGTGATGATTCCCGAAGAGAACGTCAAAGACCTGCAGGATATCCCCGAGAACGTCAAAAATGGCCTGGAGATCGTGCCGGTCAAGTGGGTCGACAAGGTACTGGAAGTCGCCCTGGAAAAGCTGCCCACTCCACTGCCCGACGAGGCGCCCGCGGTGGCAGCACCAGCCGATGGCACACAGACGCCGGCGGCTTCGGTGAAGCACTGAGGCGGGTTCGCTGTTGAGGCAGCGACTTACTCGCTGATCACCTTGATCTTGGCAGCAGCTGCCCGTGCGCGGGCCAGCGCGTCTGCCCCTTGCGCTAACGCCACGGCCATGCGGCGGTACGGGCGGGTGGTGGGTTTTCCAAATAGGCGAACATCCACGCCCGGCTCGGACAACGCTGCCTCCACACCTTCAAAGCGCGGGTTCTTCCCGTCCTTGTCTGCCAGCACCACGGCACTGGCACCTTCCACACTTCGAATCAGTGGGATGGGCAGACCCAGCACCGCCCGTGCATGCAGATCAAACTCGCTCAGGTTTTGACTGATGAGTGTGACCATGCCGGTGTCATGCGGACGAGGACTCAGCTCGCTGAAAATCACTTCATCGCGCGTGACGAAAAACTCCACACCAAAAATACCGGCGCCACCCAGATCGGTAGTGACCTTGCGCGCCATTTCCTGGGCCGCGTTCAGGTGCTCGGCTTTCATGGCTTGCGGCTGCCAGCTGTATTGGTAGTCGCCGCGCTCCTGCACATGACCGATGGGGTCACAGAACAAGGTCTCGCCGTTGTGTTGGCGAATGGTGAGCAGGGTGATTTCATATTGGAAATCAATGAACTCCTCCACGATGACCTTTTGCCGGTCACCCCGCATGCCCTGGCAAGCGAACTGCCAACTCGCCTCGATGTCGACAGCGGTGCGCGCTACGCTTTGCCCTTTGCCGGAGGAACTCATCACCGGCTTGATCACCACCGGAAAACCAATGTCATGTGAACGTACCAAGAGCTCGGCTGCCGATTCGGCGTAGCTGAACCGCGCGGTGCGTACCCCCAGGCCCACGGCCACATCGCGGATACGGTCTCGGTTCATGGTGAGATTGGCGGCGCGTGCGCTGGGTATGACGCGGTAGCCGGCTTGCTCCACCTCCAGCAGTACCTCGGTGCGGATGGCCTCGATCTCGGGCACGATCAAGTCCGGTTTGACTTGATCGATCGTCTCGCGCAAGGGGACGGCGTCGAGCATGTTGAACACTCGACACTCGTCGGCGACCTGCATGGCCGGCGCTCCGGCATAGTGGTCACAAGCGATGACGTAACAACCCAGCCGCTTGCAGCTGATGACAAATTCTTTTCCCAGCTCGCCAGAGCCAAGTAGCAGTATTTTTTTCAAAGGGACCTCGGTGATGGTGAGCCCCCATTATTTTTCAAAGGCTTACCCGGGTTGTATACGAGGCGGCCTGGCGAACCCACTTTTTTGCAGGATTTTGAAAAACCCTTGAAATTCCGTTACAATACTGATCCACGCGGGAATAGCTCAGTTGGTAGAGCGCAACCTTGCCAAGGTTGAGGTCGCGAGTTCGAGACTCGTTTCCCGCTCCAGATCCTCAAAGGGAAGCCCAGGCTTCCCTTTTTTGTCCGGATTCGGCGCGGTAGCAAAGCGGTTATGCACCGGATTGCAAATCCGTGTAGGTCGGTTCGACTCCGGCCCGCGCCTCCAAATAAAGGCTCTACCCCATTAACGGGGGATGGGCACTCACTAAACACGATTGATTATCCCGTTCCAACCGCATTGCGCCAAGACGCGCATGCGGTAATTTTCAAAATTTCTGAACCCAAACGCTCTTCTTGAGAGCATTTCCATCTTGGTATGGAACCCCTCGGTGATGCCGTTGGACCTGGAGAAGCGCCACATCCCCACGATGGGCTCGATCCAGTCCTTCAAGGTCGCCGCCAAGGTCTTGGCTGGGCTGTGCTCGAACTGTTCGAGCAGGGCCAGGAATCGGGGCAACAGTTGCTTGGCCTTCTTGGCGTTGACGGTCTTGACCAGCAACAGGCGCATGAGCCTTTGTTTGGCCCGGTACAGGGCATGCAAGACGGGCCACTGCTGCAAGTACCGATCCAAGCTCAGGCGTTGGTCTGGCTGTAGTTTCCACTCGTGCCTGCGCATCAGACTCAGTAAGCCCCGGTCTTTGCGCCCCAAGGGGTCTTGCAATTGCCACAGCTTGAGGAAGTGGTGGTTGACCAAGCGCACCACATGGAAGCGGTCGGCCACGATCTGGGCGTTGGGGAAGTATTGGCGCGCGATGCTGCGATAAGTCTCAGAGAGGTCCATGACCACGACCCGCACCAGGTCCTTACCCGTCAGACGCCCCAGGTAGCCGCGCAGACTGGGCTCCGAGCGCCCCAGCACCACGTCAAACACTTTGTGATTTTTGAGGTCCACCAGCGTGGTGGCATAGCCCTTCTTGCGGGTGAAGAAATGCTCATCAATACCCATGACCTGAGGGCAAGATCGACCAGACAGCTCGCTGATGCGCTGGCCGATCTGGCTCTGATACCAGCGCTCGACAGTGGCGGTGCCGATGCGGTGGGTGAGTTGGAGTTTGCGTTGGCTGACCCCGCCATCGTGGGCCTCAAAGACCTCCAGCCGGTAGGCTTCGGTGCAGCGCAGGCGCGGGCGTATACCGGCAAAGCGGTGACGGAAATAGCGGCCACAGGCCTTGCAGTGGTACTTGGGCACCGAGAGGTGCAGCACTAGCACTTGGTTGCCCTGTCGGGTGTGCTTAAGGGTGCGCTCACAGGTGGCTTTGACCCGTAAAACCGACGCCCCGCAGTGCAGGCAGTGGGGTCGGGTGTGGGGTTTGGCCCATACATGAATGTCTTTCTTGCGATCTACAGCCAGGATCGCCAAGTCGGGCAACCCCAATATAGAATCAATTTGGGACACGGTATTACCTCCATTGAACTCGTTTTTGCACTTACAAGTTTAATGAATACCGTCGTCCCCCTTTAATGATGAAGAGCC
>RFTK01000063.1 GCA_009923505.1 Betaproteobacteria bacterium
ATTCCTGAGTCGATGAGTCGATGAGTCTAAGGTTGAGATATGGCGAGGTGGCGTGGTGCGACGCAGCCTGTCGCGGGGCATGATGACTCAGCGCGAATTGTCGCCGCAGCGGGGGCTTTCAGCTGTCGAGTTGGATATGGCGCGCTTTGGCCAGACGTGACCAACGCTCCAGGTCGTCTCGGATGTATTGCGCAAACGCTTCCGGGCTCATGGGCAGCGGCTCAATGGCTTCCACCGAGAGCTTCTCGCGCAGATCGGGGGCGCTCAGCACGGTTTTCAGCGTGTCGTTGAGCAACTTCACCACCGGTGCGGGCATGCCGGCCGGGCCCACCACGCCGTACCACTGCATCGCATCAAAGCCCTTGAAGCCCAACTCTTCCAGGGTGGGGGTGTCTTTCAGTTGTGGATGGCGTTTCGGGCCCGTCACCGCCAGGGGCCGCGCACGGCCCGAGCGAATATGGGGCAGGGCGGCCGCCAAACCAGGAAACATGGCCTGCGTCTGTCCTGCGATCAAATCGGTGAATGCCGGTGCAATACCGCGGTAGGGCACATGCGTGAGTTCGCTCTGGGTCTGGAGCTTGAAGAGTTCCATCGTCAAATGGGTGAGCGAGCCTTGACCCGATGAACCGTAGCTGACAGGGGGGTTCTGGCGAAGATAGTGTTGCAACTCGGCCACCGATTGCGCAGGCACCTGCGGATTGACCACCAGCACATTGGGCGTGCTGCCAATCATGCCCACGGGCGTGAAGTCTTTCAACGCGTCGTAGGGCAGGTTGCGTCGCGTGGCGGGGCTGGTGCCCAGGGTGGCCACATAGCCTTGCATCAGCACATAGCCATCAGGAGCGGCGCGCGCCGTGTTCTGGCAAGCAATGACACCGCCCCCGCCTCCCTGGTTGTCCACCACGATGGATTGGCCCAATTGTTTGGCCCAGCGTTCGCAAACGGTGCGACCCACCATGTCGCTACCGCCACCGGCCGCCACCGGCACGATGTAGCGAATCGGTTTATTGGGGTAGGCGCCCTGGGCGGATACAGACAGCGTGGTCAGCAGGCTGGAGCTCGCCATGGCCTGCAACACTGTGCGTCGAGATGTGCTCATGGTTCACCTTCCCAGGTCTAAACAGGCGGCGATTATGCGCCGAGCAAGGCGTGAGCAAACTCGCGCGCATGAAAGCGTTGTAAATCTTCCAGTTGCTCGCCCACCCCGATGAAGTAGACCGGCACGGGGCCGCGAACTCCCTCGCGCTGGCGCTCCTGGCCCCAGCGCGCAATGGCGGCGAGTACCCCGCCCTTGGCCGTGCCATCCAGCTTGGTGATGATGAGGCCGGTGAGTCCCAGGGCTTCGTCAAACGCCTTGACCTGCGCCAACGCGTTTTGACCGGTGTTCCCGTCAATCACCAGCAGCACTTCGTGGGGAGCCGTGGGATCCGCCTTTTGCACCACGCGCCGTACTTTTTTGAGTTCCTCCATCAAATGGAGTTGGGTGGGCAAACGTCCAGCCGTGTCCACCAGCACCACGTCTCGACCACGCGCCTTGCCGGCGGTCACGGCATCAAAACTCACGGCGGCCGGATCGCCGCCCTCCTGGCTGATGATGTCCACTTGGTTGCGGTCAGCCCACACCAGCAATTGCTCGCGCGCAGCGGCCCGGAACGTGTCGCCTGCGGCCAACAACACGCTGGCTCCGTGGTCGCTCAAGTGGCGGGTGAGTTTGCCAATGGAGGTGGTTTTGCCTGCGCCATTGACCCCCGCCACCATGATGACGGTGGGCGTGTGCTCACCCACGCGCAAGGGTTGCTCCAGCGGTTGCAGCAAATCGGTCAGCGCATCCACCAGCAGACCACGAACCCGTGCGGGATCGTCGGCTTTGGTGTCCTTGACGCGGCGTTTGAGATCGTTCAGCAGAAATTCGGTGGCGGGCACCCCGGCATCGGCCATCAGCAGGGCAGATTCCAGCGCTTCATACAGATCGTCATCGATCTGCTTGCCAGTGAACACCTCGGCCATGCTCTGGCCCGTGCGGCGCAATCCCTGGCGCAAGCGAGACAGCCAGCCCGCGCGTGCGGTGGGTTCGGCGGCAGACAAAGGCGCCGGTGCGGCGGGTGACGATGCAGAGGCCTCGCCAGTGGCGGCAGGGGCAGGGGCAGCGGACGTGGCCTCCGGTCCAGGTGTCGTGCTGTGAGCGTTCGTGCTTGCAGCCACGTCGGTGGCCGGGGTTTTTTTCCGGAAAAAGCTGAACATGCGCGGGAGGTTCCTAGAATCGCGGAACCTTGCAGCACCTGGTCTGCAAGTCCAACTCAAGTCAGAACCGCGATCCTTCATTGTATGAAACGTCTCTTACTGGCGGGCCTGGCGGCCTGCGCGATGGGGTGGGGGCTGATGTCCACAGCCGCTGCCGCCGGCACGGCCTCCACCGACACGGGCATTCATGTGTCCACACTGGCCAACGGACTGACCCTGGTGGTCAAGCCCGATCGACGCGCCCCCACGGCCGTGCACATGCTCTGGGTGCGGGTCGGCTCCATGGACGAGGTGGATGGTCATTCCGGCGTGGCCCATGTGCTGGAGCACATGCTGTTCAAGGGCACGCCCAGCGTGCCTGCGGGCGAGTTTTCGCGCCGTGTGGCAGCCATGGGGGGCCGCGAGAACGCCTTCACCAGTCGCGACTACACCGGCTACTTCCAGATGATTCCCGCCAACCGCCTGGCCGATGTGATGCGTCTGGAGGCGGATCGGTTTGTCAACAACCGCTGGCCCGATGATGAGTTTCGCAAAGAGATTGAGGTGGTGAAGGAAGAGCGGCGCATGCGAACGGAAGACACGCCGCGTGCCTTGCTGATGGAGCAACTCAGTGCGGTGCAGTTCACCGCCTCGCCGTATCGGCGCCCCATTGTGGGTTGGATGAGCGACCTGGACGCCATGACGCCCGATGATGCCCGCGAGTTTTACCGCCGCTGGTACACCCCCAAGAATGCGGTGGTGGTGGTGGTGGGCGATGTCGAACCTCAGGCGGTGCGGCGTCTGGCTGAGAAGGCCTATGGATCCATTCCGGCCCGTGCCGTGCCCGCGCGCAAACCCAACGCAGAGCCGCCCCAATCGGGCCTGCGTCGCCTCGAGGTGAAAGCCCCGGCCGAACAGGCGTACCTGATGATGAGTTGGAAAGTGCCCGGCTTTCAGGGCTTCAATGACAGTGCCGAGAGCCGTGATGCGTTGGCCTTGACGGTGTTGTCTGCGGTACTCGATGGATATGGTGGTGCGCGCCTGGACCGCCACCTCACCCAGGGCGCCGATCGTCTGGCCGATGGGGCCGGTGCTTATCACGACTTCAGCGGTCGCGGACCTTCGGTGTTTGTGCTCGATGGCGTACCCGCGGCGGGCAAAACCCCACAAGCGCTGGAAGCCGCCTTGCGCGCGCAGGTCGATCGCATTGCACGCGAGGGCGTGAGCGAGGATGAGTTGCGCCGCGTCAAGGCCCAGTGGGTGGCCCAGGCGGTGTACAAGCGGGATTCATTGTTCAACCAGGCGCGCGAGATCGGCACTTATTGGATTGAAGGCTTGCCACTGGACACGAGCGATCGGTTGATCGAGCGCTTGCGGGCTGTCACCGCCGATCAGGTGCAATCGGTGGCGCAGCGTTATTTTGGTCAGGACACGCTGACGGTGGGCACGCTGCTGCCTCAACCGCGCGACCCGGCAGCGGTACGCAAGCCTGCCACGCCCATTCGGCACTGACGGGAAGGATTGACCATGCACACCCTTTGTTCACGTCTGCTCGCGGGATGTTGGCTCGCGCTGGCCAGTACCTCGGCGCTCGCAGGCTTGCCGATTCAGCGTTGGACCGCCACCCACCAGGCCGAGGTCTTGCTGATTGAAAGCCCGGCCTTGCCGATGGTGGATATCCAGATCGACTTTGACGCTGGCTCACGCCGCGACCCGGCAGCCCAGGCCGGCTTGGCCAGTGCTGTGGCCGCGATGATGTCCAAAGGCGTACGGGCACGAGAGGGTGCACCGGCCCTGGATGAAAATGCCCTGGGCGAAGCCTGGGCCGATTTGGGAGCCATGCTCGGTGCATCGGCCGGAGGCGATCGCTTCAGCGTCACCCTTCGTACCCTCACCATGCCCGATGTCTTGCAAGGTGCCTTGAAACTCGCCGCTCGCCAACTGGCCGAGCCAGCCTTTTCGCCTGAGGTGTGGGTGGCCGAGCGGGCCCGTTTCATCGCCTCGATCAAGGAGGCCAACACCCGGCCAGGCACGGTGGCGCAACGAACCTATGGGCGCGCGGTCTATGGACCACACCCCTATGGTCAGGAAGCCCATGAAGCGAGCCTGCAAGCTATTGAGGTGGCCGATCTGCGCCAGTTCCATGAGCGCCATCTGCAGGTTTGCCGGGCGCGGGTGAGTATCGTCGGGGCCCTCAACCGTGCTCAGGCTCAGGCTGCTGTGGAGCAGCTGTTGTCTCTGCTGCCCTCAGGCGGTGCCTGCGAAGCGTTGCCAGCAGTGCCGGAGGTGCAGGCCTTGACGGCTCCTGCCCAGCAGCGGGTACCCATGGCCTCCGCTCAGGCGCATGTGCTGATCGGCCAACCGGGTATTCGTCGCGTGGACCCGGCATTTTTCCCGATTACCGTGGGCAATTACATCCTGGGTGGTGGCGGATTTGTGTCGCGCCTGACCGAGCAAGTGCGTGAAAAGCGTGGCCTGAGCTACAGCGTGTACAGCTACTTCTCACCAGGCTTGCATGCGGGGGCCTTCACCGTCGGGCTGCAGACGCGCCCGGATCAGGCCGCACAAGCCGTGGACGTCGCCACCGAGGTGCTCAAACGCTTTGTTCAAGAGGGCCCCACCGAACGTGAACTGCAAGCTGCCAAAGACAACCTGATCGGGGGCTTTGCCCTGCGACTCGACAGCAACCGCAAGCTGTTGGAGCAACTCGCCAACATTGGCTGGAACCGCTTGCCTTTGAATTACCTCGACACCTGGACCGATGAGATCCGCCGCGTCACCGTGGCCGATATCCGAGCTGCCTTTCAACGCGTGTTGCAACCCGAGCGCATGGTGACCGTGATCGTGGGGGGGCCGCCCTGATGGGGGGCGAGATTCGCATCATCGGTGGACAGTGGAAACGGACCCGGCTGGCCGTGCCCGACAAACCAGGCTTGCGGCCCACGCCGGATCGGGTGCGTGAGACCTTGTTCAACTGGCTTGGGCAGTCGCTGGAAGCTTGGTCCTGTGTCGATGCCTTTGCGGGCACGGGAGCCTTGGGTCTGGAAGCCGCGTCTCGCGGTGCCGCCCCAGTGCAACTGCTGGAGCAGGACGCCGATCTGGTCAAATCCTTGCACGCCACGGTGCAACGGCTGAAGGCATCAGACCAGGTCAGCGTCAGGCGAACGGATGGCGTGGCGACGCTTCGAAGCATGCCCGCGGCCAGCGTGGACCTGGTGCTGCTCGATCCCCCGTTTGAGTCGAAGCTGTTCGAGAGCGCCTTGAAAGCGGCGCGTCCTTGCTTGCGCCCCGCCGGCTGGTTGTACCTGGAGGCCCCCGAGTCCTGGGACGAAGCCAGGCTGGCGCCTTTGGGCTACGCGCTGTATCGCCATCTGAAAGCCGGGGCTGTACACGCCCACCTGCTGCAGCCCTTGCCTGGCTACCGGGATGGGCAGCATCCCGCAGACCGCAGGGATGGTCCTGGCGTTGACTGAGCCAGGTCGTTTGTCGCACGGGACTGGCCATGGCGCGGGACAGGGCGCTGCATAATGAGTGTCATCATCCCTGTGCACAAGGAATCTTGCATGACGTCTCCGGTGATTGCCGTTTATCCCGGCACCTTTGACCCCCTCACCCTGGGCCACGAGGACATCGTGCGCCGAGCAGCGCGCATGTTTGACCGGGTGGTGATTGCCGTGGCCATGGCGCATCACAAGAAAACCCTGTTCACCCTGCCTGAGCGACTCGCGCTGACCCGCGAGGCCATGGCCGATTGCTCCAATGTGGAAGTCGACGCCTACGACGGGCTGGTGGTGGACTACCTGGCGCAACGTGGCGCGACGGTGATGGTGCGGGGTGTGCGCTCTGTGACCGATTTTGATTACGAATTTCAACTGGCGGGCATGAACCGACGCTTGTCCCCCGAAGTGGACACGGTGTTGCTGTACACGCAGGATGTGCACCAATGTGTCTCCAGCACCCTGGTGCGAGAGATCAACATGCTCGGGGGCGACGTGGAGCAATTTGTGTCACCCACGGTGTATCGACGCTTACGGGATAAACGCGCGGGTGCGCAGCCCGCATGAAAGCTGTTCGGCTGCTCCTGATTCGACATGGTGAAACCGACTGGAACCGCACCTTGCGGTTTCAGGGACAGATCGATGTGCCGCTCAATGCCATGGGCCGGGAGCAGGCCAGACGGGTGGGCCAGCGACTGGCCGCCTTGCATCGTCGGGGTGACGTGGCCGTGCCCGAGTTGCACAGCAGTGATTTGCAGCGCGCCGTGCAAACTGCCACGCCCATCACCTGGGCCTCGCATCACACCCCAGACGGTGGCGAGGCGCACACCCAGTCCGTGCCCGTCAACACCGTGTGCGGTTTGCGGGAGCAGCACTTTGGGGTCTTTGAAGGCCACACAGCCCATGACAACCAGACCCGGCATCCCGATCTGTGGGACCGTTGGCGGCGGTTTGATGCGAACTTCGCCTTGCCCGGTGGCGGTGAAAGCACGCAGGCCTTTCATGACCGAGTGATCACAGCGTTGCTGGATCTGTGCCGTCAGACCGAGGCTGCTGACTTGACTGTGGTCACCCATGGCGGTGTGCTGGACATGGTGTGGCGACACGCTCAAGGCGAAACGTTGCAGGGCCCCCGCCGCTGCGACATTCCCAATGCCGGGTTGAATCGCCTGCGGTTTGAAGCCGGTCGTTTCCACATCGATGCCTGGGGTGATGTGGACCACCTCGCGGGCATGCCGCCCCAACCGGTCTACCGCACCACGGATGCAGCATTGCCACCTCTGGCAACACCTTGATTCACCGTCCGCAGGCAGTGGAATGCAACTGACCTCCGGTGGGCAAAACCGCCTGCCCATCAAGGGCACGTCCAACGTCGGATAATCGCACCATGGCTTTGATGATCACCGACCAATGCATCAACTGCGATGTGTGCGAACCCGAGTGCCCCAACCAGGCGATTTCACTCGGGGTGGAGATCTATGAAATCGACCCCGGCCGTTGCACCGAATGCGTGGGCCACTTCGATGAACCCCAGTGTGTGCAAGTGTGCCCGGTGGCCTGCATCCCGGTGAACCCCGAGCATGTCGAATCGCGCGAGTCGCTGTGGGACAAATACCGTCGACTCCAGGCTTCGGCAGGCCCCGCCTAGTCAGCCGAGTGATCCCGAGCTGGCCCTGCGAATCCAGGCTCAGGGTCAAAGATAAATTTTTTGCAACAACCGCAACAGCGTGTCGCGCTCGGGCGCGGTCAGCCGCTGGGTTTTTTCCAACTCCGATTCGGTCACCGTTTTTTCTGCCTTCGTCATCAAGGCCGCGCCCTCTGGCGTGGGGTGCAAGCCTATCGCCCGTCCATCATGCGGATGGGGCATCCGCACGATCAACCCCCGTTTGACCAGCGATTGAACCAGACCCACCAGGTTGGGCGGTAGGATGTTGAGGGCGGCACACAGTTGACGTGAGGTGATGCCCGGGTTGTGCAACACCAGGGATAGCACCGAGAACTCCACCGGCTTCAAGTCATACATCGCCATGCGTTCCATGAAGCCCCCGATGATGCTCAGGGCCGCGCGACGCGCGTTGTACCCGATCAGTGATTCAAGAAACCGGGCGTTAAGGGCCTCCAGGGTGGTGGATTCAGACACGCTGTCGGCTGCAGTCGAGGGCGATGTGCGGTCTGATGCGTCCGTCTGCTGTGGGCGAGTGCGCGAGCGGTTGGCGCTGTCTGCGGCAGCGCTCTTGCGTGAGGTCTTGCGTCCTGTCGTGGTGGCAGTGGGGGTGCGCTTGAGGGGCATAGGATCGCTTGACTTCAAACCACAGGGGGTGTCATCCACACTCATGCTGAGACGTTGGACTTCACCAGCGAGTCGATGATGCCCAGCCGCATCGCGCCCTCTGGCAACACCCAGGTGCGCAGTGCCTGCAGGGGAGCTTCCCACCGGATCGTCCGATCGGGGGTGTCAGCCGGCAGTTGTGCATCAATGCGCTGCCAGGCCCAGTCCAGCAACACCAGTGCCAACGCGCGCAAGTAATCGTCGGCCACCTGGTAGGGCAAGGAGACGTTGCCACGTGCAGCCTGCACCAGGGATGTGGTGCAGCTTCGCAGGTGCTCCAGCCGTGCCAGTCCGGCGTCGTCCAATTCTGTGGCGATGTCATCCAGCAGGGCGTTCAAAGCGGCCCCACCATCCGGCACAATTTTTCGCACCAGCAGGTCAATCGCCTGAATTTCGTTGGTGCCTTCGTAAATCATGGCCACGCGGGCATCGCGCAGGATCTGCTCGATGCCCCATTCGCGCACATAGCCGTGCCCCCCCAACACTTGTAAGCATTCGCTGCCGCCATGGAAGGCCTGATGGGTCCAGGCAGCTTTCAGCACCGGCGTGACCAGCGAGCACCAGCGCTGTGCCGCGGCCGCTTCCTCGGTGTTGCCGAGGCGAATGCGGTCCAGTTCCAGGCCGGTGCGATAGGCCAGAATGCGCCCGCCATCCACCCAGGCCCGCTGGGTGTTCAGCATGCGGCGAACGGCAGGATGTTCGATGATGAAGTCGGCATCGGCCGCGCTGGCCTTGCGCTCGGGCGCGCGCATCTGGCGTCGCTCGCGAGCATAGGCATCTGCCTTTTGCCAGGCGGAATCGAGCAAACCGATGCCTTGCATGGCCACATGCAGACGCGCCGCGTTCATCATCACGAACATGGCGTTCAAGCCTTTGCCGGGTTGTCCCACGATCCAGCTCGCCGCGTCGTCAAAGCGCATCACGCAAGTGGCGCTGCCGTGCAACCCCATCTTCTCCTCGATGCGTTCGCAGTGAACCGCGCTGCGGGTGCCGTCCGCATAGAACTTGGGCACCACAAACAAGGACAAACCTTTGGGACCGGGGGGCGCGTCGGGTAATCGCGCCAACACCAAGTGCACGATGTTCTCACTCAAATCGTGCTCACCGCCGGAAATGAAAATCTTCGTGCCATTGAGCGCGTAGCGCCCATCGGGCAGAGGCGTGGCGCGGGTGCGTGCCAAGCCCAGATCGCTGCCCGCGTGGGGCTCCGTCAGGCACATAGTGGCCAGCCACTCCCCGGTGGCTAGCTTGCTCAGGTACTGGGCTTTGAGCTCCTCACTGGCGTGGTGCTTGAGGCATTCGTACGCGCCATGCAGCAGTCCGGGGGCCATGGTCCACCCGTGGTTGGCCCCGCACAGCATTTCATAGAGCATGACCTCAAGCACGCTGGGCAGGCCTTGTCCACCATCTTCGGTGGCCGCAGCCAGCGCAGGCCAGCCCGCTTGCCAGAAAGCTTGGTAGGCCTCGCGAAAGCCAGGCGGTGTCACCACGCGACCATGGTCGAATTGGCAGCCGATCTCATCGCCGTCTCGGTTCAGCGGTGCAATGACTTCGCCAACAAACTTACCCGCCTCGTCCAGCACCTGCTCCATCAAGTCCTGGTCGACCTCGGCAAACGCCTCGATGTGCGCGAGTTGCCGAGGTGCCTGCAGCACCTGATTCAACAAGGTGAACATCTCGCGGGTGTTGGGTTGATAGGCACTCATGCCTGAGCCTCCGTTTTTTTGCTGGCACCCAGGTAAGTGTCGATCACACGTGGGTCACGGGCTAATTGCTCGGCAGGCCCCTGCAGTGCGATCTCGCCCATTTCCAGCACAAAGCCGTGATCGGCCACGGCGAGTGCAGCGCGGGCATTCTGTTCCACCAGCACGATCGTCACGCCGGTTTGGCGCAGTGTCTCGATGATGGAGAAGATGTCTTTCACAATCAACGGGGCCAGACCCAGACTGGGTTCATCCAGCATCAGCACCGACGGACGAGACATCAGCGCTCGACCCACGGCCAGCATCTGGCGTTCGCCGCCTGAGAGCGTGCCGGCTTCTTGTGCGCGGCGTTCTTTCAGACGGGGGAACAGCGCAAACACATCGGCGAGACGGTCTCGCCATTGCCCGTTGCCCAGGCGCATCTGTCGGAACCCCCCCAGCACCAGGTTGTCTTCCACACTCATGGTGCCAAACAACTCGCGCTTTTCGGGGACCAGTGCAATGCCCATCATCACGCGCTCTTCCAAGGTGAGTTCCTCGATCGATTGACCGTCAAACTCGATACGCCCCTGGCTGGGCAGCATCCCCATCAGACTGTTGAGAAAGGTGGACTTCCCCGCGCCATTGGGGCCGATCACCGTGATCACACTGCCCTTGTTGGCTTGCAGGGTCAGACCATGCAACACCTCGGCCTTGCCATAGCCGGCACGCAGGTCGGTGACTGTGAGAAGGGGCAGGCTCATGTCTAGTGCTCCGTTCCAAGGTAGGCAGCCCGCACGGCCGGGTTGGCCTGCACTTCGGCGGGTGTGCCCCGGGTGAGCAGGGTGCCAAATTCCATCACCACCAGCTGATCACACACCTCCATGACCAGGTCCATGTCGTGCTCCACCAGCAAGATGCTCATGCCTTCGCGTTGCAGTTGACGCAGCACCTGGGCCAGCGCCTGTTTTTCCTTGTGACGCAGACCGGCCGCAGGTTCATCCAGCAACAGCAAGGCAGGATCACTGCACAATGCCCGGGCAATCTCCATCAGGCGCTGGGGGCCCATGGCCAGGTTGCCAGCCTGCTCGTGCAAGCTGGCGCCCATGCCAATGCGCTCGAGCTGGCGTTGGGCCTCTTTCATCAACCGTTGCTCTTCGACCTGGTTGGTCCGCAACATCGCGGAGACCACGCCCCTGTGGCCACGGGTGTAGGCCCCCATGGCCACGTTTTCCAGCACGGTCATATCGGCAATCATCTTCACATGCTGGAAGGTGCGTGACATGCCCTGGCGAGCAATCTCCCGCGAGGGCAGTTGGCTGACATCCTGGCCGCAGAAGGTCACGCGCCCCGAGGTTTTGGACAGCACGCCCGTGATGAGGTTGAAGGTGGTGGATTTGCCTGCGCCGTTCGGACCAATCAGCCCCACGATTTGGCCGGCTGCAATGTCAAAGCTGATGTCATTGACAGCCGTCAGCCCGCCAAACTGTTTGCGAATGTTGTCCACCACCAGGACAGGTTCGCCCCGGGCAGGTTTGCTTCGCACGGGCAGATCCTCAGCCCCCAACCAATTGAGGGCACGGGGCGGTCGTGGGAATTTGCGCGCCACCACAGACCACAAGCCATCGGGCAGGTACTTGAGCACCAGTACCAGAGCCACACCAAACACAATGACCTCGTAGCTGCCACTGGTGCCGATGAGTGCAGGCAGGGCCACTTGCAGGTAGTCGTCCAGCAACTTGACCAGGCCAGCGCCCACGATAGCACCCCACACATAGCCCACACCGCCCACCACGGCCATGAACAGGTACTCTATGCCCATCTTCAAGCCAAAGGCCGACGGGTTGACGGTGCGCTGAAAGTGGGCGAGCAACCAACCCGCCACCGCCGCGAACAAGGCGGCAATCAGGAAGATGGTGACCTTGTAGCGGAAGGTGCTGATGCCCATGGCCTCGGCCATTTGCGTGCCACCCTTGAGCGAGCGGATGGCGCGGCCGGGCCGCGAATCGAGCAGGTTGATCAGGGCCACAGCGCCCGCGATGAGTAGGGCCCAGCACAGGACAAAAAACAGACGCCCCTGGCCAATGTCGATGTCACCCACCGACAGGCTTTTGAGGCCCAGCAGTCCGTCGTATTTGCCCAGGGCATCCAGGTTGCCCATCAGGTAATACAGCGACAGCCCCCAAGCAATGGTGGCCAATGGCAGGTAGTGGCCCGACATTCGCAAGGTGATGAGTCCCACCACAAGAGCACTCACGGCGGTCAAGCCCAGACCGATGAAGAGCGTGATCCAGGGCGACAGGCCCAGGTTGAGGGTGAGCCAGGCGGTGGTGTAAGCGCCGATGCCCACAAAGGCGGCCTGACCAAACGAGGTCAGCCCGCCCACGCCGGTGAGCAGCACCAAGCCCAGGGACACCAGGGCGTACAGCCCGATGTAATTGAGTTGAGCAATCCAGAAATCGGGCAGCGGTAGCAGGGCAATGACGGGCACTGACAACGACAGCAACAGGACGGGGAGATGTTGTCTCATCTCAGTGCTCCTCGTCCGAGTGGCCACTGCGCAGGGAGCGCACCAGCAAAATGGGCAGGATCAAGGTGAACACAATCACTTCCTTGAAAGCACTGGCCCAAAATGCGCCAAAGGCCTCCATAACGCCCACAAACAAGGCACCCAACAAAGCCCCGGGGTAACTCGAAAGCCCAGCCACCACCGCCGCCACAAAACCCTTGAGGCCAATCAAAAACCCGGAGTCGTAAAACACCGTGGTGGTGGGGCCGATCAACAAACCCGAGAGAGCCCCGATCAAGGCTGCCATCAAAAACGTCAATTGACCCGACGCATGCGTGGAAATACCCATCAAGCGCGCGCCGGTGCGGTTGACTGCCGTGGCGCGCAAGGCCTTGCCGCGCAGTGACTTTTCAAAATACAGCCACAGCAGCACGATCAGTGAAAGCGACACACCAAAAATGATCACCGTCTGACCCGTGAGGGTGACCGGGCCGAGCGCAAACCGATCGTCCCAGAAAGACGGGTTGCGAAACCCCTCGGCCCCAAAGAACAGCAGACCCAGACCGGTCATGGCGAAATGCACACCCACCGACACAATCAGCAGCACCAAGGGTGTGGCAGCTTCGAGCGACTGGTACGCCACACGGTACACCAACGGGCCAAAGGCCGTGACAATCGCCACGCTCAGCAAGGCCTGCACCCACAGCGCAAATTGCTGGGGTGCCGCCCAGATCGACACCACCGCCACCACGCCGGGAATCAAAAGCGTCTTGAGCGCCGACTGCAACGCCCGAACCGGGTTGCCGTGGTGACGCCAGCGTTCCACCAATTCCATCACCGACGCCACCACCGCCAGGCACATCAGCAACCAGACGGTGCCGGGCGTCTTGCCGCTTTGCAACATCGCCAGCGTGAGCGCGCCATAGGCCACGAATTCACCTTGCGGAATGAAGATCACCCGCGTGACGGTGAACACCAGCACGGTGGCTAGCCCAAGCAGGGCATAGACTGCGCCGCTGGTGAGGCCGTCAAGCAGCAGGATGCTGGCAATGGTGGAGTCCATGGTGTGCGGCTTATTCGACCTTGAACTTGCCGTCCACGACCTTGAGCATCACAGCCGTGTCCATGGTGTAGCCCCAGTGGTCATCCTTGGTCCAGTTCATGATGCCGTGGGCAAAGTTGGTACGGCCCATGGTTTCGAGCGAATCACGCAAGGCGGTGCGGAACTCGACGGTGCCGGGCTTGGCCTTCTTCAGTGCCATCGGGATGGCTTTTTCCAGGGCCACCTGGGCGTCGTAGGCATGTCCAGCAAACTGGTTGTGGCTGCCAGCGCCATAGACCTTGTCGTACTTGTTCACGAAATCCTGTGCCATTTTCTTGGAGGGGTGGCTGTCGGGCAGTTGGTCTGGCGCGATCACCGGGCCGGCAGACACAAAGGTACCTTCCACGCCCTTGCCGCCCACGCGCATCAGGTCCATGGTGGCGGCGGCATGCGTCTGGTAGATCTTGCCTTTGAAACCGCGCTCAACCAGACCCAGTTGGGGCATGGCGGCTCCTGAACCCGAGGCCACCACCAGCATGGCGTCCGGGTTGGCTGCCACCAGCTTCAACGCTTGCGGTGTCACGCTGGTGTCGGTGCGGGCGAAGCGCTCGGTGGCCACCAGCTTGATGCCGGCCTTGTCCAGCAACGGGGACACTTCTTTCAGCCATTGCTCGCCGTAAGCGTCGGTGTAGCCCAGGAAGCCCAGGGTCTTCACGCCTTGTTTCTTCATGTGCTCGACCATGGCGTAGCCAATCACGGTGTTGGATTGCGGCAGGCGGAACATCCACTTGTCCTTGCCCGCTGGCACGCCCACCGGCGAACCAGCCAGTTGCACCGTGCTGGCTTCGGCCGCGATGTCGGTCATGGCGGCGGCCACAGCGGTGATGCACGAGCCGATGATCACGTCCACCTTGTCTTCGGTCACGAAGCGGCGTGCATTGGCGGCACCCTTGCCAGGATCGGTCGCGTCATCGAGCACGATGAGTTGGACTTTTTCTCCGCCGATGGTTTGCGGGAAGAGTTTCAGCTGGTTTTGCATCGGAATGCCCAGGCCCGAGCCCGGTCCGGTCAGCGCCAGGCTCACGCCGATTTTGATGTCGGCCAACGCAGCAGTGCTGGCCGCCACAGTGACGGCCAGGGCCAAGAGGGTTTTCTTGAGTTTCATGTATGTCTCCTTGGATTGAAAAATGGATACAGGGGTTGATGAAAATGAGGGCTGAGCGATCAGCTGCACAAGGCCTTGATGTCTTCAGGCACCGGGATGGCCTTGATGCGGTCCGGGTCCTCCGGGTGCTTGATGCAAAAAGCGCGGGTCTCCAGGCCTTCGCACAGCACGGTGTCGCCGCGCATCACCACATGCTTTTGCAGCACCACCTTGTCGCGCCACTCAGCGATACTGGTGTGTACCTGGATGCGCTCGCCATAGGTGGCCGGTCGCATGAACTTGGTGTGAATCTCCAGCAGCGGGGTGCCGATGATGCCGCGCGTCTTCACCAGTTCGCGCCAGGGCGGCACGCCACACTGGACGAAAAAATTCAGCGACGAGGCATCCATCCATTTGGAAAAATTGGGGAAGAACACGATACCCGCGGGATCGCAGTCACCGAACATCACTTCTACTTCATACACAACGGTTTTGGACATGGTCTGGGGTAGTCGAGGGTGTTAAAGGGGGCGTATGGCTCAAGGCCGATCAGCGCGGCGCCATGCGCAGCGCGCCATCGAGGCGGATGGTTTCGCCGTTCAGGTGGTTGTTTTGCACGATGTGTACTGCCAATTCGGCAAACTCCTCGGGCTTGCCCAACCGCGAGGGGAAGGGAATGCTCCCCGCCAGGGACTGCTGCACCGGCTCGGGCAGGGTTTTCATCAAGGGTGTGGAGAAGAGACCGGGTGCGATGGTGCACACACGAATCCCGTGCTGGGCGAGATCACGTGCCATTGGCAAGGTCATGCCCACCACGCCCGCCTTGGACGCGCTGTAGGCTTGCTGACCCACCTGGCCGTCGTACGCTGCCACCGAGGCGGTGAACACCATCACGCCACGGGCGCCGTCTTCCATCGGGTCGAGCTGGGCGCAGGCGGCCGCAAAGAGGCGGGCCGCGTTGTAGGTGCCAATGAGGTTGACGTTGATCACCTTGGCAAAGTCTTCCAGGGGGGCGGCCTGGCCATCTTTTCCGACCACGCGCTTGGCAGTGCCGATACCGGCAATTTGCATCAGGATGCGCGCCGGGCCATGGGCGGCCGAGGCGGTTGCGATCGCCTGGGCCATGCTGTCCGGGTCGGACACGTTGCAGGCTACGGCAATGCCGCCGATGTCGTGGGCGACGCGCTGGGCATTGTCCAGGTTGAGATCGAGCACGGCCACGCGGGCACCGAGGCGGGCGAGTTCACGTGCGGTGGCTTCACCCAGCCCGGAGCCACCGCCAGTGACCAGGGCTGCTGTTCCATGAATGTTCATACGAAAGGTCCTTTTGATGCGGTCGTTGTTGCGCCGGTGGGAAGCCTCAGGCCGCCTCGGGGTTTTCAATCAGCAGGGCAATGCCTTGTCCGCCTCCCACACAGGCGCTGGAGATCCCCCAGCGCAGCTTGGCGCGACGCAGTTCTCGCGCGAGGGTGAGGGTCAAGCGAACGCCGGTGGCGGCCAGGGGATGACCCAGCGCAATCGCGCCCCCGTTGACATTGAGGCGTGACAGGTCCAGGCCCAGGTCGCGTCCCACGGCCAGGGTTTGGGCCCCTTGTGCTTCGTTGATTTCAAAGCGGCCGATCTGGTCGAGCCTCAAGCCGGTGCGCTCGAGCAACAAGCGAATGGCTGGGGCCGGGCCAATGCCCATGATTTCAGGTGGCACACCCACCACGGCTGCTGCGGCCACGCGTGCCAGCGCACCGTGGGGATGTGACTTGGCGTAGGCCCCGGAGGTCACCACACACGCCGCCGCGGCATCGACCAAAGCCGAGCTGTTGCCGCCGGTCTGCACCCCACCGTCATAGACGGGTTTCAGCTTGGCCAGCACGTCAACCGGTGACACGCGCGGGTGCGTGTCTTCGTTCACTTCGGTGACCTTGCCTTGCAGGCGAATGCCACGCGATTTGTAACCATCGATCTCGAATTTTTCGGTGACCACCGGGACGATTTCGCCCGCATGAAAACCACGCTGTTGTGCGGCCACTGCTTTGGCAAACGAGTCGCTGGCAAAGGCGTCCACGTCTTCACGCGTGATGCCGTATTGCTTGGCCAGGTTCTCGGCGGTCTGGATCATGTTGATGCCGGCGGCCGGATCTTTCAGCGCTTCCCACATGTAGTCCTTGAAACCCACGGGAGCACCCAGCTTGAAGCCGGTGCGGTGATCAAACGCGGCAATGGGGTTGCGGGTCATGCTCTCGGTGCCCACCACCAGAGCGGCATCGGTCAGGCCGCCCTGAATTTGTTCAGCAGCCTGGCGGAACAATTCAAAACCGGTGCCGCAAATGCGTTGCGCCATCTGGGCCGGCACATCGATCGGGACACCCGCATACAACCCAATGTGGCGTGGCAAGAAGAACTGGTCAAAATCGCCGGGTGCCATGTTGCCGGCGATGACCGAGCCGATGTCGGTGGCTGGCACGCCGGCGCGCTTGAGGGCTTCACGGGCCGCCTTGATGCCCAGATCGGTCGGGGAGATGTGGCCCAGTGCGCCACAGTAGTCGACCATGGGGGTGCGCACGCCGTCGTGCATCCAAACATCGTCGAAAGAATTGAACAAGCCGCATGAGGTCATGGTGAGCGATCCGAACTTCAGAGCTGGGGTTTGAGAATGACATGCAGGCGGTCTTCATGCAGAGCCGCCACGGTGTCAGCGCGGTGCGAGAGCACGGCGCGCTGGTTGATCGAGCCTTTGTCGGTGATTTCGCCGCGATCGAGGGTGGGCGCTTCCGACAGCAGGCACAGACGCGCAATGCGGTTGGCACTGCCCGTGGCGCTGCGCGCCAGATCGTTCACCAGGCTCTGGAAATGGGCCAGCACGGGTGCGCTGCTGAGCACGTCGGCCAACGGGGCTTCAGCGGGCAACCCGGCCAGTTGGCGTACCGCGGGGGTCGGAAACACCATGGCGCCCACTTCCTTCATGTTCAACCCGGTCAGCACCACATCCTGGACATAAGGAGCACCGGCCGCGATGATCTTGCCCCGCAGCGGCCCCACACTGACAAAGGTGCCGGTGGCAAGCTTGAAGTCTTCAGCAATTCGGCCGTCAAACTTCAGTCCCAGGTGCACGTCCGTTTCGTCGATCCACTTGACGGCGTCACCGGTCTTGAAGAAGCCTTCCTCGTCGAAGGCCTCGGCGGTTTCCTGGGGGGCTCGCCAGTAGCCAGGGGTGATGTTGGGACCTCGGTAGCGCACCTCGGTTTTGCCGTCCATGTCCACCAGCTTGAGTTCCAGTCCCGGTGTCGGTACACCCAGATCACCAGCGCGCACGTGAGGGCTGGTCACGAAGATACCAAAGGGCCCGGATTCGGTCATGCCCAGGCCCGTGCTCATGACAATGCGCTCGCCAATCTCGCGTTCCTGCGATTCATACAGGCTGTCCCAGATGGGTTGTGCCAATGCGGCACCCGCGTAGAAGAACATGTTGACGCGCGAGAGCAATGTCTTGCGCAGCGCGTCGTCGGTTTTCATGGCCAGCGCTATCGCTTCGAAGCCGGTCGGTACGTTGAAGTACACCGTGGGCGCCACTTCGCGCAGGTTGCGCAAGGTTTCGTGCATGAGTGCAGGTGTGGGCTTGCCGTCGTCGATGTACAGCGTGCCACCGTGGTAGAGCACCATGCCGAAATTGTGGTTGCCGCCAAAGGTGTGATTCCAGGGCAGCCAGTCCACCAGCACCAACTCGCCCTTGGCCAGCACGGGCATGGACTGCGCCATTTGTTGCTGGTTGGCGCACCACATGCGCTGGGTGTTGATCACCGCCTTGGGCAGCTTGGTGGAGCCGCTGGTGAAGAGAAATTTGACGATGGTGTCTGGCCCCGTGGCCGCCATGGCGGCATCGACCGCCGCTGTCGCGTGCGTGTTGCACAGGTCGGCAAAGCTCGTGACCGTGCGGCCTTCCACGCTGCCTTCCTGCAGTACCACTTCCATGTCGGCTGGGACGGCGGCGCGGATGGCCTTGGCATAACGCTCATCACTGGCGAACACCAGGCCTGGCGTCACCGTGTTGAGCACATGCCTGAGTTTGTCGTAGTCCTGGCTGACCAGCGAGTAGGGCGGCGAGACCGGCACAAACGGAATGCCTGCCACCAAGCACCCCAGACTGAGCAGTGCATGCTCCAGGCTGTTCTCACTCAGGATGGCCACCGGTCGATCCACGCTCAATCCCCGGTTGATGAGCGACTGTGCAATGTTGCGTGCCGAGCCCCAGGCTTCGCCAAAGCTCACATGACGCCAGTCACCCAGCTGGCCATCGGCTTGCTTCACGCGACGTGCTAACAAGGTGCGGTCCGGGGCCACCTGGGCCCAATGACGCAAGCGATCGGTGATGCGATCAGGAAACCCCTCCAAGGGCTGTTCGGCCATCAGGTAGTGTGTGCCGGGGACACCATCGCGCAAGTGCACACGGGTGACGCCAAATTCGAGCGGTCGAAAACGGGGGGCGGTCATGAAGGTCTCCTCGGATCGATGGAATGTTTGAGCGCTGGTCAGTTCTTTTGAACCTTGGCGGCCTTGCCTTCCAGGAAGGCGCGCACGCGGGCCTTGGCTTCAGGGGCCGACTGCGCGATGGACGAGATCAGGGCTTCGGTGAAAAAGCCGTGATCGGCCGGTTGCTCGGCAATGCGAGGCAGCGCATGCATCAAGGCATAGTTGGTCAGCGGGGCGTTGGTGGCGA
>RFTK01000064.1 GCA_009923505.1 Betaproteobacteria bacterium
GCGCAGTGGCTGGCGCGCGAGCGCGGCCTGCACTTTGCGTCCTATCAGGAGATGTGGAAATGGTCGGTGACCGACCTGGATGCGTTCTGGCAGTCGATCTGGGACTATTTCGACATCCAGTCGCCCACGCCCCACACGGCGGTGCTGGCCCGCAATGCCATGCCCGGCGCGGTGTGGTTTCCCGGCGCGCAGGTGAACTATGCGCAGCAGGTCTTTCGCCACGTGCAGCCGGCGCAGGCGGCGGGCTTTGCGGCGGTCATTGGCAGCAACGAAAAGGGACAGCGCCGAGAACTGAGCTGGCCTGAGTTGCGCCGTCAGGTGGCGTCGATGGCCTTGCACCTGCAGTCGCAAGGCGTGGGCCAAGGGGACCGCGTGGCGGCCTATCTGCCCAATATTCCGCAAACCATCGTGGCCTTTCTGGCGGTGGTGAGCCTGGGCGCCATCTGGAGTGTGTGCGCCCCCGACATGGGGACCCACGCGGTGCTCGATCGCTTCCGCCAGATCACCCCCAAGGCGCTCATTGCCTGTGATGGCGTGACCTATGGCGGCCGTGACCACCCCCGCACGGCGGTGGTGGAAGAGTTGCGCGCCGCCCTGCCCAGTGTTGAGCACCTGGTGCTGCTGCGCAACCTGGGAGGGCAGCCCGCCGTGGCCCACAGCGCCGACTTTGACACCATCGTCTCGCGTGAAGCGCCCGAGCAACTCCGCTTCGAACCGCGCTGGCTGCCGTTTGATCATCCGCTGTGGATTGTGTATTCCAGTGGCACCACTGGCATGCCCAAACCCATCGTACACACCCACGGGGGCACGCTCGTCAATGGCATGGCGCACAAGACGCTGCACTACGACGTGGCCTGCAGCTACGACCCCAACTCCTGGGGCGAGCGGTTCATGTGGTACAGCTCGACGGGCTGGGTGATGTGGAATTCGCAGATCAGCGGCCTGCTCGGCGGTACCACCTGCGTCATTTTTGACGGCAACCCGGGCGGCACCAAGGAGCGGCCCGACTGGGCCACGCTGTGGCGCTATGCCGATCAGGAGCGCGTGACCTTCATGGGGGGCGGCGCGGCTTTTTTCACTAACTGCATGAAGGCGCAGGTGGATCTGAGACCCTGGCCGGGGTTGGCGCGCGTACGGGCGCTGGGCACCACCGGGTCACCCCTGAGTGCCGAGGTGCAGAACTGGGGGACGGATCAATTCCGACAACTCACGGCGCAAGCCGAGGGCTCGGCGCGCGACATCTGGTGGTGCAACATCTCCGGCGGCACCGATGCGGGCGCCTTTGTGGGGGGACACCGTGAATTGCCCATGGTGGCCGGCGAAATGCAATGCCTCTTTCTGGGCGTGGCGGTCGAGGCCTGGAACGAACAAGGCGATGCGGTGGTGGACCAGGTGGGTGAACTCGTGGTGACCCAGCCCGTGCCCTCCATGCCTCCCTTTTTCTGGGGCGACACCGATCACCAGCGCTACCTGGGCAGCTACTTCGACATGTACCCGCCTGGCAAAGGGCGACGTGTGGGCGGGGGTGATGCGGATGCATCGGCCGGCGGGGTGTGGCGGCATGGCGACTGGCTGCGCATCACGCCCGAGGGCCGCTGCGTCATTTACGGCCGCAGCGACGCCACCATCAACCGGCATGGGCTGCGCATGGGCACGAGCGAGCTGTACCGCGCGGTGGAGGCCTTACCCGAGGTGCTGGACTCCATGGTGGTGGACCTGGAGTACCTGGGGCGCGAGAGTTACATGCCGCTGTTCATTGTGTTGCGCGAGGGGGTCGCACTCGACGAGACCTTGCGCGGGCGGCTCAACGACGCCATCAAGACCGCGCTCAGCCCCCGCTTCATCCCCAACGAGATTTTTCAGGTGGCCGAGGTTCCGCGCACCCTCTCAGGCAAGAAACAGGAGTTGCCGATCAAGAAGCTGCTGCTGGGCCAACCGGTGGACAAAGTGCTTAACCGCGATGCCATGGCCAACCCGGGATGCCTCGACTGGTATGTGAACTTTGCCAAGGCTCGCGCCAATGCCTGAGAGGCTGCAGGGATGTATTGCACACTAGAATGATTGGTTCAGGAGCGGTGTGTACCGCCCTCGCACGAATTCGACGCGGAGAACCACATGGCACACGCCAGCTTTCAATGGGATGACCCTTTCCTGCTGGACCAGCAGTTGACCGAAGACGAGCGCATGGTGCGCGAAGCCGCCGCCGCCTATTGCCAGGAGCGCTTGCAGCCACGTGTACTCGAGGCCTTCCGACATGAAAAAACCGACCCCTCCATCTTCCGCGAGATGGGCGAACTGGGTTTGCTGGGCCCCACCATCCCCACCGAATACGGCGGCCCCGGCCTGAACTACGTGGCCTACGGCCTGATCGCGCGCGAGGTCGAGCGCGTGGATTCGGGCTACCGCTCCATGATGAGTGTGCAGTCCTCCCTGGTCATGGTGCCCATCCATGATTTCGGCACCGAAGCCCAAAAACAAAAATACCTGCCCAAGCTTGCCACGGGTGAGTGGATCGGCTGCTTCGGCCTGACCGAACCCGACCATGGCTCCGACCCCGGCAGCATGGCCACGCGCGCCCAGAAGGTGGAGGGTGGTTACCGCCTCAAGGGCAGCAAGATGTGGATCTCCAACAGCCCCATCGCCGACGTGTTTGTCGTCTGGGCCAAGGAAGTGTCCGAGGGCGGCCAGGTGGGCCCAATCCGCGGCTTTGTGCTGGAAAAAGGCATGAAGGGCCTGAGCGCCCCGGCCATTCATGGCAAGGTGGGTCTGCGTGCCTCCATCACCGGCGAAATCGTCATGGACGGGGTGTTTGTGCCGGAAGAAAACGCTTTCCCCACGGTGCAAGGCCTCAAAGGACCGTTCACCTGCCTCAACAGCGCGCGCTATGGAATTGCCTGGGGGGCGCTCGGGGCGGCCGAATCCTGCTGGCACGCGGCCCGTCAGTACACGATGGACCGCAAGCAGTTTGGACGCCCGCTCGCGGCCAACCAGCTGATCCAGAAAAAACTCGCCGACATGCAAACCGAGATTTCGCTGGGCCTGCAAGGCTGCTTGCGTCTGGGTCGCATGAAGGATGAAGGCACTGCCTCGGTGGAGATCACGTCCATTCTCAAGCGCAATTCCTGCGGCAAGTCGCTCGATATTGCTCGGCTGGCGCGCGACATGATGGGCGGCAACGGCATCAGCGACGAGTTCGGTGTGGCGCGGCATCTCGTCAACCTCGAGGTGGTCAACACCTATGAGGGCACGCACGACATCCACGCCCTGATCCTGGGCCGTGCCCAGACCGGCATCGCGGCGTTTGCCAACTGACTGCCCCGCGCGGCGATCAGTTAAACACGTGAGCGTCAGCGCTTGGGATTTCTGACATGAAACCTCGGCGCATCGTGGTGGGCTTGAGCGGCGGGGTGGACTCCGCGGTCACCGCATGGCTGCTCAAGCAGCAAGGCCACGAGGTGGTCGGCATCTTCATGAAGAACTGGGACGACGACGACGACAGCGAGTACTGCTCCTCCAACGTCGACTTTGTCGATGCGGCGGCTGTGGCCGACGTGATCGGCATCGAACTCGAGCACGTCAACTTTGCCGCCGACTACAAAGACCGCGTTTTCGCCGAGTTTTTGCGCGAGTACCAGGCCGGACGAACGCCCAACCCGGATGTGCTGTGCAACGCCGAGATCAAGTTCAAGGCGTTCCTGGACCACGCCATGCGGCTGGGTGCGGACAACATAGCCACCGGCCACTATGCGCGCGTGCGCCACAACCCGCGCACCGGCTTGTTTGAGCTGCTCAAAGGGCTGGACCCCGCCAAAGACCAAAGCTATTTTTTGCATCGCCTCTCACAGGCACAGCTGTCACGCAGCTGGTTTCCCGTGGGAGAGTTGCACAAGACGCGGGTACGTGAACTGGCCTTGCAGATCGGCTTGCCCAACGCCAAGAAAAAAGACTCGACCGGTATTTGTTTCATTGGCGAACGCCCGTTTCGCGAATTTCTCAACCGCTACATCGCCAACACGCCGGGCCCGATCGAAGACGACCAGGGCCGCCAGATTGGCCGGCATGTGGGCCTGAGTTTCTACACCCTCGGACAGCGGCAAGGCCTGGGCATTGGGGGGCTCAAAACGCCCGGCGCGCAGCGCGGGGCCGGTGAGCACGCGCCGTGGTTCGTGGCGCGCAAGGACGTGACGCGCAATGTGCTGGTGGTGGTGCAGGGGCACGACCATCCCTGGTTGCTCGCGCATCATGTGGAGGTGGGCGACATCCGTTGGGTGGCGGGGCACCCGCCGGCAAGCCTGGGGGATGAACGCGTGCTGGCGGCCAAGACCCGGTATCGACAATCCGATGCGCCCTGCCGCTTCCATGCAGCCGCACCAGAGGGATTTGCGCTGGATTTTCCGCAGGCGCAATGGGCTGTCACGCCCGGACAATCGGCGGTTCTTTACGACGGAGATGTGTGCCTGGGTGGTGGCGTCATCTTGCAGGCCCACACCCTCACCGCACATTCGCTGGAGCACCGACCATGTTGAACACCACCCGTCGTCAATGGCAGCGCCAAGCGATTGCGTTGGCGCTTGCGCCCTGGTGTCTGCCGATCGCCCAACCGCAAGACATTGCCCGACATTGGAAAACCTCCCCCTTTGCCCTGGGGGTGGCCAGTGGTTCTCCCCGAGCCGATGGGGTGGTGCTGTGGACGCGCCTGCTCATCGACGAGGCTGACCGACGCACGGGGGCAAATTCGGGGGCGGCGAATGGCTCGGTGGCGGACCCTGTGACCGTGCGATGGGAGTTGTTCGCCGACGACGCGATGCGTCAGTTGGTCCGTCAGGGACAGGTGGTGACCGACGCCACGCGTGGACACAGTGTGCACGTCCCGTTGCGCGACTTACCCGCGGGCCGTGACTACTGGTACCGCTTTACCTGCGGGGACGCAACCAGCGCGGTGGGCCGCACCCGCACAGCCCCGGCCGCCGACGCGCCCGTGCAGCGCTTGCGCCTGGCCCTGGCATCGTGCCAGCACTTTGAGCAGGGACAGTACATTGCCCACCGTGACATGGCCGAGCAATCATTGGACTTCGTGCTCTTTGTCGGTGACTACATTTACGAGAGCTCCAATCCGCGTTTTCAGATTCGCCAGCACGAGGGCCCCGAGCCCATGACGCTCGAGGCGTACCGACAACGCTACGCGCAGTACAAGCGTGACCCCTGGCTGCAGGCGTCGCACGCCGCACGCCCCTGGGTGCTGATGTGGGACGACCACGAGGTGGTGAACGACTACGCCAACGATCGCGACAACCGGTATTCGTCCCGCGAGGTGTTTTTGGCTCGTCGCGCGGCAGCGTATCAAGCGTATTTCGAGCACCAGCCGCTGTGGATCGGGCCGGACCTGGCCAGCCCGGCGCGCGCCTCGATGCGGCTGCATGACCGACTGAGCTGGGGCACGCTGGCTGATGTGTGGACGCTGGACTGCCGTCAGTACCGCGATTACCAGGCCTGCCCGGACCCCCTCAAAGGCGGGGCGCGCACCGTCATGAACTGTGCCGAACTGGATGAGCCCGCGCGCAGCATGTTGGGGCGTGAACAAGAGGCCTGGCTGGGCGAGGGCTTGCGCGCGTCGCGCGCGCGCTGGCGGCTGATTGCCCAAAGCACCCAGATCAGTTCGACGTCGATTGCCACGCCCTTGGGTCGGACCACCTTCAACGATGCCTGGGATGGGTATCCCCAAGCCCGTCTTCGCCTGCTGCAAACCATCGCTGATCTGCCCGAGCGCAATGTGGTGACCCTCGGCGGCGATGTGCACATGAACGTGGTGGCAGGCTTGCGCTTGCGACCAGGCGACTTGTCGTCGCCCGTGGTGGCCAGCGAGTTGGTCACCACCTCGATCACATCTCGGGGCCTGAGCGAGAACATCCTGTCACTGATCCGCAGCAGCAACCCGGACTTGCTGCACGCCCGTTCGGACGAGCGCGGCTACACCGTGGTGGACGTCAGGCCCGATGTGGTGAGAGCCGAGTTCCGCACCACGCCACATCCGGCGGGTTCGCAAGACAGCTTGAGCGTCCAAGCTGCGTTTCAGGTGCTGGCCGGACGCCCCGGTCCGGTGCCTGCCTGACGCGTATCCTCAGGCGACGCGCCTCAAGATCACGGAGGGTGTGTTTGGTTCAATGCGGATCCGCGTTGCGGGACGCGTTGACCCCCTCGGTGTGCACACGAGGCCCGTGACGATCCTGCGCCTCCTGCGCTGCGCGCGCAATCGCATCGCGCAACCAGGTCAAGGCGTCTGAAGGGGGGCGATGAGCCGACCACAGCATGTCGATGTGTACCAGCGGCACATCCAGGGGCAGCTCGCGCAGGGCCAGGGCGTCCCCCATGCCCGCCACCCGAACGAAGTGACGGGGTAACACCGTCAGCATATTGGATTGCGCCACCACCCGACCGGCGGTAGCAAACTGGTTCACCGTCATGACGACCCGCCGCTGCAGGCCCCGTGAGGCCAGGGCCTCATCCACGAAACCATAGGGCCGACCCGAAAAACTCACCAGCAGATGACGGGCCTCACAAAAAGCGTCTAGTGTGAGCGGCTCACGGGCCAGCGGGTGGTTGCGACGCATCACGCACACATACTCGCCATCAAACAGCCGTTGGTGACGGAAATCGACCCCCTCTCCACTTTGAGCGCGGGCGGTGAGGTCGGCCAGCACGGCTGGAAAATGCCCCACGGCCAGATCCGCTGTTTCGGCGCGTAGCAGCCGGCGCGGGTCCCGCGTGGTCAAGGGAACCACCCGCAACGACACCCCGGGGGCCTGTGTCTCCAGCCAGGAGGACAGACCCGGCATCAGTTCAGACGCCGTGGCATCCGCCATGGTCAGGATGAAGGTGGATTGATCGGTGGAGGGTTCGAACCCGATCGGGGCGAGCGATTGCTCCAGCTGCTGAAGTGCCGTGCGTATCACCGGCCACAAGGCCTCCGCCCTGGGAGTGGGCACCAACATCTGGCCCTGTCGGGTCAACAACTCATCGTGCAGTGTGTCACGCAAGCGGCGCAAGGCATTGCTGATGGCGGGTTGCGTCAAGGCCAGGCGCCGGCCTGCCCGGGTGAGGCTGCGCTCGGCCATGACCACATCGAAGACCCGCAACAGGTTCAGATCCAGGTTTCGGAAATTGAGGGGTTGGGTCGGAAACATAAATGCCGTGAATGATCAACATCATCATAATAAATTTGAATGACACTAGAGAAAACCCTAGTATTCGTGGCATCTACTGCACTCGCAGTTGTTTGGAGTACGCCATGACCGCATTTGTGAACGTTGAATTTCCGAGCCAGCATCCCGGCGTGGAGCGCGCCGAGCAGGTGATCGAACGCTTCGAACAGGCCACTGCCGCCTTTGACGGCGCCCGGGGTGTGGCCACGTTGCTGCTGGCCGCCCTGGTCTCGGCTTTGTTGGTCGTGGCCAACGAAGTGATCGAAACCTGGAGTGATGGCCACTTGTTGGCCGCCTGGATTGCTCTGTGGCTGGTTGGGTTTGCCGCGATCGCATTGCTGGCCAAGCCCATGCGCGCCTTGACCGTGCGTGGGCCGCTGGCCTGGCGCAACTGGCGTGCCGCACGCCGTGAATCCGCAGAGGACGCACGGCTGTGGAACGTGGCTCAATACGATTCGCGCGTCATGGCCGACATCCTGTGCGCCAAGGGCCGCGCCGAGTGACCTGACGCAACGCGCGGGGTCACGCCAGCCTCGCGCACAACAAAAAAACCCAGGCACGCATGAGCGTGGCCTGGGTTTTTTTCATCGCCTCTCATGGCCTCAATGGGCCATGAGACCGCGCGCGGTGAATCAAGCCGCGAGTCGCTTCGCCAGCGCCGCCTTGGTGTCCGACAGCGCCGTGGGCAAGTGGTGGTGCAACTGCTCGAACAGTTCGGTGTGCAGCTGGAGTTCGGCTTGCCAGGCAGAGTTGTCCACGCTGGTGACTTGCTGGAACTGCTGCTCGGTGAAGTCCAGTCCATTCCAGTTGAGCTCGCGGTACTGCGGGCTCACGCCAAACACGTTGTCCTGACCAGCGACGCTGCCCTCGAGTCGATCGATCATCCACTTGAGCACACGCATGTTCTCACCGTACCCCGGCCACACGAACTTGCCGTCGGCGTCCTTGCGGAACCAGTTGGTGGTGTAGAAGCGCGGCAGTTTGGCGCCGGTGGCTTCGAGCTTCTTGCCCAGGTCCAGCCAGTGCTGGAAATAGTCGCTCATGTTGTAGCCGGTGAAGGGCAGCATGGCGAAGGGGTCGCGGCGCACCACACCTTGCGCACCGGTGGCAGCAGCGGTGGTTTCAGAGCCCATGGTCGCGGCCATGTACACACCCTCGACCCAGTTGCGGGCTTCGGTGACCAGTGGCACCGTGGTGGAGCGGCGGCCACCAAAGATGAAAGCGTCGATCGCCACGCCCTTGGGGTCATCCCAGGCGCTGTCAAGGGCGGGGTTGTTGACGGCCGCCACGGTGAAGCGGGCGTTGGGGTGTGCTGCCTTGGCGCCCGTGGCCTTGGCGATCTCAGGGGTCCAGTCCTTGCCTTGCCAGTCGATGCAGTGGGCCGGCGGGTTGCCCATGCCTTCCCACCACACGTCGCCGTCATCGGTGAGCGCGACGTTGGTGAAGATGACGTCCTTGTTCAGGCTGGCCATGCAGTTGGGATTGGTCAGGGTGTTGGTTCCCGGGGCCACGCCGAAGTAACCGGCTTCGGGGTTGATGGCGTAGAGGCGACCGTCGGCGCCCGGCTTGATCCAGGCGATGTCGTCACCGATGGTGGTGACTTGCCAGCCGTCGAAACCCTTGGGCGGGATCAGCATGGCAAAGTTGGTCTTGCCGCAGGCGCTGGGGAAAGCTGCCGCGACATGGTATTTCTTGCCCTGCGGGTTGGTCACACCGAGGATGAGCATGTGCTCGGCCAGCCAGCCCTGGTCACGGCCCATGATGGAGGCGATGCGCAAGGCGAAGCACTTCTTGCCCAGCAGTGCGTTGCCACCGTAGCCCGAACCGAAGGACCAGATCTCGCGCGTTTCGGGGTAGTGGACGATGTACTTGGTGGGGTTGCAAGGCCAGCTCACGTCTTTCTGGCCTGCTTGCAACGGAGCCCCCACGGTATGCACGCAAGGCACGTACTCGCCGTCGCTGCCCAGGATGTCATAGACGGCGCGACCCATGCGGGTCATGATGCGCATATTGACCGCCACATACGGGCTGTCGGACAACTCGATGCCGATGTGTGCAATGGGACTGCCCAGCGGGCCCATGGAGAACGGCACCACGTACATCGTGCGGCCCTTCATGCAGCCATCAAACAGCGGTTGCAGCGTGGCGCGCATCTCGGCCGGGGCCATCCAGTTGTTGGTGGGGCCGGCTTCTTCTTTGCGCTCGGAGCAGATGTAGGTGCGGTCTTCCACGCGTGCCACATCACTCGGATCCGAGCAGGCGAGGTAGGAGTTGGGGCGCTTGATGGGGTCGAGCTTCTTGAAGGTGCCGCCGTCAACCAGTTGCTGGCACAGGCGGTTGTATTCGGCTTCGCTGCCATCGCACCAATAAATGGCGTCCGGCTTGCACAGGGCAGCCATGTCGGCCACCCAGGCAATCAGGCGGGCATGTTTGACATGGGCGGGCACATTCAGGGCGAGACCCTGCATGGTGGGTGCGTTCATCGAGAGCTCCTATTCAAAATTGGTTGAGGTCAGCTCCCCATGCCGGCCAAGTGCGCCCTCGCGCACAGAACCGTGTCGGAAACTGACCTCAAACAACCTCTCCCGAAGTGCGGGACCAGACCCGACTCGATGTGGATGGCAATTTTATGAATTCAGCGGAATCTTTGCTGAGTTGGCCCATGCAAAACCCGCATAGTTTGATGAGCCCTCATGAAAATGCACCCAAAAGACATAAAAAAACACCGCCACAGCGGTGTTGGGGGGCGGCGTGTGTCTCACTCAGGACATGAAGACCGCAATGAACGCGAGCAGAAAGATCAGGATGGCACCGCCCACGGGCAACACGATGGGCATGAGGGGAACAATGGATTCGACCACATCAGTGGACTCGCCGTGCGCTGGGGTGGGATGGTTCGACATGAGGTGTCCTCTTTAGGCAATGCGTGCATTTTAACGCGGTTGACGTCAGGGACGGCAACTGGCTCAAACAGGCCGCCAAAAGCCTCCACCCACCACGGTGGTTTTCAGCGCTGCCTCAAGCCACACTCGACACCACCCGCAACACCTCCGCACCATAGGCCTGGCGCTTTTGCTGGCCGATGCCACTGATATCAAGCAGTTCGGCTTCGCAGGTGGGGCCCGTCTGGGCGATGGCCTGCAAGGTGGCGTCATGAAAAATCACATAGGCGGGCAGGTTGTGCGTGCGTGCAACTTCGCCTCGCCAGGCCTTGAGCGCGTCGTAGCGCGCCAGCGCAATGCCGTCGAGTGCAAGCGCTGCCTGCGCCGTGCGACGCGTGCGTGCCGCGCCCACCGGTGCTGTTGTCTTGGCAGGCAGCCGAAGCACCACCGGCTGCTGCCCTTTCAAGATGCGCCGCGAGCCTTCGGTCAGTTGCAAGGTCTGGAAGGCCTGTGCATCCACCGCGAGCGCACCCAGGGCCAGCAGTTGTCGCAGCACACCGCGCAGTTGCGGCTCGCTGTAATTGGCTCCGACGCCAAAGGTGCTCAAGGTGGCATGGCCGAACTGCACCACCTTGTCGCTCGACTTGCCGCGCACGATGTCCATGATGTGCCCGGCGCCAAAACCAAAGCCCGAGTGCTGTTGCACCCGGTAGACCGTGGACAGCAGTTTCAAGGCAGCGTCGGTGCCATCCCACACCTGCGCTGGGGTGAGGCAGTTGTCGCAGTTCATGCAGCGCCAGCGAGCGCCGGTGGCCGAGTCCTCGGGCGATGCGGGCTGCGCACCGGGCGGGGCTGCCGTTTCGCCAAAGTAAGCCAGCAGGCGTTCGCGACGACAGTGGATGGACTCGGCGAGCGTCAGCAAGGCCTCCAACTTGCCGCGCATCACATGACGAAATGCTTCGCTCGCCGGGCTCTCGTCGATCATGCGGCGCTGTTGCACCACGTCCTGAAGGCCGTAGCACATCCAGGCGTTGGCCGGCAGTCCGTCTCGACCGGCGCGACCGGTTTCCTGGTAATAGCCCTCGATGTTCTTGGGCATGTCCAGGTGCGCCACGAAGCGCACGTCGGGCTTGTCGATGCCCATGCCAAAGGCGATGGTGGCCACCATGATGAGACCGTCCTCGCGCAAAAAACGGTCTTGGTGGCGCTGGCGGGTGTCGCTGTCCAGGCCCGCGTGGTACGGCAAGGCCGGCAGCCCGGCCTCGCTCAATCGAGTGGCCACCTCCTCGACCCGCTTGCGGGACTGGCAATAGACAATGCCACTGTCACATCCTTGCGAACCTGCATGCTCGTGTTGAACAAAGCGCAGCAATTGCTGGAACGGATCTTTCTTCTCCACGATGGTGTAGCGCAGATTGGGCCGATCAAAGCTGCTAACAAAGAGCCGCGCACCGACCAACTGAAGTCGCTCCACCATGTCGGTGCGGGTGAGCGCATCCGCGGTGGCGGTGAGCGCCAGTCGAGGCACCTTGGCATAGCGCTCGTGCAGCAGGCTGAGGGCGCGGTACTCCGGCCTGAAGTCATGACCCCATTGACTCACGCAGTGGGCCTCATCGATGGCAAAGAGGCTCAGCAGCCCGCGCGCCTGCAGGCTGTCGAGCAAGGCCAAAAATCGCGGGGTGTTGACTCGCTCAGGGGCGGCATACAGCAGGGTGAATTCGGCCCGTCGAAGTCGCTGTTCAACCTCGTAGGCGGCCTCGCCACTCAAGGTCGAATTCAGAAAGGCCGCTTCCACACCCACCTCGTGCAACGCCCCCACTTGGTCTTGCATCAAGGCGATGAGCGGTGAGATGACCACCGTGACGCCTTGGCCGGCGCGATGCCTGGCAATGGCCGGAATTTGGTAACACAGCGACTTGCCGCCCCCCGTGGGCATGAGCACCAGGGCATCGCCCCCGCTGATGACGTGGTCGATGATCTTGGCTTGCGGACCACGCAGGGCCTGGTAGCCAAACACCTCGCGCAAAATGGACAGTGCGATGGACATGCTCAGAGCTTTCCACGTCTGGCAAACGCTGTCACGAACTCAAGGGGGTCGAGAGGCGTGATGGCTTCACCCACCTACAGTTGCTCCCACGGCAGCTGATCGAAGCGCCAACCGTTCAGGGTGGAGCGATGAAACTGCGCATCCAAGTCGCCTTCAAAGCCGTGCACCACATTGACGACATCCGAAAACCCCGCGTCGTCCAGGACCTGCGCGGCCTCCAGCGACCGCTGACCACTGCGGCACAGCAAAATGATGGTCTGCGACTTGCTCCCGGCTTGCTCCTCGACTTGTCGACAGAAGGCGGCCACATCGGTCGTGAACTCGGGGTATTCGTACCAGGGGATGTTGATGGCCCTAGGGGGACGACCCACGTACATCGACTCGATCTCCATGCGGATATCGATCAAAACGGCCTCGGGTTGGGCTTGCATCAGGGCCCAGGTTTCTCGCGGGAGCAGATTGCGCATAGGGGGCTATTGTCCATGTTCTTACAATTCACCCATGACGATCGCTTACACCCGTGCCGCCAACTTGCCGCAACTGCTGACGCAGCGCATTGCCATTCTGGATGGCGCCATGGGCACCATGATCCAGCGCCTGCGACTGAGCGAGGCGCAGTACCGCGGCGAGCGTTTCGCCGACTTTCACCGTGATGTGAAGGGCAACAACGAACTGCTGAGCCTGACGCGCCCCGATGTCATTCGCGATATTCATGAAGGCTACCTGGCGGCCGGTGCGGACTTGGTGGAAACCAACACCTTTGGCGCCACCACCGTGGCGCAGTCGGACTACGACATGGCCGAACTGGCCGACGAGATGAACCTGGCCTCGGCCCGCGTGGCACGCGAGGCCTGCGACCGTTACAGCACCCCGGACAAACCACGCTTTGCTGTGGGCGCCCTGGGGCCCACCCCGCGCACGGCCAGCATCAGCCCGGATGTGAACGACCCTGGGGCTCGCAACATCGACTTTGAAACCCTACGTGCGGCGTATCACGCGCAAACCCTGGCATTGATCCAGGGGGGCGTGGATGTCTTGCTGGTCGAGACCATTTTCGACACGTTGAACGCCAAGGCCGCGCTCTTTGCCATCGATGAGGTGTTCGAGCAAACCGGCGAACGCCTGCCCCTCATCATCAGCGGCACCGTCACTGACGCCTCGGGGCGCATCCTGAGCGGTCAAACCGTGAGCGCCTTCTGGCACAGTGTGCGGCATGCGCGCCCCCTGGCCATCGGCCTGAATTGCGCGCTGGGGGCAGCCCTCATGCGACCCTACATCCAGGAACTCGCGCGCGTGGCCGAGGACACCTTCATCAGCTGCTACCCCAACGCCGGCTTGCCCAACCCGATGAGCGAGACCGGCTTTGACGAAACCCCCGAGGTCACCAGCCGTCTGCTGCACGAATTTGCGGCCGAAGGCCTGGTCAACATCGTGGGCGGTTGCTGTGGCACCACGCCGGAGCATATCGGGGCCATTCGTGATGCCGTGAGCACCGAGCGTGCCCGCCCGTTGGGCTTGTCCCGGCGGGTGGCCTGACTGCCGTTAAAATACGCACTTCCCAAGGAGCGTTGCAGCCCGCAGGTTGTTTTGACAACCCCACAAGCGGGTCAGGCTTGGGTCTTTTCTTGCAACGACGCTCACCTGTTGAACCCCAGGTGAGACCATGAATTCCATACCGCCGCCCCTCAAACTCTCTGGCCTGGAGCCCGTGACCATCGCCGAGGGGGCTTTGTTTGTCAACATCGGTGAGCGCACCAACGTCACTGGCTCCAAGGCCTTTGCGCGCATGATCCTCAACGGGGATTTCGAGCAGGCCCTGGCGGTGGCGCGGCAGCAAGTGGAAAACGGGGCGCAGATCATCGACATCAACATGGACGAGGCGATGCTCGACAGCCAGGCGGCCATGGTGCGTTTTCTCAACCTGATTGCCGCCGAACCAGACATTGCCCGCGTGCCCATCATGATCGACAGCTCCAAGTGGAGCGTGATCGAGGCAGGCCTGCGCTGCGTGCAGGGCAAGGGCATCGTCAACTCCATTTCCATGAAGGAAGGGGTGGAGGAGTTCAAGCGGCAAGCCCAGCTGGTGCGCCGCTATGGCGCGGCGGCCGTGGTGATGGCCTTTGATGAAAAAGGCCAGGCCGACACCTTTGCCCGCAAGATCGAGATTTGCGAGCGCGCCTATCGCTTGCTGGTGGATGAGGTGGACTTCCCGCCTGAGGACATCATCTTCGACCCCAATATCTTTGCCATCGCCACCGGCATCGAGGAGCACGACAACTACGCGGTGGACTTCATTGAGGCCACGCGCTGGATCAAGCAGCATCTGCCCGGCGCCAAGGTGTCGGGCGGGGTGTCGAATGTGAGTTTTTCGTTCCGTGGCAATGACCCGGTGCGCGAGGCCATTCACACCGTGTTTCTGTACCACGCCATTCAAGCCGGCATGGACATGGGGATCGTCAACGCGGGCATGGTGGGCGTGTACGACGATGTCGAGCCCACCCTGCGTGAGCGGGTGGAAGACGTGGTGCTCAACCGCCGTCCCGACGCGGGCGAGCGACTCATTGAGATTGCCGAATCCGCCAAAGGGGCGGCGCGCGAGGGCGCCCAGCAAAACGCCTGGCGCGGCACTCCCGAGGCGCCGGTGTCGGTGGCGCAGCGCCTGAGCCACGCGTTGGTGCACGGCATCACCGACTTCATCACCGAGGACACCGAAGAGGCCTATCAAGCGGTGCTGGCTCGCGGCGGGCGTCCTCTGCACGTGATTGAAGGCCCGTTGATGGACGGCATGAACATCGTGGGCGATCTGTTTGGTCAGGGCAAGATGTTCTTGCCCCAGGTGGTCAAGAGCGCGCGCGTGATGAAGCAGGCGGTGGCCCACCTCATCCCCTACATCGAGGAAGAAAAACGCCAGCAGGAAGCGGCCGGCGCGGCGGTGCGCAGCAAGGGCAAGATCGTGATCGCCACCGTCAAGGGTGATGTGCATGACATCGGCAAAAACATCGTGACCGTGGTCTTGCAATGCAACAACTTTGAAGTGGTCAACATGGGGGTGATGGTGCCCTGCCACGACATCCTGGCGCGTGCCAAGGTCGAGGGCGCGGACATCATTGGCTTGTCCGGGCTGATCACGCCCAGCCTGGAGGAGATGCAGGTCGTGGCCGCAGAGATGCAAAAGGACGACCACTTCCGCCTGCGCAAGATACCGTTGCTGATTGGTGGCGCCACCACCAGCCGGGTGCACACGGCGGTGAAGATCGCGCCGCATTACGAAGGCCCGGTGGTCTATGTGCCCGACGCCTCGCGCAGTGTGAGCGTGGCGCAGGGGTTGTTGTCGGACCAGGCGGCGCAATACATCGCCGACCTGCGGGCCGATTACGAACGCGTGCGTGAACTGCATGCACAAAAAAAGCAAACGCCGTTGGTGTCACTGGAGCAGGCGCGTGCACGCGCGGCGCGGCTGGACTGGGCCGGCTACCGCGCCAAGACGCCCAAATTTATCGGCCGTCGGGTGTTTCGCAACTTTGATCTGGCCGAACTCGAGCGTTACATCGACTGGGGTCCCTTTTTTCAGACCTGGGATCTGGCGGGCCCCTACCCGGCCATCCTGCAAGACCCGGTGGTGGGTGCCGAGGCGGTGCGGGTGATGAGCGACGGGCGGCGCATGTTGCGGCGCCTGATCGAGGGCCGGTGGCTGACCGCGCACGCGGTGGTGGGTTTGTACCCGGCCAACAGCGTGGGAGACGATATTGTGCTGTGGCGTGACGAGTCTCGCACCGAGCCCGTGTTGACCTGGCATGGCCTGCGCCAACAAACCGAGAAGCCCGCAGACTCTCCGAACCGATGCCTCTCGGACTTTGTGGCGCCCGTGGGCCAGGCCGATTACGCGGGCGTGTTTGCGGTGACGGCGGGTCTGGGTGTAGACGCCAAGGCACAAGCCTTTGTCGACGACCACGACGACTACAGCGCCATCATGCTCAAGGCCCTGGCCGATCGACTCGCCGAGGCGTTCGCCGAGTGCCTGCATGAGCGCGTGCGCAAAGACCTCTGGGGCTATGCCCCGCATGAGTCACTGGACAACGCGGCGCTGGTGGCCGAGACTTATCAAGGCATTCGCCCTGCACCCGGCTATCCCGCCTGCCCTGACCACAGCATCAAGCGCGAGATGTTCGAGTTGTTGCAGTGCGACGAGATTGCGATGGGGCTGACCGACAGTCTGGCGATGACGCCGGCCTCCAGCGTCAGCGGTTTTTACATTGGCCACCCATCCAGCCGCTACTTCAATGTGGGGCGTATCGGGGACGACCAGGTGCAGGACCTGGCGCGCCGCAAAGGCCTGGCGCTGGCTGATGTGCAGCGCTTGCTAGCGCCTAATTTGTGAAGCGCCGCGCGTGGGACTGCGCCCACCACAAGGCCGAGATGGCCACCATCCCTAGCGCGGTCATCACCCCCAGGCCCCAGCGGTAACCCACCTCTGCGCTCCACAGCACGCCCATCAGCCACGGTGCCGTGGCGCGGGCCAGCGCCATGGGGATACCCAGTGCGCCATTCAAGCTGGCGTTGAGCGGGCGGCTGACATACATCGCGATCGCCGTGCCCTTGACGATGGTGATCATGCCGTTGCCCATGCCGTAACAGGCCACGAACACCAACGCCCACAGCGGGTCGTGGCCACCCAGCAGCAACACCACGAGTCCGAGCACGATCAGACACGGGATCCACCGGTTGGCCTGGTGCACATCCAGGCGCGCTTCAAAGCAATAGAGCAACAAACGCCCCACCACTTGCAGCACGCCAATGCTGGCGGGCACCGTGATGACCCACGCCTCGTTCATGCCGGACTCGCGCAGCAGACTCACCATGTGTGCCGGCAAGGCCGAGGTCACGCTCATGATCAACACCATGAAGGTGCCCAGCAGCAAGAAGGTGGGGCTGCGCAGATGCCGCTGCAGGTCCGGCGTGTCGCCCCGAGCGGTGGCGGGGGCGTGCGTGACAGGGGCATGGCGCAACACCAGCGCATGAATGGGCAGACAGATCAACCACTGCAGGGCAGCCAGCACCCACAGCGATTCCCGCCACCCCCATGTTTGAAACAACCACGCAATCAGCGGAATGAACACCGTACTGGCCAGCCCACCCAAAAACGTCAAGGTGATGATGGCGCGTCGAAAGTGCTGGGGGTATCGGCGCGTGAGCACGGCGAAGGCGGGCGGGTACAAGGTGGCGGACATGCCCACACCCAGCATCAGCCACACCGCATAAAACTGCAACGGCGTTTGCACCGCGCTGTGTGCGGCGAGCGTCAGACCCATGAGCAACGAGCCACCCGCCATCACGGCGCGCTCGTGCCCGCGGTCGATCCATCGTCCCACCGGGTAGGCCAGCAGCCCTTCCATCAGCAAGGCCAGGCTGAATGCCAGCGAGGACTCGGCGCGGCTCATGCCCAGCGCCGCTTCGACGGGCTCCATCAACAGGGAAAAGCCATAAAACACGCAGCCCCAACTCACCAATTGGGCCACGGACAGCCAGAGCACGAGGGGCGAGCGGTGACCGGGGGCGGGGCCGTCGTCGGGAGAATGCATGACTGTGGATTATGCGGGAGTACCCTCCCGATCGTCGGCGGTATTGCGGTACTGCAAGGCTTCAGCCACATGCTCGAGCTCGATGGTGTCGGCGCCGCCCAGGTCGGCAATGGTGCGTGCCACCTTGAGCGTGCGGTGCGATTGACGGGTGGACCAGGCCCAGCGCGTGGCGGCTTGCTGCAGGCACTGACGTGCAGCGGGGGAGATGGCGCTGATGGCGAGTTGAGCCGGCGTCAGCGCCTGGTTGCTGCACGCTTGTCGGGCGGTCGCGCGTGCACGAGCGGCGACGCACCGCGCCTGCACCTGGGCGGTGGATTCACCCGCTGGCGTGTCCAGCACGGTGTGCGCAGGTTGCCAGCCCACCTCCACATGCAAATCGATCCGGTCGAGCAAAGGGCCGCTCAGGCGATGTCGGTAGCGCGCGACCTGATCCGGTGTGCAGCGGCACAGCCGGTGGGTGGAACCCCGGTAACCACACGGGCATGGGTTCATCGCTGCAATTAGCTGAAAGCGTGCCGGGAACTCGGCTTGCCGCGCAGCGCGCGAAAGGGTGATGACGCCACTCTCCAAGGGTTCGCGCAAAGCTTCCAGCGCGTGACGCGGAAACTCGGGCAACTCATCCAGGAACAACACGCCTTGATGCGCGAGAGAAATCTCGCCTGGCCTGGGCGGAGACCCTCCTCCCACCAGCGCGACGGCGGTGGCCGTGTGGTGCGGGCTGCGCGTGGGGCGTTGTCCCCAGCGCTCGATGCCTGGATGGCCCGCCAGACTCCACAGGGCCGCGCTCTCCAGCGCCTCATGCGCCGTTTGGGGTGGCAGCAAGCCTGCCAAGCGATGGGCCAGCATGGACTTGCCCGTGCCGGGCGGGCCTATCAGCAGCAGGCTGTGCCCACCCGCTGCCGCGATCTCCAGCGCGCGCCGTGCCACGGGCTGTCCCCGAACATCGGCCAGGTCGGGCCCCTGAACCGTGGCACGGCGCGCGC
>RFTK01000065.1 GCA_009923505.1 Betaproteobacteria bacterium
GAGCGTCGACTCGTCCCCACCGGTACCGGCGCGGATCTCCAGAAATGCATGGCGGTCCTCATCTGGGTCTCGGGGCAGCAGCAGGCGTTGTAACTCGGCTTCCAGTTGGCCGCACTCGTCCTGGGCCTGTGCGATTTCGTCCTGCGCGAGTTGACGCATGTCGGCATCGCGGTGGGTATCACTATCCCCATCCATCTCGGCCAGCATGGCTTGCGCGGTGGTCAGATCCTGCTCACGTTGTTGCAGGCGGCTCCAGCGCTGGCCGATCACCGACACCTCGGCGTGCTCGCGCGACAAGGCCAGAAACTGCTCCATGTTGGACATGATGTCTTCGCGAGAGAGCAGATAGTCGAGTTCGCTCAGGCGCTGGGTGTAGCGTTCGAGTTGGGCGCGCAGAAAGGGCTTCATCTCAAGGTCAGGGTGCCGGGTGGTGGCGACAGGGGCGGATGCCATCCCGCCCTGATCGAGCCGGCGTGCAGACCGAGGACGGGGGTGGGCAAGGGGCCGGCGATGATGCATCCATGCACAACCGCCCGCCCTGAAGTGCGGGGCTGTGGAGCATGGTCTAACGTGCGTCGCGCAGGAAGAAGTGTTCGGCGGCCTCACGGGCACGCTCGCGCGAGGTGTGGTCGCCCGAGCGCAACTCGGCCATGGCGCCGTGCAGCATTTTCTGGGTCAGCGCCCGAGCCAGGGCGTCCATCACCTGTTCCACCGGTTCGCCACGGGCCAGGCGTTTCTGGGCCCGCTGCAACTCGGCTTCGCGCCAGGTGTCAGCCTGGGCATTGAGCTGCTGGATGAACGGCACCTGGCTGCGCTGGTCCATCCAGTGCAGAAAGCTTTGCACCCCGGCGTCGATGATGGCCTCGGCCTGGGCCACGGCGGCCTGGCGGTTGGCTTGCCCGGTTTGCACCACGGTGGACAAATCATCCACGGAGTACAGGAACACATCGTCCAGTGATTTCACTTCGGGTTCGATGTCGCGGGGTACGGCCAGGTCCACCATGAACATGGGGCGATGACGGCGCTGCTTGAGCGCACGTTCTACCGCACCCAGACCAATCAGGGGCAGCGTGCTGGCGGTGCAACTCACCACGATGTCAAACTGATGCAGCCGATCGGGCAGCTCGGACAGGCGCATCACGGTGGCGCCAAAGTCGGCCGCCAGACGCTCGCCACGCTCCAGCGTGCGGTTGGCGATGGTGATGGCTTCGGGTCGACGCGCTGCGAAGTGGGTGGCGCACAACTCGATCATTTCGCCGGCGCCCACAAATAGCACGCGGGTGCGGGACAGATCTTCAAACAGTTGCGAGGCCAGGCGCACGGCGGCCGCGGCCATGCTGATGGAGTGAGCGCCGATCTCGGTCGAGGTGCGCACTTCCTTGGCCACTGCAAAGGAGCGCTGGAACATCTGGTGCAGGGTCGTGCCCAGGGCGCCGGCATCCGAGGCGGCGCGCACCGCGTCCTTCATCTGGCCCAGGATCTGGGGCTCGCCCAGCACCATGGAGTCCAGACCGCTGGCCACCCGAAAGGCGTGGCGGGCGGCTTCGTCCTGTTGCAGAAAATAGGTGTGGCTTTGTAGCAATTCGGGACTCACCCCCCCCGATTGCGCCAGCCATTGCAGGGTCTGGGGCAGGGCGATGTCGTCGGCAGCGCAATACACCTCGGTGCGGTTGCAGGTGGAGAGGATGGCCGCCTCGCTGATGGCGCTGAAAGCGCTGCGCAAGCCGGACAACACAGGCCCCATCTGCTCGACGGCAAATGCAAATCGGCCCCGCAGGTCCAGCGGTGCCGTGTGATGGTTCAGCCCTAGAGCCCAGACTGGCATACGTCAATTATAAAATTACCCCATGTTGCTGGGTGTCCCGCTCTTCCACTTGCTGAATTTGCTGGCGCCGGCTCTGGGGGTGGCGCTGTTGCTGGTGCTGGCCACGTCCTTGGGCGTGATGGGGCGGCGTTGGCGTGGGTTTGAGGGCTGGCTGGGCCGCGTCGGCTGGATCACACTCACCGGTTCACTGTGCCTGCTGGGGTGTCTGGGGTGGCTCGGGCGTGATGGCAAGATGTTGGCCTACGGCCTCTTGGTGATCACCGCCGCCCTGACGCAGGCTGTGTGCCTCAAGATGTGGCGCCGTTGAAGCCTGGGGCGAAGAGATCAACCCGGTCCGTGATCACACCGTCCGTGCCCAGATTCAGCACATGGGCCGCCACCGAGGCATCGTTCACCGTGTAGCTCAGGGTGCGAAGACCGGCCGCGTGCGCGTGCGCAACGCGCGGGGCGTCCCACAGCGCATAGTGGCACACCAGGGCCACGCATCCAAGCGCGGTGGCTGAGTCGATCGCGTCCTCTGTCCAGTTGTCGATCAGCAAGCCGCGTGGCAGGTGGGGCGCGGCCGCGCGCGCGCCCTCCAGGGACTGCGGACGAAACGAGGTCAACAGGGGGGGGACAGGGGCTTTTTGCCACAGGTCTGCGGCCTCACGCGCCACCACCTCGCCGGTGAGTCGCTCGGTGCCGGGCGTGGGCTTGATCTCGATGTTGAGATGAAAGCCATTGGCCAGGCAATAGCGGCTCAGACCGGACAGGGTGGCCAAGGGCTCTCCGGCGTAACTCCGCGACAACCAGCCGCCCGCGTCGAGAAGCGACAACTGCTGCCAAGGCTGTTCGCCCGCGGTGCCGTGGCCATTGGTGGTGCGCTCCAGGGTGGCGTCGTGCAGCAAAAACACCACCCCATCCGCACTCAGCTTGGCATCGCATTCGAACATCCGGTAGCCGTGGCTGGCACCCAGGCGAAATGCAGCCAGGGTGTTTTCCGGGGCCAGGCGGCCCGCTCCCCGGTGGGCAATCCAGCGCGGGTAAGGCCAGGGGGGCAAGGGGCGTGTGGGCATAGGCGTCTGGGCAAGGTGGACAGGCGAGGGCAGATCCTGGGTGAGCAAACCCCGTTCAGGTGGGCTCCTCACCGCGCAATCCGGTGGCAGCGTCAAACCAGTGCAGGCGGTCGGCCCGGGGCGTGACTTGTACTTCGCTGCCAATGGGGGGCACGGGCGTGGCCTCATCCACCCGCACGATGACCGACTCATCCCCGAGTCGCAGATACAGCAGTCGCTCGGCCCCCAGCATTTCCTGAGCGTTCACGCGGGCCACCCAGCCATTTCCATCGATCTGCGCTGACAACCGCAGGTGTTCGGGGCGCACGCCCAGTATCCGGCCTTGGGGCACACCACGGGCCTGCTGCAGCAAATTCATGGGGGGCGAACCGATGAAGCTCGCCACAAAAGTACTGGCCGGCTGTTCGTACACCTCCTGTGGGGTGCCGAACTGCTCCATGCGACCGCCATTCATCACCAGCATGCGCTGCGCCAGCGTCATGGCTTCCACCTGGTCGTGGGTGACAAAGAGCGAGGTGATGCCCAGTTCGCGGTGCAGGGTCTGGATTTCCAGCCGGGTCTGGGCCCTCAGCTTGGCGTCCAGGTTGGACAGCGGCTCATCAAAGAGGAACACCTGCGGCTGGCGCACGATGGCGCGTCCCATGGCCACACGCTGGCGCTGTCCCCCGGAGAGTTCGCGCGGCTTGCGGTGCAGCAAGCCGCCGAGTTCCAAAATGGCGGCCGCTTTGTCCACGCGCGCCCGGATCTCGTCACGCGGCACACGGGCAATCTTCAGGCCATAGGCCATGTTGTCAAAGACCGTCATGTGCGGGTACAGCGCATAGTTCTGGAACACCATGGCAATGTCGCGCTCGGCGGGTTCGAGTTCATTGACCACGCGCTCGCCAATCTGCACCTCGCCCTCGGTGATTTCTTCCAGTCCCGCCACCATGCGCAACAGAGTCGACTTGCCGCAGCCCGACGGACCCACGATGACCACGAATTCACCGTCATGCACGCTGGCGTCAATGCCGTGCAGCACGGGTACCGCATGTGCGCCCTGGCCGTAGCGTTTGACGAGTCCTCGAAGCTGGATGCCTGCCATGGATGAAGTGCCTTGTTATTTTTCGGTATCGACCAGTCCCTTGACGAACCACTTCTGCATGCCTATGACCACCACCGCAGGGGGCAGCATGGCCAGCAGGGTCACTGCCATGACGATGTTCCAGTCGGTGTAGACCTCGCCAGCAATCAGCCGCTTGATGCCCAGCACAATGGGGTACATGCTCTCGTCGGTGGTGACCAGGAGCGGCCACAGGTACTGGTTCCAGCCGTAGATGAACTGGATGACAAACAATGCCGCCATCGGGGTGGCAGACAGCGGCAGCAGCACATCACGGAAAAAGCGCATCGGGCCGGCCCCGTCGATGCGGGCGGCTTCCACCAGTTCATCAGGCACCGTCAAAAAAAACTGCCGGAGCAGAAATGTGGCGGTCGCCGAAGCGATCAGCGGCACGGTCAGGCCCGCAAAGGTGTTCAGGAGCCCCAAGTCCGCGACCACCTGGTAGGTCGGGCCGATGCGCACCTCCACCGGCAGCATCAGGGTCACAAAGACCATCCAGAACACCAGTTGTCGCAGCGGAAAGCGAAAGTACACGATGGCAAAGGCCGACAGCAGCGAGATAGCGATCTTGCCCAGGGCGATGATGAGGGCGCTGGCCAGGCTCACCCCCAACATGGGCAAGGTAGCCGGATAGCGGCTGCCGGACTCGCCCACGCCACCCATCAGGGCCAGCGCGTAGTTGTCCAGCCCATGTGCGCCCGGCCACAAGGGCAGGGGCACGCTTTGCGCGATGGTGCTGGCCGTGTGGGTGGAGGCCACCCAGGCCAAATAGACCGGGAAGGCCACGATCGTCACCCCCAGCAACAGCAGCAGGTGGGTGATCAGCGTGAGGGCAGGGCGGCGCTCGACCATGTCAGTACTGCACCTTCTTCTCAATGAAGCGGAATTGCACCACGGTCAGCGCAATGACGATGGCCATCAACACCACCGATTGCGCCGCCGAGCCACCCAGGTCCATGGCCTTGAAGCCGTCGTAATACACCTTGTAAACCAGGATGGCGGTGTCCTTGCCCGGGCCGCCATGCGTCACCGCGTCGATGATGGCGAAGGTGTCGAAGAAGGCGTACACCACATTGATCACCAGCAAAAAAAACGTGGTGGGGGACAGCAGGGGAAAGACGATGGTCCAGAACCGCCGCACCGGTCCGGCGCCATCGATGGCCGCCGCCTCGATCAAGGATGTCGGAATGCTTTGCAGCCCCGCCAGGAAAAACAGGAAGTTGTAGGAAATCTGTTTCCACACGGCAGCCATGACCACCAGCGCCATCGCGTGGTCGGCGTTGAGCAGGTGGTCCCAGGGCAGGCCCAGCGCTCGCAAGCCAAACGACACCACGCCCATGGGCGAATTGAACATGAACAGCCACAACACCCCTGCGGCCACCGGCGCGACGGCGTAGGGCCAGATCAGCAGGGTTTTGTACACCAAGGCACCGCGCACCACCCGGTTGGCCAGCACGGCCAGGCCAAGCGACACACTCAGGCCCAGTGTGGCCACCAACAGGGAGAACACGGCGGTGGTTTTGAACGAGGCCAGGTAGGAGGCGTCTTCCCACAGCCGCTCGAAATTCAGCCAACCGACAAATTCGCTGCTGGTGCCAAAGGCGTCTTGCTGGGTCAGGCTCTGGTAGAGCGCCTGCGCCGCCGGCCAGAAGAAAAAGAGGCCAATCACCGCCATTTGCGGTGCGATCAGCAGCCAGGGCAGCCAGGCGGAGCGAAATTGAACGCGCTTGTCCATGCCGGCGAGTCTAGCCCAGGCGAGTGAGTGGCCCCCCCGCCCGGGCTGGGATCCTCAACCCTTGTTGGCTTTCTGAAAGCGCTCGAGTTGTTCGTTGCCGCGCTGAATCGCCGTGTCCAGGGCTTCTTTGGGGGCTTTCTTGCCGCTCCACACGCCTTCGAGCTCCTCGTCGATGATGGTGCGAATCTGAACGAAGTTGCCCAGTCGCACGCCGCGCGACTTGTCGGTGGTCTTGCGGATCATCTGCGTGACCGACACGTCGGTACCGGGGTTCTTCTTGTAGAAACCGGCCTTGTCGGTCAACTCGAAGGAGGCCTTGGTGACCGGCAGGTAGCCGGTTCGCTGGTGGCTGGCCGCCGCCACGTCGGGTTGTGACAGGTAGGCGAAGAACTGGCCCACGCCTTTGTATTCAGCGGCCTTCTTCCCGCTCATGACCCACAGGCTGGCGCCACCGATGACGGTGTTTTGCGGAGCGCCCGGTACATCCGGGTAATAGGGCAGCGTACCGATGCCGTAGCCAAACTTGCCATTGCGTGTCACATTGCCATACAGCGCCGAGGAACCTGTGGCCATGGCGCACTCGCCCGAGACGAAGGTGGCGTCCGCCGCATTGCCCCGGCCTTTGTAAACGAAGAGCCCGTTCTTGGCCATGTTGGCCAGGTTTTCAATGTGACGCACATGCAGGGGGGTGTTGAAACTCAGGCGGGCGTCGATGCCGCGCATGCCGTTGCCCTTGGTGGCGAATTCGGTGTTGTGCCAGGCCGAGAAACTCTCGAGCTGGGTCCAGCTGATCCAGCTGGTGGTGAAGGGGCACTTGTGCCCACTCGTCTTGAGTTTGGCGGCGGCAAGGGCCACCTCGGGCCAGGTGGTGGGCGGCTTTTCAGGGTCCAGGCCGGCGGCCTTGAAGGCGTCCTTGTTGTAATGGAACACCGGGGTGGAACTGTTGAAGGGGAAGCTCAGCATCTGGCCGTTGGGGGCGGTGTAGTAGCCCGCCACGGCCGGCACATAGGCGTCCTGGTTGAAGGCCACGCCGGCCTCCTTCATGACCTCGCCCACCGGCTTGATCGCGCCCTTGCTGGCCATCATGGTGGCGGTGCCCACTTCAAACACCTGCAGGATGTGCGGGGCATTGCCGGCACGGTAGGCGGCAATGGCCGCCGTCATGGACTCGTCGTAGCTGCCTTTGAATACCGGGACGATGCGGACGTCCTTCTGGCTGGCGTTGAAGTCCTTGGCCAGGTCGTTCACCCACTCGCCCAGGGCCCCCCCCATGGAGTGCCACCACTGAATCTCGGTTTGGGCGTGGGCGGGCAAGGCGAGAGTACCCAGGCTGATCAGACTGGCCAGAGCCAGACGACGGGAAGGTTTCAAGGACATGATGACTCCAGAAAAAAACGGATGGCGCACCACCCCGAAGGCATGGCGCAGCACGGTGGACAATGCCGCCAGGATAGGTCCCTGACATGGCAGGGGCGTGACAGTATTCTGACGGGATCGGGCCTGACCGGCCATGAGGACTTATCTCTAGGAGAGGCGAGATGGGGTGGGCAGGGGTACGAGACGACATCCTCGAAAGGGGGCAAGCGACGGAAAAAATGGCCCTTGACGAGGGCTGCACTGAAGCGCTCACCACCACAGGGGTAATTGCTGCACTGCGATAATGGCTCTCCAGTCCTCGGGCCAACGGGTCCAGGTCGCTTTTGACACCTCCATGAATGCCCCGACACCGCTGACCCAGTTGCTGGCCGAGACCGACACCGGCCCGCGTCTGCGCGAGATCCCCTACAACTACACCTCGTTTTCGGACCGGGAGATCGTGCTGCGTCTGCTGGGTGCCAGCGCCTGGGACGTCCTCGAGCGGTTGCGGGGCGAGCGCCGCACCGGGCGCTCCGCACGCATGCTCTACGAGGTGCTGGGCGATATCTGGGTGGTGCAGCGCAACCCCTATTTGCAAGACGACCTGCTGGACAACCCCAAGCGCCGCCGTCTGCTGGTCGATGCCCTGCATCACCGTCTGGGCGAGGTGGAGCGCCGTCGCACCCCTGAGGTGGATGGCGACCGTGATGCCCTGGTGGTGGAGTTGTTGCGGGCAGCACGCTCAGCAGTGCATCAGTTCAACCAGCATTTTGACGAGTTGGCGGCCCTGCGCCGCCAGACCCAGAAGCTGCTACGACGCCTGACAGCGGCGGACAACATCAAGTTTGATGGACTCTCGCGTGTGTCCCACGTGACCGACGCCACCGACTGGCGCGTCGAAGTGCCTTTTGTGGTGCTCACCCCGGATACCGAGGCCGAGATGGCAGGGCTGGTGCGAGGTTGCTTCGAATTGGGCCTGACCATCGTGCCGCGTGGCGGTGGCACGGGTTACACCGGCGGGGCTGTGCCGCTGACCTGGAAGAGCGCGGTGATCAACACCGAAAAGCTCGAAGCCATGACCGACGTTGAGGTGATGGACCTGCCCGGCGTGGACCGCCCGGTGCCCACCATCTGGACCGAGGCCGGCGTGGTCACCCAACGCGTGGCCGATGCAGCCGAGCGCGCCGGATTCGTCTTTGCGGTGGACCCGACCTCCGCCGAGGCCTCGTGTATCGGTGGCAACATCGCCATGAACGCCGGCGGCAAGAAAGCCGTGCTGTGGGGCACGGCGCTGGACAACCTGGTGAGCTGGCGCATGGTGACCCCGCAGGCGCAGTGGCTGGAAGTCTTCCGCATCGGGCACAACCTGGGCAAGATTCATGACGCCGAGGTGGCGTCGTTTGAACTGCGCTACTTTGAGGCGGATGGCCGAACGCCCATCCGGACCGAGCGCCTGGACATCCCCGGTGCGAGCTTTCGCAAGACGGGCCTGGGCAAGGATGTGACCGACAAATTCCTGAGCGGTCTGCCCGGTGTGCAAAAAGAGGGGTGCGACGGCCTCATCACCAGCGCGCGCTGGGTGGTACACCGCATGCCCGAGCACACACGCACCGTGTGCCTGGAATTCTTTGGCAATGCCAAGGATGCCGTGCCCAGCATCGTCGAGATCAAGGAATTCATGTTCGCCGAGCAAAAGCGCACCGGCATCTTGCTGGCGGGGTTGGAGCATCTGGACGATCGCTACCTCAAGGCGGTAGGCTATGCCACCAAGAGCAAACGCGGTGGTTTGCCCAAGATGGTGTTGGTGGGTGATATTGCCGGTGACGACGCTGACGCCGTGGCCCGCGCCACCTCTGAGGTGGTGCGCATCGCCAACTCGCGCAGCGGTGAAGGCTTCATCGCCATCAGTGCCGAGGCGCGCAAGAAATTCTGGCTCGATCGCAAGCGCACAGCGGCCATCAGCCGCCACACCAACGCTTTCAAGATCAACGAGGACGTGGTGATTCCGCTGCCACGCATGGCCGAGTACACCGACGGTATCGAGCGCATCAACATCGAGCTGTCTCTGCGCAACAAGATTGCGCTGTGCACTGAACTCGACACCTTTTTCGCCCAGGGCCAGCTCCCACTGGGCAAAAGTGACGATGCCGCCGACATGGCCGTGCCTGAAGTCCTCGAAGAGCGGGTGCAGCAAGCGCGCGCCTTGATTGCCGAGGTGCGGACCTTGTGGCAGAGCTGGCTCGACCAGTGCGACCCCCTGTTCCAAGAACTGCAGAACCATACCTTGCGTGCCAGCTGGAAAACCCAGTTGCGCGCGCCATTGCAGAACCTCTTCACCGGCGCCGCCTTCGGGCCTATCCTGGAGGAATGCAATGCCATCCACCAGCGTGTGCTCAAGGGTCGGGTGTGGGTGGCGCTGCACATGCACGCCGGTGACGGCAATGTGCACACCAACATACCCGTCAACAGCGACGACTACGTGATGCTGCAAACGGCGCACGAGGCGGTGGCGCGCATCATGACGCTGGCGCGCTCGCTCGACGGGGTGATTTCTGGTGAGCACGGCATTGGCATCACCAAGCTGGAATTTTTGACGGACGAAGAAATCGCCCCCTTTGCCCGCTACAAGGCGCAGGTCGATCCTGAGGGTCGCTTCAACAAAGGCAAATTGTTGCGCGCTCGCACGGACCAACCCGATGTACATGCCGCCGATCTCAGCCAGGCCTACACGCCCAGCTTTGGCCTGATGGGTCATGAGTCGCTCATCATGCAGCAATCCGACATCGGTGCCATCGCCGACAGCGTGAAAGACTGCCTGCGTTGTGGCAAGTGCAAGCCGGTGTGCGCCACCCATGTGCCGCGCGCGAACTTGCTCTACAGCCCGCGCAACAAAATTCTCGCCACCTCGCTCTTGGTGGAGGCCTTCCTCTACGAGGAGCAGACCCGCCGCGGCGTGTCGATCCAGCACTGGCAGGAGTTCGAGGACGTGGCCGACCACTGCACGGTGTGCCACAAGTGCCTCACCCCATGTCCGGTCGACATCGACTTTGGTGACGTGTCGATGAACATGCGCAACCTGCTGCGCAAGATGGGACAAAAGAGTTTCCGGCCCGGCAATGCAGCGGCCATGTTGATGCTGAATGCCACGCGTCCCGAAACCATCAAGCTGGTGCGCAGCGCCATGGTGGGCGTGGGCATGAAGGTCCAGCGCCTGGCCAACGACTTGCTGCGCGTGGTGGCGCGCAAGCAAACCAGCGCACCCCCGGCCACCGTGGGCACGGCTCCCCTGAAAGAGCAGGTGATCCACTTCGTGAACAAAAAGATGCCCGGCGGCTTGCCCAAGAAAACCGCCCGTGCCTTGCTGGATATTGAAGACAAGAACTACGTGCCCATCCTGCGCAACCCGGGCACCACCACCACGGACAGCGAGGCGGTGTTCTACTTCCCCGGTTGCGGTTCCGAGCGCTTGTTTTCCCAGGTGGGATTGGCCACCCAGGCCATGCTGTGGCACGCCGGCGTGCAGACCGTCTTGCCCCCGGGCTACCTCTGCTGCGGCTATCCGCAGCGCGGCAGCGGCCAGTTCGACAAGGCTGAAAAAATCATCACCGACAACCGCGTGCTGTTTCACCGGGTGGCCAACACGCTCAACTACCTTGACATCAAGACCGTGGTGGTGAGTTGTGGCACCTGCTACGACCAGTTGCAGGGGTATGAGTTCGACAAGATTTTCCCCGGTTGCCGCATCGTGGACATTCACGAATACTTGCTGGAAAAGGGCGTCACCTTGCCGGCGGAGCAACAAGGTGCTTACCTCTACCACGACCCCTGCCACACCCCGCTCAAGCAGCAAGACCCGATGAAGACGGTCAAGTCGCTGGTGGGCTCGCAGGTGATCAAGTCCGACCGCTGTTGCGGTGAATCCGGCACCCTGGGTGTGACGCGCCCAGACATCTCCACCCAGGTGCGTTTTCGCAAGGAAGAACAACTGCGTCGTGATGAAGCGGACCTGCGTGCCCGATCAGACCAGGTGGGCGAGAACATCAAGATTCTCACCAGCTGCCCAAGCTGCCTGCAGGGCTTGAGCCGCTTTGGCCAGGACCTGCAAAACGGCTTGCTCGAAGCCGATTACATCGTGGTTGAAATGGCCCGACTGTTACACGGAGAACACTGGATGAGTGACTATGTCCAAGCCGCTAACCAAGGCGGGATTGAGCGGGTGCTGGTATGAAAACGCCCCCGCGCGCACCGGCCCCTACCGAGGTCACCTTACATGCACAGTCGCGCGTGCTCGAAGTGGCCTATGCCAGCGGCGAGCGGTTTCGCTTGCCCTTCGAATTGTTGCGCGTTTATAGCCCTTCGGCTGAAGTGCAAGGCCACGGACCGGGCCAGGAGGTGTTGCAAACGGGTAAGCGCGAGGTGGACATCACCGTCTTGCAGCCCGTGGGCAACTATGCCTTGCAACCCACCTTCAGCGATGGCCACGATTCGGGTCTTTTCTCGTGGGATTACCTGCATTTTCTGGGTACCCAGCAAGACGCGTTGTGGGCGGATTACGAGCGCCGCTTGAGCGAGGCCGGCCGGCAGCGCGATGACCCCATGCCGACGGCAGCGGGCGCCGGTTGTGGCCACCACCACTGAAACGCCTGCCGTCTTTGTGGACTTTGCACGCTATCCCAGTGACTGACGTTACATTACCGGCATGAGTACCACCCATTTCGGGTTTCAGACCGTGGACGAGCGCGAGAAGGCGCGTCGGGTGCGTGGCGTGTTTGACTCGGTGGCTTCGCGCTACGACGTCATGAACGACCTGATGTCCTTGGGCATGCACCGGATCTGGAAGCATTACACCGTCACCGTGGCTGATGTTCGCCCCGGTCATCAGGTGCTGGACATTGCCGGTGGCACAGGTGACCTGGCGCTGGCCTTTGCCAAGCGGGTGGGCCCCACCGGTCGTGTGGTACATACCGACATCAACGAAGCCATGCTGCGCACGGGGCGCGACCGTCTGCTCGATCTGGGCACGGTGCTGCCCACCCTGGTCTGCGATGCCGAGCATCTGCCTTTTCCGGACCAGCATTTCGACCGCGTGAGCGTGGCCTTTGGCCTGCGCAACATGACCCACAAGGATCAGGCCCTGCGCGAAATGTGCCGGGTGCTCAAGCCTGGCGGCAAACTGCTGGTGCTGGAGTTTTCCAAGGTGGCCCCGCCCCTGGAAAAAGTCTACGATTGGTACTCTTTCAATATCCTGCCGCAACTGGGCCGCTGGGTGGCGCGTGATGAGACCAGCTACCGCTACCTCGCCGAGTCCATCCGCATGCACCCGGGCCAGGATGCCTTGAAAGACCTCATGAAACAAAATGGCTTCGGCCATGTGGATATTCACAACCTGAGTGCCGGCATTGTGGCGCTTCATGTTGGAATTCGGTGCTGAGAAAATGAAACAGGAGATGACATGAATTCGCGACTGGGATCCTTACTGCTTGCTGTGGTGCTGTCGTTGGGTAGCATGCACGCTGAAGCTTCCAAACGCCTGGGTGGCGGTAAATCCGTGGGCCAGCAATCGGGCAACGTCACGCAGCGTGAGGCTGCACGTCCGCAAGCGCCTGGCCAACAGGCCACACCGGCGGCACCTGCTGCTGCACCGGCCGCAGCACCCGCCGCGGCGCCCGCAGCAGCGCCTGCTGCCGCTGCCGCACAGCGCAAACCCTGGGGCGCCATGCTGGGTGGCCTGGCTGCGGGCTTGGGCCTGGCCTGGCTGGCGCATTCGCTGGGACTGGGCGCTGAGTTCGGCCAGTTTCTGATGTTCGGTCTGCTGGCCCTGGTCATCATGGTGGTGGTGGGCATGGTCATGCGTCGCCGCCAGGCTCAAGCTCAACCTGAGCGCAGTCCCTTTGCGTTCGAGGGGGCTGGGGCTGCTGCACAGCCCGCCACGGCGCCCAGCTACAACCCGCACAACGTGGGCAATGACGCCTCGGCCCGTCCCTGGGAAGGTCAGACAGCCTCCTTTGAACCCGTGGCAGCTCCCTCCCGCACCGGTTCCTTGATCGGTTCGGCGGTTGCGGGCGGTCAGCAAAACTGGAGCATCCCCGCGGGGTTTGATGTGACCGGTTTCATCGAGGCCGCCAAGCAAAACTTCATCGCCCTGCAAGATGCCTGGGACCGTTCGGACATTCCTGCGCTGCGCGCCATGATGACCGACAGCATGATCACCGAAATCAAGTCGCAACTCAGCGAGCGCGAGGAGCACAACCCGGGACAACCCAACAAGACCGACGTGGTCATGCTGGAAGCCCAGTTGCTGGGCATTGAAGACCTGGGACAGGGCTACATGGCCAGCGTCGAGTTCTCGGGCCTCATTCGCGAAGAGCCCTCGGCCGGCCCCACACCCTTCCGCGAGGTCTGGAACATGACCCGCCCCAAGGACGGCCCTGCGGGCTGGTTGGTGGCAGGCGTCCAGGCCCTGCAGTGAACCCGTCGTCACACCCGGGCGAGATGATCGCTGCGGGTGGGGCGCTTTGAGTGAAAATGGCAGGTCGGCGACCTGCCATTTTTTATTGAGACTTCCGCATGCCTTCTCGAGTTTTTCCCCGTCTTGACGAATGGGCCGAGCAATTGCTCGATCGCATGCGCCCGCCTCTGTGGCTGGAATCCGAGATCAAGCAGCGCGTGCTGTTGTTTCTCAATCACGTGCTGATGCAGGAATCCTCGGCCCTGGATCGTTTGCGCCGTCAGCAAGGTCGACAGGTGCAATGGCGCTGGCGCGATCTCGATCTGCGCGTCACGATCACCCCAGCAGGCTTGCTCGAGCGAGGCGACGCGACAGCCACGCCGGACCTGGTGCTGATCCTGAACGAGACCTCACCTGTTGAGGTCGCTCGTACGGTGTTGCAGGGGCAGCGGCCGGCGCTGCGTATCGAGGGCGATGTGCAACTGGCGGCAGACATCAACTGGCTGGTCGACCATGTGCGCTGGGATCCGGAGGAGGACCTGGCCCGCCTGATCGGCGATGTGCCGGCGCATCGTCTGGCCTCGGCCGGGCGGCGTACAGCCGAGGCCTTGCGTGACTTTGTCTTGCGCAGGGCGCGTGCATCCACAGCGCCGAACGGCATGCCATGAATCGTTTGTTGCGCAGTACTTTCATTGCCTGGATCGTGGTGCGTCACGGGCTGGACCAGCTCGTGCTCGACAGCCTGCCGCACCCCTGGCTCAAACGCCTCTCAGCTCTCTTACGACTGGGTCGCCGCTTCACGGAACCTCGCGGCGTTCGCTTGCGTTTGGCCCTGGAACAACTGGGTCCCATCTTCGTCAAGTTTGGACAGGTGCTGTCTACCCGGCGCGACCTGCTGCCCCCGGACATCGCCGAGGAACTGGCCTTGTTGCAAGACCGTGTCCCGCCTTTCGCCACCGAGGTGGCTGTGGCGACCATCGAGCGCGCCTTCGGCCGTGCGGTGGATGAAGTGTTCACCCAGTTCGACCGCGAGCCCGTGGCCAGCGCCTCGATTGCCCAGGTGCATTTTGGCGTGCTGCGCACCCGGGACGGCCAGGAGCGTGAGGTGGCGATCAAGGTGTTGCGGCCCAACATGCTGGAGGTGATCGAGAAAGACCTGGCCCTCATGCGCATGATGGCGGGCTGGCTCGACCGCCTCTCGGCCGATGGTCGACGCCTCAAACCTCGCGAGGTGGTGGCCGAGTTTGACAAGTACCTGCACGACGAGCTTGATCTGGTGCGGGAGGCAGCCAACGCCGCGCAACTGCGTCGAAACATGGAGGGCCTCAACCTGGTGCTGGTGCCCGAGATGTTCTGGGATTTTTGCCATCGCGAGGTGATCGTGATGGAGCGCATGAAGGGCATCCCGATCAGCCAAGTCGAGCGCCTGCGCGAGGCCGGGGTCGACATCCCGCAGTTGGCGCGTGACGGCGTCACCATCTTCTTCACCCAGGTGTTCCGCGACGGATTCTTTCACGCCGACATGCACCCAGGCAACATCCAGGTGAGCATTGATCCGGCCACCTTCGGGCGTTATGTGTCGCTCGACTTTGGCATCGTCGGCACCCTCACCGAGTTCGACAAGGAATACCTGGCGCAGAACTTCACCGCGTTTTTCCGACGTGATTACAAGCGTGTGGCGGAGCTGCACATCGAATCGGGCTGGGTCCCACCGCAAACGCGCATTGATGAGCTGGAATCGGCCATCCGTGCCGTGTGCGAGCCCTACTTCGACCGGCCGTTGAAGGAGATTTCGCTGGGCATGGTGCTGATGCGCCTGTTCCAGACTTCACGTCGCTTCCAGGTGGAAATTCAGCCGCAGCTGGTGTTGTTGCAAAAAACCTTGCTCAATATTGAGGGACTGGGCCGTCAGCTCGACCCGGAACTCGACTTGTGGAGCACCGCCAAGCCCTTCCTCGAGACCTGGATGGTCGAGCAGGTGGGGCCCAAGCGGCTGTGGACGCAACTCAAGGCCGAGGCGCCGCGCTACGCCAAACTGTTGCCCGAGTTGCCCCGTTTGGTGCACGACTATCTCAAGGCTCGCAGCCAGCCCATGTCGGCGGATGTGCAGATGCTGATTCAAGAACAGCGCCGTACCCAGCGTCTGTTGTCGCGCGTCTTGTGGACCTTGCTCGGTTTCGTGCTGGGCATGCTCGTCATGCAAGTGATCTTTCATCTTCAGGTCGTCTGATTGCAGGGCCAACTCTTGACCTAATACACCATGTTGCTCACGCTAGTCTTTGCCTACCTGCTGGTCACCATCGCCATCGGTCTGATGGCAGCCAAGCGGGTCCACAACACGGCCGATTTCGCCATTGCCGGACGGCACCTGCCGCTGGCCATGATCGTCACCACCACCTTTGCCACCTGGTTTGGCTCTGAAACGGTGCTGGGCATCCCGGCCAAGTTTGTGCAAAACGGCTTGAGCGGGGTTGTAGAAGATCCCTTTGGTGCAGGCTTTTGTCTCATTCTGGTCGGCGCCTTTTTCGCTGCGCGCCTCTACAGCATGACGCTGTTGACCATCAGCGATTACTACCGCGAGCGCTATGGCCGCACGGTGGAACTGCTGTGCTCCCTCATGATCATGATCAGTTACCTGGGGTGGGTGTCGGCGCAAGTCACCGCGCTGGGGTTGGTGTTCCACGTGCTGTCGGGGCAAGCCATCAGCGTGCCGCTGGGCATGGTGATCGGGGTGGTGTCCATCCTGGCCTACACGCTCTTTGGCGGCATGTGGTCGGTGGCCGTGACGGACTTCATCCAGATGATCATCCTGGTGGTGGGCCTGAGCATCCTGGCCGTCTTTGCGGCCGACCAGGCGGGTGGGGCAGACAAGGTGATCGCCCTGGCCACCAGCCAGGACATGTTCCGCTTCTGGCCGGAGCCGAATTTCCACGACGTGGTGTTCTTCATTGCCTCGGCCATCACCATGATGCTGGGGTCCATCCCTCAGCAGGACGTGTTCCAGCGCGTGATGTCGGCGCGCGACCTGCGCGCAGCCACTCGAGGCCCGGTGCTGGGCGGCGTCTTCTACATTTTGTTTGCCTTCGTACCCATGTTTCTGGTGGTGAGTGCCCTCATCATCATGCCCGAGAAGGCGCAGTCCCTGATCGCTGAGGATCCGCAAAAGGTGCTGCCTACCCTGGTCATGGAACACATGCCCTTTATGATGCAGGTGTTGTTCTTTGGTGCCTTGTTGTCGGCTATCAAGTCGTGTGCGTCGGCCACCTTGCTGGCGCCGAGTGTCACGTTCACCGAAAACATCTGGCGTCCGCTGCGCCCGCACCAAAGTGACCGGCAAAACCTGCTCACCATGCGGGTGACCGTGCTGGTGTTCAGTGCGCTGGTGCTGACCTATGCCATTGCCATGCAGGGCACCTCGATCTACGAACTCGTTTCTGGGGCCTACCAGGTGACGCTGGTGGGGGCTTTTGTGCCCTTGCTGGCGGGCTTGTTCTGGGCCCGCGCCACCACCCAGGGGGCGGTGTTCTCGATCGTCTTGGGCTTGCTGGCCTGGGGCCTGTTCCTGGCAACCCCGGCGGGGGAGGAGTTCCCGGCCCAGTTGGCTGGTGTGTTGGCGGCTGGCTTTGGCATGCTGGCAGGTTCGCTCGGGCCGCAAACCATCGCCAATCGCCACGGCAGTCACCACCGCCTGGTGGGTTCTCGCTAAGACCTGACAGTTCGCCCTGGTTCAGGGACGGCATAGGCCCAGGGTTTTATAATGCCAGGTTTTCCTTTCCACTTCCTGCCATGCCCATTTACGCCTACAAATGCGGGTCCTGCGGCCATGCCAAGGACGTTTTGCAAAAAATTTCCGATGCCCCGCTGACCGATTGCCCGGCTTGCGGCACATCCACCTTCAGCAAACAGCTCACTGCAGCGGGTTTTCAGCTCAAGGGTTCGGGTTGGTACGCCACCGATTTCAAGGGCGGTGCCACAGCCAGCCCTGCCAGCAGCGCCACCCCGGGTGCTGACTCTCCCGCCACCGACAGCTCTTCCACAACGACCGCGGCAACGGCTACCGCCGACAGCCCGGCAGCGGGTGGATGCGGTGCCTCCTGCGCCTGTCACTGATCGCCTCGCATGCATTTCAAAAAATATCTGCTCGCCGGCCTGTTGGTCTGGCTGCCTCTGGCCATCACCGTCTGGGTCCTGATCGGGTTGGTGGGCGCGCTCGATGGCGTGATGTCCGGGGTGCTGACAGCGATTGGCATCATGGTGCCTACCGCGCAAACCGGTGCAGTCATTGAAATTCTGCGCCCCCTGCATGGCTTGGGCGTGGTGCTGGTGGTCGTGGTGCTGCTGCTGACGGGTGCCATGGTCTCCAACGTGGCGGGCCGTTGGTTTGTCCGTCAGTGGGACCGCCTGCTCAGCAACATTCCCATCGTCAAGTCCATCTACACCAGCATCAAGAAGGTGTCTGACACCTTGTTCTCGACCAACGGCAACGCGTTTCGCAAAGCGGTGCTGGTGCAGTTTCCGTTGCCGGGCTCGTGGACCATCGCGTTTCAGACCGGTTCACCCGCTGGCGAGGTGGCCGAGCATCTGGGGTCCGACTACATGAGTGTCTATGTGCCCACCACGCCCAACCCCACGAGCGGCTATTTTTTGGTGGTGCGGCGCTCGGAAGTGCGCGAACTCAACATGAGCGTGGACCAGGCACTGACCTATGTGATTTCCATGGGTGCTGTGGCGCCCGATGCTGTGATCTCACAGGTCCCAGCGTCTTCCCCCTCCACTGGCCCAAGCTCGGCGCCTCCGTCCCAACACTGAACCTTGCCCGTTCACCGGGCTTTTTTTCGAGATACCGACATGTCCATGCGCTCCCACTACTGCGGTCTTGTGACCGAAGCCCTTCTTGGCCAGACCGTCACCCTGTGCGGCTGGGTCAACCGTCGGCGGGACCATGGTGGCGTGATCTTCGTGGACCTGCGCGACCGCGAAGGCTATGTGCAAGTGGTGTGCGACCCCGATCGCCCCGAGATGTTCAAGACCGCTGAGGACCTGCGCAACGAGTTCTGTGTGCAGATCAAGGGTCTGGTACGCGAGCGCCCCGCCGGCACCACCAACGACAACCTCAAGAGCGGCAAGATCGAAGTGCTGTGCCACGAGATGAAGGTGCTGAACCC
>RFTK01000066.1 GCA_009923505.1 Betaproteobacteria bacterium
AACAATGGGATGCCGCCTGGTTGCGCTTGCCCGTGGTGGGCGCCCTCGCGCGCGGCTACAACGCTGCGCAATGCGCCCGCACCCTGGCACTCCTCATTGGAGCGGGCGTGCCGATGCTCAAGGCCTTGCAAACGGCAGCAGACACCCTACCCAACACCGCCCTGCGTGCCGACCTGGTCGAGGCGCAAGGGCTGGTCCGCGAAGGCGCGCCGTTGGGCAAGGCGCTCGCCTATCGCCAACGCTTGCCGGGCCTGCTCTCTATGTTCGCCCGACTGGGTGAACAAACCGGCGAATTGCCACAGATGCTGCAACGTGCAGCGCAGCAACTCAGCAACGAAGTCCAACGCAAGGCCTTGTACTGGGCCACCTTACTCGAACCCTTGCTGATCGTGGGCATGGGCGTTATCGTGATGCTGATCGTGCTGGCCGTGATGCTGCCCATCATCCAGCTCAACCAATTGGTGAGGTAAGCATGGCTGTATCGCTCGAAGGCAAGCTGGTGGTAGCGATCTCGTCGCGCGCCCTGTTCGATTTTGAGGAAGAAAACCGGGTCTTCGAGCAGGCCAACGACCGCGCCTACATGCAACTGCAACTGGAGCGGCTGGAAGTTCCTGCCCCCCCGGGGGTGGCGTTTTCGTTGGTGAAAAAAATGCTGGCGTTCAACGATGAAAAGGAACCACGCATCGAAGTGGTCATCCTGTCACGAAACGACCCGGTGAGCGGCATGCGGGTGTTTCGCTCGGCCCAGCACTACGGCCTGCCCATCTTGCGTGGCAGCTTCACGCGGGGTCAATCGCCCTGGCGCTACCTGAAGCCTCTGAAGGCCAATCTGTTTTTGTCCACCCACCTGAGTGATGTGCGGGCTGCGCTCGATGCTGGCGTGCCCGCCGCGCAGGTCTACCCGCATTCCGCGCACGCCTCCGAGTCGCACCCGCATGAAATCCGTATTGCGTTTGATGGTGATGCGGTGCTGTTTTCTGACGAGGCCGAGCGCGTCTACCAATCACAAGGGCTCAGTGCTTTCCAGCAGCACGAAAAGGACCGCGCCAGCCAGCCGTTGTCCGCCGGCCCGTTCAAGCCCTTGCTGGCAGCGCTGCACCGCTTGCAACTCGAAGGCACGCCCCGCATGCGCATTCGCACCGCCTTGGTCACCGCCCGCAGCGCCCCCGCGCATGAGCGCGCCATCCGAACGCTGATGGACTGGAACATCGACATCGATGAGGCCATGTTCCTGGGTGGTCTGGACAAGGGCGAGTTTTTGCGCGAATTCGAGCCCGACTTTTTCTTTGACGACCAAACCGGTCACATCGAGTCGGCGGCGCAGCATGTACCGGCCGGGCATGTCGCCAGTGGCGTGGCCTCGGGCGTGACGCCAAAGTCAGTCTGAATTGGCGGACCGTGCGCGGCTCTCGCGCCGTGCAATCCACACCGTGGACGCCATGATCACCAGCGCCCCCAGCAGCGTGGTGGAACGCGGCACATCCGCAAACACCAGCCACCCCAGCAAGCTGGCCCATACCAGGTCCAGAAACCGCAGCGACTGCGTCACGGAAATATCGGTGGCGTTGAACCCGCGGGTGAGGCAATAGTGTCCCAGCGACCCCAGCACGCCGGCTGCTAAAAATCCCACCCATTGCCACAGCGTGGGGTGTTGCCACCCGTAGATCGCCATCGGCAAGCCCAGCAAGGACACCATGAGCGATTGCCAGAACACAATGACCGAGGCTGACTCGTGCCGGGTCAAGGCCTTGGTGATCAGGAAAGAGGCGGCAAACATCGGCGAGGACGCCAGCATGACCAGGGTGTAAAAGCCCCCCGTGCCGCTCAACTGTGGCCCCACCACCACCAGCACACCCGCAAAACCAATCAAGGCGGCAATCCAGCGGTCAGCCCGCATTTTTTCACCCAGAAACCAGGCGGCTCCCAGCATGATGAAGATCGGCCCGGTGAACCCCAACGCCGTCATGTCCGCCAGGCTGGTGTGGGGCAGTGCCGTAAACCAGAACATCAACCCCAAAGTGTGCACCGCACCACGCCAGAACTGGCCTTTGATGTCCTTGGGAATATAGGACGCCGGATCACGCAATACCCAAGGCAACATGACCAGCATGCCAAATGCATAGCGCAAGAAGAGCGACTCGTACACATCCAGGTTCAGCGTGATGCTGCGAACCACCGTGTTGAGTAAGGAAAACAGCACGCCCGCCGAAGCCGCCCACAACATGCCTCGAACCGCCGGCGAGAGTTTCATGGCCTGGCGGTGTTGCTGACGCTGGAACACGGACCAGCGGCGGTGGAGACGGGAGTTTTTCATCCGAAATTTTTCCTCGGGTCCGGCAGGATCTGTCTGCAAATTTTTCCGCAACGGGCTAATTTTTCCTCAAAAAGCGAACAAACAGCCCCATCGGTTGCGGATTTCGAAGCGAGCACAGTGGCACGCGAATTGCAAATCAGGTGCATCGCCATTCTTTTTGGACTATTCACAGGAGTCTCACATGCCCGCAGTTATCTATACCAACCAAGCATCCCTGATGGCTCAAAAGGGCTTGCTGGGTGCGCAAAATTCCTTGGCCAACTCGGTCGAAAGGCTGTCCTCAGGATTGCGCATCAACCGCGCCAAGGACGATGCTGCGGGCCTGGGCGTAGGTGAAAACCTGCAAAAACAACTCAACGGTGCTCAGCAAGGCTTGCACAACGTGAACGACGCCATTTCCATGGCACAGACCGCGGAAGGTGCGCTACAGGCGGTCACAGCGGTCGCCCAACGCATCATCACGCTCGCTACGCAGGGAGCGAATGAAACGATGAGCGCTGATCAGCGCTCTGCCATTTCTGCTGAAATTGACAAACTGCGTACATCGGTACAAGACATGGCAAAACGTACCAAGTACACCGACACCCTGCTCTTCAACTATGCGTCGAACTCCACGGGCATGAATATACAAGTGAGCAACCAAAGTAATGACACCATCAGCGTTGGCCCTAACGCATTGGGCTACATGAACATTAGTAGCAACACGGCTGGGCCCAGTCTCACAGTTGTTGCGGGTGTGACCGCCGTTACTATGGCGGCAGCCTCCTCATCCGGGGCCACTTTAAATACGGACATTTCAAATTTGGTCACTGCTGTTGGTACCGCTGGATCGGCCGCAGCAACAACCTTGTTCACGAGCATCCAAGCCTCTGCCAATGCGTACTTAAATGCCATCATCAAGCAACGCGGTGAACTCGGCGCCGTCCAGAACCAGCTCGAGTACACGGTCGCCAACCTCTCCGAATTCTCCAACAACCTGGCCGCCTCCCGCAGCCGTGTGATGGACACGGACTACGCCGCAGAAACCGCTAACCTTACCAAAGGGCAGATCCTGCAACAAGCGTCCACGGCTATGCTGGCGCAAGCCAACCAGATGCCCAACGTCATTCTGTCGCTGCTCAAGTAATCCGGCTACACTTTCGAGTCAACAACCCCGGCTGGCGCCTGTCAGTCGGGGTTTTTTAACGTCCGCGGTGTCCGGTGCGCCCGCACAACAACCACAACACCAGGCACAGCCGGCCCCGGTCACAACAACACTACCGTCAGCCCACACTTGCCAGAAAAAAGCCCGGGTTGTGCCCGGGCTTGAATCACAGACCTGCAATCGCAGTCGCGCGCAGTGGCTTATTGTCTGATCATGTTCAGCAAGGCCGGGTTGTCCGTGGTCTGCTTCTTGGTCTCACGTGGCAACACCGTGATGGAGATACGCCGGTTGAGCGGACTCATCGGGTTGTCGGGAATGGAGGGACGACTATCTCCGTAGCCAATCACTTGCGAGATGCGAGTGGGCAACACTTCCTTGGACAAAAGTTCGCGCCGGGCCGAGTTGGCACGTTCGGTTGACAGTTCCCAGTTGCCGTAGCCCGTGGCGCCCGCCGCATAGGGCGTGGCGTCGGTATAGCCCTCGATGCGCAGCTTGTTTTGCGGGCACATATTCACCGCAATAGCAATTTTGCTGAACTGCTCCTTGGCGAAGGGCGAGAGACTGGTGCCCCCGGTCTGGAACATGGGCTGGTTGTTGTCGAGCAAGGTCAGGCGCAAGCCCAGTGGCTCCAGGTCGATCTGGATGGGAATCGCTCCGCGCTTGAGCTGTTTGTCGTTTTCAATCTGATTGTTGAGCTCTTCGGCCATCTGCTTGATGCAGGCGTTGTCCACCGGTTCGATTTCGGACAACAGGTTGTACAGCAGAATCCAGCACACCAGAAAAAATGCCATCAACACCGTCACGAAGTCGGCATACACGAGTTTCCAGTTGCCGTGACCCAGCTCGCGCTTGGGCTTGCGCTGCCTGCGCGAACGCAGCGTCGGCTCTTCAGCGCCAGATTTGAGTTTGGTGGCCATGGCTGTTCGGGCCTCAGCCCTGGGCGCGGGACTCGGTCACCGACTGGACGCCCGCCTGCAACTCCATCATGGAGGGACGCTGATCGGTATACAGCACCTTGCGTCCATACTCCACCGCCGTCATGGGCGCAAACCCGCTGTAATGTGCGATGAGGATTTCCCGCACCGCTTCATAGGGCTTCAATTCGGCGTCCGCCATCTGCTGCAACACGCGTGAAATGGGAGAAAAAATGGCGTACGCAGAAAACACCCCCACGAGTGTTCCGGTCAGTGCTGCGGCGATCATGGCCCCCGTGTCGCTGGGCGAGGAGCCTGCTTTCAAGGAACCCAGGGTGTGAATCACCCCCACGATGGCCGCCACAATGCCGAACGCTGGCATGCTGTCAGCCAGCGTCATCATCGAGTGGGAAGGCTCCATGAACTCCTGGTTGATGGTTTCGGTTTCCTGTGACATCACGCTGTCGAGTTGCTGCAGGGTCACCAGACCGTCCATCATGAGTCGGAAGTAGTCAGTGATGAATTCGACCAGTCGCGGGTTGTAAAGTACCTTGGGATATTTCTGGAACAACGGGCTCGACTTGGGCTGGTTGATGTCGGACTCGAGCTTCAGCGCGCCGTCGCGACGAATTTTTTGCAACAACTCGAACATCAGGCACAGCAACTGCAAATTCGTGGTGCGCGAATGTCCGGCATTTCGAAAAATGCCGGCAAAGGCTGCAAACAGATTTTTCAAGTTGCGCCACTTGTTGGAGGCGATCAGGGTGCCGATGGCTGCGCCAAAAATCACCAGATATTCTTCGGGCACCCACAAATCGCCAATGTGGCCACCCATCAGGGAGTAGCCATACAGACTGCCAGCCAGGGCCACAAACCAGCCAATAGGAATATTCATAATTTTTGGAACAAGGTGTTCGTGTCGAGCTTGGTGATGATAGCCTGAGCGGCCTGGAGCAAGGCATTGGACTTGGCCAGTTGCGAGGTGGCCTGCGCCAGATCGGTGTCGAGCAGGTTGCTGCGCGCAGTCTCGACATTGAGTTTTTGCGACTCGGCAAACTGGGTGGCTGCGTCCAGCTGGTTTTGTAGCAGGCCGACCTTCACTTGCATACGCGTCACCTGGTTGATGGCGCTGTTGACATCGTCAAATTGAAGACCACTCGGAGCGCTGCCGCCATTCAGTTGCGCAATGACCGCATCCATGGCGGCCAACAGATCACCGGTGCGACCGTTGGCCGGTGTGTCATTGAAGGTGGTGACGTCCGACAGCTTGACACCATTGTCCAGCGTCAGGTTGTTGGCGGCTGCCACCTGGCCGACACTGCTCTTGAAGATCGGCTGCCCGTTGGCATCTTTGGAGCCCAGAATATTAGCGACCGTGCCGCGCAATTTCTCCGCCTGAACCCTCAGCACGTTCTGACGCGAATCCGAGGATTGGGTGTCGTTGGCGGCCTGCATCATCATGCGCTGAAATGACAAGGTCACGTCGTAAATGGATTTGAGCTGCGTGTCCGCCGAGGCATACACCTGGTTCAGGTGATCCTGATTCACCTTGTACATCGCGTACTGCGCGTTGTCAAAGGTGATCTGCACCCCCAGTCCAGCGGCCAGCGCACTGTCAGAGGCGCGGTTGAACTTATGTCCGGAGGAGATCTGTCGCTGCGCATCCACCACGTCTGCGGTGTGTTGCTGGAGCGAGTTGAGTCCGGTTTCGAATATTTGCTGGCTGCTGATTCTCATGGGGTCACCTCATCACCGCCTCAGTTACCCGACAACATAGCCAACAGCGTGTCAAACATCTGTCGATTGGTCTGGATCAGTTTGCTGGACGCGTTGTACAACTGTTGATACTTCACCAGATTGGCCGCCTCTTCATCCAGATTGACGCCCGAGATGGCATTTTTCTGGTCCGACAGCACCTGACTCATGGCGACATTGGTCTTGTGGTTGTTGGACCAGGTGGCGATGGTATTGGCCACACTGCTACTGATGAAGGTCACGGGTTGCGTGAAGGTCGTGCGCAAGCCCTCGAGGCTGTTGGCCGTGGTCGCTGTCAGGCTAGGCGCGCTGGCAATCACCGCGGTGAAACGACGGGCATCAAATGCCAACGCCACGGATGACACCGTGCGAGAGTAGGTGCTGCTGCCTGGCGTGGCGCCGTCGACCAATTCCTGAAACGTATCGAAGCCAGGCGAATTCACCAGGGCTGCCATGGAGTTCGGGTTGACCGGTGTGGTCACCGCAATGGACTGACCCAGGGTATCCACCGCAGCCAGATCCGACACATAACCCGACACACCATCGGTTCTCTGAAAGCCGAAGATCGGTGACGAGGAGCCGGTCACATCGTTAACGCGATGCACCAGTTCAACCGCCAACAAGTTCAGGCTTTTTTGCAAGGTGGGGACAAAGTTCTGTACCAGCAAGAAATAGGCCCCCGCTTGTCCATCCTTGAAGGGTGGCGCCGAGGCCGGTACGACCACGGGTTGACCGTTCTGCGTCTGAACAGTCTCTGGACTTCCCAGCGGCGTGTAGACCGACGGCTGGTTCCGTGGCGAATTGACCCGCAACTGCACACCCCAGGGAAAAGCATCTGCCGTGACAGGGGTCGTGTGGCTGGAATTGGTGAATTGATTGAATGACTGTCGATCGACCAATTGAAGGCCGTTGAGGGAATAGCTGGCCGTTCCATCTTCATTGATGGTGGTGGTGCCACCAATCAACTCCTGTAACTTGGACGTGATGCGATCGCGCTCGTCGAGCAAATCCCCCGACGGGAAGGACACACCTGGCACCGTGGCATTGCGGATCTTCACGTTGATATCGGCCAGCTGCGGCGCCAGGGTGTTGGCCTGATTCAACACATCGGCCAGCCCTTGTCGGGCATCATTCTCCAGGTTGCCCACCACGTCGGCCAGCCCTCGGATGCGATCCCCGACCTGGTTGGCCGCCCCAGCCAGGGCTTGCTGATACGCCTGGTTCGCCGGATCGTTGGCCAGGGATCCCGCAGCATTGAAAAAATTACCCAACGCCGTCGCGATCGACGCCGATGGATCGACCAAGGTCGCGTCCAGAGTGGCCACCGCTTGGGTCAGGGTCGCGGTGTAACTGGTTTTGCTTTGCTGTGAGAGGAGTTGCCCCTGCAGCAAGGCATTGAAATTTCGGGTGAACCCCTCAACCGAGAACGCCGTCCCGCCCGGTTCAATCGACGAGGGTGACAGGCTTGAGATCTGCAAGTCCGGGTTGCGCCGCACATAACCGGCCACGTTCGATCCCGTGACGTTTTGAGACGTCGCGACCATCCCGGCTTGCGCGTACTGCAAGCCGGCGATGGCGCTGTCATAAATGGAGGCGGTATTCACGATCTGGACTCACCGGGTGGCATCAGGGCGCACCTGGACTCGAGGGTTTTACGGCCGTTGCCGTCGATCCGATTAGCGAGGAATGCTGGATCTGGCGCAGCATCAGCTCAGCCATGGACTTGCCAAAGCCCAGTCCACCGGCTTGCACGATGTGCTTGGCCAACTGGTCATCAGCCGCCTCCTGGTAGGCCTTGCTCATGGTGTCGGCTTGGGGGGCAAACGGGGATTCGCGCAACTCACGCAACATTTGACGCACCAGAATGCCCTCGAATTCCTGGGCGTTTTTCTGAATCTTCTGCGTCGTGGCCGGGTCGACCCGTCCCACGGGATGGGTCGACCCGTTGCTGGCAACTTCACTTGTGCGAACGGCCAGGGTCGTCATCAGATGATCTCCAGCTCGGCTTTCAAGGACCCAGAGGCTTTCATGGCCTGCAAGATCGCCATCAGGTCCTGCGGGGTAGCGCCCAGCATATTGAGGGCTCGAACCACCTGGTCCAGCGAGGCGCCTTCGTCCACTTTGACCAAACCACCGGCAGGGCCCATGTCGATGCTCACACGGTCGTTGCGCTGGACCAGCGGACGCCCGCCAAAGCTGCCTGGCGCAGGCTGCACCACCTGGTTGCTGGATTGAACCTTGACCGTCAGGTTGCCATGGGTCACGGCGAACGGCGCGAGTTGCACGGCCTGGTTCATCACCACCGAGCCGGTGCGGGCGTTGATCACCACCTTGGCGACATCCGCCACGCTGGCCACCTCCAGTTCCATCATGTCGGCCATGATGTTCATACGCTCGACCGGGTCCTGCGGTACGCGCACCAGCAGATTGCGTGCATCCACAGGAATGACCGCTTGCGGTCCGACTAGGCGTGCGATGGACTCAATGGCACGACGGGTTTGAGCAAAATCCGCTTTGCGGAAGTTCAACTCCACCACCGGCCCCGTGTCTGCCTCGGGAGCCGCCTGCTCGACATACGCACCTGATGGCACACGGCCAGAGGCCAATTGGTTGATACTGGTGCGGGCAAACGGCGTGGCCGCAGCCGCGCCCGGAATCACCACCGACCCCTGGGCCTGGGCATAGATCTGGCCGTTGGCCGCGCGCAAGGGCGTCATCAGCAAGGTTCCACCTTTGAGGCTGCGGGTATTCCCAAGCGCCGATACGGTGATATCCAGCAACTGGCCTGGACGAGCCAGCGCGGGCAACTCGGCCGTCACCATCACCGTGGCCACATTGCGCATTTGCAGATTTTGATTGGATGGCAAGGTCACGCCCAACGCTGACAGCATGTTGGTGATGCTCTGGCCAGTCATGGGGTTGAGCGAGCTGTTCTCGCCCGTGCCATCCAGACCGACGACCAGACCGTAGCCGATCAACTGGTTGCCACGTTGGCCGGCAATGGTGGCCATGTCCTTGATGCGTTCGGCCTGGACACTGAACACGCTGATACCGCACACACAGGCCAACAACACAGATTTAATCGATGGGAGCATCTTCATGGCCGCCTCCTTCATTGCGGCGCATAGCGCATGAACAACTGGGTGAACCAGCCCGGACGCTGGACTTCATCGGTCACACCAGCGCCCCGGTACTCGATGCGCGCATCAGCCACCATGGAAGAGGGAATGCTCCCGCCCTGGATGTTTTGTGGCATGACCACGCCACTGAATCGGATCACCTCTTCCTCAGCGCCAACCGCCAAGCGTTTTTCACCCGCGACGATCAGGTTGCCGTTGGTCAGCACTTCCATCACCGTCACCGTGATCATGCCGCTAAATTCGTTGGAGGCACTCGACCCGCCTTTACTATCGAAATTGGTCAACCCGGATGTGTTGGCACCCAGTCGGGCATCGCGCGCGACGTTGGAACTTCCGCTGCCCATCGAAGCCCCCATGTTCAGGCTACCGGCCATGGAGTTGTTGGAATTGCGGCTGGCTTGCGTGCCACCGAGCTTGCTGGCACGGGTGGTTTCGTTGAGGATGACCATCATGGTGTCGCCGACACGGCCAGGGCGACGGTCCTCGAACAAGCTGCGACTGCTGGGTGCTTGAATCTGGGCCACAGGCACCAGACTGCCTTTGCTGGCGGCTCGGTTGTCTTGGGCCGGGCGAATACTGGTCTCGGGTCGTACGATGGACGGCAGGTTGGCGGAATTCTGTGCCACCGGTGCGGCACACCCCACCAGCAATGCGAGCAAAGAAAGGCTTAAGAGGCTGGCTTTCATCACAGCTGCCCCAGTTTCTGCAGCATCTGGTCAGACGCCGACACCGACTTGGCCGTGATCTCGTAGGCGCGTTGAGCGGCGATGAGCGCCACCAGTTCCTCGGCCACGTTCACGTTGGATTGCTCGGTGTAGTACTGCGTCACCGCCCCCAGTCCATTCTGGCCCGGGGTACCGCTCACCGGCGAGCCGGAGGCGGGCGTCTGGGTGTAGATACCCGCACCGCTGGACGCCAGACCGTTCGGGTTGACGAAGTTCACGACCTGGATACGGCCAGCATTGATGGGGTTGAGGGTGGTACCCATGTAGTAGCTGACGGTGCCGTCGTTGGCCACTTGGATGGAGGTGGCGCCGTCGGCAATCTGGACATAGCCGCCACCGTCCTTAAGAAGTCTTTGGTTGTTGGCATTGACCACATACCCGTTGATGTCCCGCATGAAGTTGCCCGAGCGGGTGTAGCCGTAGCTGCCCTGTGCGCCACTGGCCGTCATGTCGACAACAAAAAAACCGTTTCCACTGATAGCCATGTCCAGCGGGTTGTCTGAGTGCACCATGGCCCCGGCGGTGTGGATGCGCTGTGTCGAGGAGATATGAGAGCCGTTGCCCGCCTGCAAACCCACCGGCACCGGATCACCATTGGGCGACATCAAACCTGGCTCTCGCAGGTTCTGGTACATCAGGTCTTCAAAGACCGGGCGCACCCGCTTGAACGCCGTGGTGGAGACGTTGGCCAGGTTATTGGACACGGTGTCCAGGTTGGACTGCTGGGCATCCAAGCCGGTTTTGGAGATCCACAGAGAACGCAACATATCAATTCCTTCAGCGCATTAAACGCGCGACAGACTCATCAACGAGCCCGCCGTCTTGGCGTTTTGCTCGGCCACTTGCACCATGCGCAAGTTGAGATCAAAGAGGCGGTTTTGCTTGATCATCTCGACCATGGCTGCCGCCACATTCACGTTGCTCGACTCCAGCGCACCTTGTTGAACACGGACCTCTTCACTCGGTTCTTCAAGGCCAGTTGGCGCGGTGAACAGGCCATCGCCTTCGCGCACCAGGGTGTGCGGTGCCGGGTTGACCAGTTTGAGTCGACCAATCAGGGTGGACTCGAAATCACCCGGCATGCGGGCCTGCACCCGACCGTCTTGCTGAATCTGGATATCGGCTGCCTCCAAGTCGGTCACGATTGGGCCATCCACGCCCATCACGCGCAACCCACCGGGACCGCGCAACGTGCCATCCTGGTCCAACACAAACTTGCCCGAGCGGGTGTAGCCCTCGGTGCCATCGGCACGCTGCAGGACGAAAAACCCCTTTTCGCGGATGGCCACATCGAGGGGATGTCCAGTCGTGGAGACCGGTCCGGCCGCAAAATTCGATCCCGGCGTTGAATCCACCACAAACGAGCGGGAGTCCGCACTAACGCCCTGGATGGGCACACCGCGGAACATCGACACCATCTCGCGGAAACCCGGCGTCTGCGCATTGGCCAGGTTGTGGGAGGTGTTCCCCAACTGGCCCATGGCGTGCTTGGCCCCGGTCATGGCGGTGTAGACGAACCTATCAAGCATGGTGCACCTTTATCAAGCGTTTAGATTCGGCCCATCAGCTGATCATCTGCAGCGTGTCGCGCATCACCTGGTCCACCGCCTTCATCGACTGCGAGTTGGCCGAGTAGGTGCGCTGCAGGATCATCAGGCGGACCAGTTCGCTGGAGAGGTCGACATTGGAGCTTTCCAGGGCCTGCGACTTGATCTCACCAAATTCGCCGGTGCCCGGGTGGCCCACGAGGACGCCTTCGGCGGAGTCCTCGGTGCCCGATGCCACGGTTGCCGAGAAAGCGTTCTTGCCCACCGGTGCGAGTTGCTCGAAGGCGTCGAAGTGCACCAGCGCAATCTGTCCCGCATAGCGCACCTTACCGTTGCCATACACACCGGCAATGCGCCCCTGGCTGTCCACGGTCACGTCGGTCAGCTTGGACATGGGCTGTCCGTTTTGCACGCTCTGGGTCATCTGGAACGCGCTGGACTGCAAGCTGGTGTTGGTGAGGTCGAGGTCAAACACCAGGTTGCTCAAACCACCGGCTGCGTTCTGGAAATTGGTAGTCAGCATGGTTTTGGTGCTGAACGTCGGGTTGCCTGACTGGGGATCCGGCACCAGGGCATCCAGGTTCTTACCACCGATGAACATGAGTTCAGCGACCGCGGTGTAACCCAGTGAGTTGCCCGTGTTCGAGGTGATTGACTTGGAGGCGTAGTTATTGGGAGCATCATCGCGGTTGAAGAAGCGGCCATCGACCGAGGCGAACACCTCGACATGAGCCTTGGTGGTGGTCAGCGATTGCCCGCCCCCAGGCTGGTTGCTGTTGCCCTGGACCGTGATTTCAGTGCCATCCGGGGTGATCATCGTCATATTCAAGGGCATGGAGAAACTGACTTTGTCTCCATTGGTGACTGAAACGCTGGTTGAGGCCGTGACTGTCGTGGTGGTAACGCCACCAGCAGGAAGCGTCACAGAGCTGATGGTCGCACCGGTATCCACCCCATTCAAATAGATGTGCATGCCTGCGGCAGGTGCAATCGTCGATGCATTGGTGAAGGTCAATGACGCACTATTGGCAGTTGCTGCTGCCGTGTAGGCCGTCTCGGGATAAAAGCTCACCTGGGCGCCTTTGGGAACGGTGATGGCGCTTGAGGACGTGATGCTGCTTGCTGTGGTCGGCGCAACCACCTTGGCACCGGTATCCACACCGTTGACAAAGATACGCATGCCTGTCTGGGGAACGGTAGCAACACCACCGCTCACGGTCAGATTGTTGATCGTCAAGGCTGTTGCATTGGTGGTGTCTGATGTGGCCAATCCGTTGATAGCGGGTGCCGTGTCCACGCGGAGAACGGATTTCGCGTTGAGCACAACCTGCGTTGCCTGACCCGTGTTGGGCAAGGCAGACTGACTGGGCGTGTAGGCGTAGCCATCCGCGTTGGCCTTGATCGTCAGGATTCCATCTTCTACGCGCCGGTAGTACACCTCCAGCGTATGGGGGTTGCCTTCATTGTCAAAAATCGTCTGGGTCGTCTTGTGGTTGAAAGTGCTTTGACGGGGGTCAAACTGGATGCCGCCGCTTTGCGTGAAGGCATTTTCGGTCGAGTCCAGAATGGCACTCAGGCTCGATTTGGTGGTCTTGTTACCCACCAGGTTGGCTTCGGGCATCATGATGCGGCCAGCTTTGTTGCCCGGCCCATAGATGTCATCCGTCAGCGTGCCATCCACCGTGGTCTGATACCCGGTCAGGTACATGCCGTTTTCGTTGACGATGTAGCCTTCCTTGTTCACACTGAACTGGCCGTTGCGCGTGTAGTACAGCGCAGAAGGGTCGACGCGGGAAGTGCCCACATCGGTGGAGATACCCGAGGGAGAGAGCAGGCGGAACATGCCCTTGCCCGAAATCGCCAGGTCCAGCGGGTTGGCCGAGGTGGTCAGGGTGCCCTGGATCATCGGGCGGCGCACCGACAGGTTCTGTGCGCCCATGCCAGCCCGCGCCACATCGGTGGAGCTGGCCGCTTTCATGAACTGGTCAGCAAACACCCACTGGCCGGCCTTGTAGCCCACCGTGTTGGCGTTGGCAATGTTGTTGCTCACCGTATCGATGGCATGGGAGACATTGTCCAGACCGGAAAATGCAACGTTGTAATTTGACATGTCAGCTTCCTCGAAAAAATATTCAACAACGAATCAAACCAAAACCCACTTGAGAATGTCACTGGCCAGCACCTTGCGGCCATCGCTCAAACCTGCTTTCAGGTCGGCGCCTTCCATGCCCACGCTGGCGACCTGAGCGCCGACATAGGTGGAGGGCGTCACGTCCTTGCCCTGCAAGTCCTTGGCGGACAACTGCAGCTTGTAGGCACCCGTCGCGACCTGATTGCCCTGACTGTCGCGACCATCCCAGAAGAAGTCGGTCACCCCGGTACTGGCTGGGCCGAGATCCAGGGTATCGATGATTTGTCCGTTCGCGTCTGTGATAGTGGCTTTGAGCGAGGCCACGGCGTCATTCAGCTTGGCGGCCAGCGAGACGGGCTGACCGGCGTAATACACGTCGCTGCCCGCGGCCAGCGCCGTCTTGCCCACGCTGCCCGAGAGATTCATGAAGTTGGCCGCCTGCATCTGCGTCATCAGCGAGTTCATGGTGGTGTTGAGCTTGTTTACACCATCCACCATGTTGAGTTGCGCCAACTGAGTCGTCATCTGGGCGTTGTCCATCGGATTGAGCGGGTCCTGGTTCTGTAACTGCACCGTCAGCATCTTCAGGAAGTTCTGGGCCAAGTCCTTGGTGGACGTGGCGTCGCTCGCCGGGCTGGCGACAGCGGCCTTGCTTGGGTCGTAAATGCGGATGTCGTTGACGGAGGTGCTCATGTCAATCTCGTTTCAGTGAGGCTTATTTGCCCAGATCCAGGGTTTTCATCATCAACTGACGTGTGGTGTTCATCACATCCACGTTCAATTGATAGGCCCGCGAGGCAGACACCATGTCCACCATTTGCTCGGCAGGGTTGACGTTGGGCATGGTCACGTAGCCACGCTCATCGGCCATCGGGTGACCCGGGCGGTACTCCATGCGGGGGGCGGCATCGCTTTCGACAATGCGCGACACCGTGACACCCTGGCCCACCGATTCACGGCGCGGCAAGGACTGGAAGACCACATGACGGGCACGGTAGGGTTTGCCGTCCGCACTGACCGCAGTTTCAGCGTTGGCCACGTTGGAAGCAATCAGGTTAAGCCGAACCGATTGCGCCACTAGGCCGGTAGTCCCAATGTCAAAGGTTCCTAATAAGCTCATTGTGCTTGCCCCGTGATGGATGACAACCGGGTCTTGAGCGTTGAGCCCAGAAAACTCAACGAGGCCTCAGTCATCATCGCGTTCTTGACAAAATGACCGCGCTCGATATCCGGATCCACCGTGTTGCCATCGGCCGAGGGTTGCACCGGCACGCGAAAGAGGTGTTGCGGGCCCGTGGCTGTGATTTTTCCGGCGAGATGCCTCTGGTGTGTCAAGTCCATACCCAGGCTGCGCTTGGGCAACAGTCCCTTCAGGTGCATCTGGAGCGCCTGAGGAAAGTCGATATCACGGGCCTTGAAATTCGGGGTGTCCGCATTCACCAGGTTGGCACTCAGCAGCTCATGGCGATAGGTGCGCAACTTCATGGCGGTTTCGCCAAATTGCAGCGGATCAAAGCGGGGAGCGGCGTTCATGTCGAGGTCATTCACGGTTCTGTGTCGACTTACTATCGCAAGCAGCGTGCCACCGTGCGAAAGCCCACTTTTCGGGGCATCAGGCCGTATTCAGCTCAATTTGTCTGCGATTGAGGCAAAATTTGCAGGAACCTGCTCGCCCGCCCGCGGCAATTTGTGCCGCTGGGTCTTTCGGGGCGATGCACCTCTCAGACAAGGCTGACCCCCGGTGGCAGAGAACACATCCGACGACGATCGCGCCCTCGAACCAACCCAGCAGCGGTTGGAAAAGGCACGTCAGGAAGGGCAGTTTCCTCAATCGCGCGACCTGACCACTTTGCTGGTGCTGCTGGCCGCCGGGATTGCCATCTTGGGCATAGGCAGCCATTTGCTTGGGCAATGGACAGAAGTTGTCCGCCAGGGCCTGATCTTTGACGACCCCGACAACTTATTCGACCACCTGCAAGCCTGGCTTCAGGGACCCTTGCTGGCAATGGTGTGGGAACTGATCGGCTTGTTGGTGGTGATCTGGCTGATCTCTGTTCTCAGCCCACTGGCCCTGGTGCGATTTCAGCCGGTGTTTGCGTTCAAGCTGAATTTCGCACGCCTGGATCCGCTGGCTGGCATGGGCCGCCTGCTGTCCCTGCAAACCCTCTCCGAATTGGTCAAAAACCTATTCAAGGTGATCCTGGTGTATGGCATTGGACTGATCTACTTGCTGAGTCTGTTCAGCGGTCTCAACCTGCTTGCCACCCAGGACTTGCAGCAAGCCCTGGGGGTGACCGGCCGCATTGTGCGCGACGGCTTTGTCTACTTGCTGGTGCCCATTGTGCTGGTGGGCCTGGCTGATACGTTCTGGCAATGGTTCAGCTTTCGCCGACGCATGCGCATGAGCCCGCAAGAATTGAAAGAGGAAATGAAGGAGGCCGAAGGCTCTCCCGAGGTGCGTCAGCGTTTGCGTCAGCGACAACGTCAGATTGCCACCTCGCGCATGATGTCTGCCCTCGAGAAAGCCGATGTGGTCCTGGTCAACCCCGATCACTATGCAGTGGCCCTGCGCTATGACGCCGAGAAAATGGCCGCTCCGATCGTGGTGGCCAAGGGGTTGGATGATTTGGCCTTGCGCATGCAGGAGATTGCGCGTGAGTGCGAGGTGCCTATCGCCCGTATACCTCCGTTGGCGCGACTGATGCATGCACGGCTCAAGGTGGGAGAGGCCGTCCCGGCCCAGTTGTTCGAGGCAGTGGCCAAAGTACTGGCCTGGGCCTATGAATCCGGAGATCAGAGTCCGGATCTGTTCCCGCCGCCCGACGTAGGCCCGCTGCCCGACCTCGCCGCAACCCCTTAACGCACCACCGGCGTTTCCAACCCCAGACGCAACAAGCGCATGGGCTCTTCCAGGGCTCGCATCACAACGTCGGGGAAGATGGGCAACATGAAGGCAATCACCGCAAAAGCCACGGGGATCATGACCGAGAAACCGATCGAAAACAGATTCATCTGCGGACTGACCCTGGCCAATACAGACTGAGTCATGTTGAACAACCCGTAGACCGCGATGGCGGGCAATGAGAGCACCAGCCCCAGCACAAACGTTTGCCCGACCAGATGCACCAGCTCGGACCACTTCCAGGCACTGGGCCAGACGCCAAAGGGCAGAACACGAAAGCTCTGCATCACCACATCCAGCACCAGCAGGTGTATGTTGAGCACAAAGGCCAGCGCAATGGCCAGCAAGCCGAGAAACTCGGCCATAAGGCCGGAGTTGAGCGTGGGGTCCTGGGTGTAACTGACCGCAAAGCTCAGTCCCGACTGGATGGACAACATCTCAGACAACACATCGATCGCCATCAAGCCAATTCGCACCAGAAACCCTGCCGTCAAGCCGATGGCCAGTTCCAGAAACACCATCCAGTAGCCCGGCGCCATGGCCTCCGCAGGCACTGCCCGGGTGTTGACCAGGGGCGCCAACCCGAAGGCGAGCAGAAGCGACAACACGATCCTCAGTCGCATGGGCACTGCTCGAAAAGCGAACATCGGCATCGCCAGAAAGAACCCCAGCAGACGCAAGGACACCAGCATCAGCACTTCGGTGATGTGGATGAGCCAGGCCTGGGAAATGGGCACCATGGTCAACTCACTTCAGCGTGTCGGGAATTTCCACTATCACCGTTTTGAGGTAATCGACAAAGACGCCCAGGCTGGAGGGGCCCACCAGCAAGATGACGGCACCCAGCACCAACAGCTTGGGGATAAAGGCCACCGAGCTTTCATTGACCGACGTGGCCGCCTGCAAAATACCGATGACCAACCCGACGATCAGCAGGGCAATCAACACCGGGCCGCACAGTACCAGCGACATCCACAGAGCCTTGAAGGTGATCTCGATGATGAATCCTGGATCCATGGGGCTATATCCGGTAACTGGCAACCAGCGAGGCGGCCAGCAAGGCCCAGCCGTCGGCCAATGCGAAGATGACCAGTTTGAGCGGCAGTGAGAACATCATGGGAGACACCATCACCATGCCCAGCGAGGTGAGGATGCTCGCCACAGCAAAGTCAATCGCGATGAAGGGCAGGTAAATCATGAAGCCAATCAGAAAGCCGGTTTTGATTTCCGAGACGGCAAACGCGGGGACCAGCACCGACATGGGTGTTTCGGCACGCACCGCTATGGGTGCGCCGTACATCTTGGCAAAAATATTGAGGTCCTCCTGCCGGGTGAACTGCAGCATGAACTTGCGGATGGGTTCGGCCCCGGCCGCCACCGCCTGTTCGAACTCCAGTTTGCCCTGAACCAACGGCAAGTAGGCGTCCCGGTAGATGTTGTCAAAGACAGGCCCCATCACGAACCAGGTGAGGAAAAAGGCCAGTCCGATCAGCACCATGTTGGGCGGCAGACTCTGTAACCCCAGGGCCTGTCGCAGCAGCGAGAACACGATCAGAATACGGGTGAAACTGGTCATGAGCATCAAGGCCGCCGGCAGAAAGCTGAGCGCGGTGAGCGACAACAAGGTCTGCACAGGCACAGCGTATTGAACCCCCGCCTTGGTGGAGGTGGCCGTGACCAGGGGCAATGTCTGAGACCATGCCGCGGGCAGCGTTACGCACAGGGCCAGCAACAACCCCGCGAACACCCAACGCAGATTCCAGGCGCGATTCATGAGCGTCCGCCCTTGCGCAAGGCGGAAGACAAGGCATTGGCAAAGCCTGCCGCCAGACCTCCCGGCACGTCTCGGGACGTTGGTCCTAAGGGCTGACTGTAGTGATCGAGTTCGGCGATCAGGGAAATTTGCGTGGGCGTATGGCCCAACATGAAATAGCGGCCCTCAATTTGAACCACCACCACGGATTCACGGGGCCCCAAGGGTTTGGACGCCAGCACCT
>RFTK01000067.1 GCA_009923505.1 Betaproteobacteria bacterium
TTGCAGCACTCGGTGGTCTATGCCGCCTGGGTTGTGGGCACCGGCCTGGTCGGGTGGGGCTGGATGCGCGGGCTGTCCTCGGTCAGGTGGAGTGCTCGTCACATCCGGTTTCATGCCCCGCTGCGGCAATTGAGTTGGCTGGCCCTCGCTGCATCGCTGGCGATGGGCGTGGCCGGTTGGCGCGCGGCGCTGCAAGCCAGTCAGCGACTATCCCCGGCTCTGGAGGGCGTGGAACTGGTGCTCGAGGGCGTCGTGGCCCGTCTGCCGGCGTTGCACGCCGAGGGTATTCGGTTCTGGCTGGAGGTGGAGCGGGCGCAACGCACCGATACGACCGATCCATCGGTGGCTGTGCCGCCTTTGCTGGTGTTGAGTTGGTCGGTCATGTCCGAGGCCGGTGCTTCTGCGGCGCTTCCAGCGGTACGTGCGGGGGATCGCTGGCGACTCCCGGTTCGGCTCAAATCCCCGCATGGGGCACTCAACCCGCATGGGCCCGACCATGAGGCCTGGCTGTGGTCCCACGGTGTCATGGCGGTCGGGCAGGTACGAACCTCGACCCCCTCTGGGGAGCAAGCACAGCGGCTGGCGACGGACGTGGGTGACCCGATCGAACGGTGGCGACAAGCGTGCCGCGATCGGATCTGGCAGCAAGGGCTGGACCCGCGTTTGAGCGGCATCATTTCGGCCTTGCTGCTGGGGGATCAGGCAGCGTTGGACCCGCTCGATTGGGACATCTTTCGGCGCACTGGGGTCGCCCACCTGATGAGCATTTCAGGCTTGCACATCACCCTGCTGGCCGCGGCCATGGGTGCGGTCATCACCTGCGGTTGGCGACGGGGGGGATGGCGGCGACGCCCCTTGTGTCTGCTGTGGCCGGCAACCGTCGCCGGCCGCTGGGGCGGGCTGCTGGTGGCCACGGGGTACGCCGTGTTCAGTGGCTGGGGACTGCCGGCCCAGCGCACGGTGTTGATGCTCGGGGTGTCGCTGTTGCTGCGTTCCGGGGGGCTGCGCTGGCCCTGGTGGGCCACCTGGTGTGGGGCGTGCGCGGTGGTGCTGGTCTGGGACCCCTGGGCCTGGTTGCAAGCCGGGTTCTGGTTGAGCTTTGTGGCGGTGGGCTTGTTGATGGCATGGGAGGAGCGGCGACCCGCGCACCGCGAAGAAGACATCGCCTTCGGGCAGGAGGGGACACCTTGGACACGTCTTGTCACCTGGGCTGTGCAGGCGTGGGCAAACCTGTGGCGGGAGCAGTGGCGCATCACCCTGGGACTGGCGCCGTTGACGCTGCTGTTGTTTGGTGAAGTGTCGTGGGTCGGCGGTCTGGCCAATTTGTTGGCCATTCCCTGGGTCACCTTGTGCGTCACGCCCCTGGCCCTGTTGGGCGTGATGGCGCCTGCGGCCTGGCATCTGGCTGCGTGGGCCCTGGATCTCTTGCGGTGGGTTTTGACGGGCATGCTGGAGTGGGGGCTACCGACTTGGTCCGTGGCTGCGTTCCCTGTCTGGGTGGCCGTGGCGGGTGTGCTAGGGGCGGGCTTGTGCTGTCTGCCTGCCCCGCTGTGGTTACGTGTTTGGGGCTTGCCTTTGCTGGTACCGGCCCTCGGGTGGCAAGCCACCCCCCCACCCGAGGGAGACGTGGAGGTGGTGGTTGCCGATGTGGGCCAGGGCCAGGCGGTGGTGGTGCGAACCGCGCATCATGTCTTGCTGTACGACGCCGGTCCTCGCTATTCGCACGACATGGACGCCGGTCAGCGGGTGGTGGTGCCGTTGTTGCAATCGTTCGATGCGCGACTGGACCGACTGGTGCTGAGCCACCGTGATGCGGATCACGCCGGTGGTGCGCAGTCCGTGCTGGCCCAGCACCCCCATGCGGACGTGCTGGGATCGTTACCGTCACGCGCTGCGCTGGCCCAGCGCAAGGGCTACCGCGACTGCGAGGCCGGCCAGTCCTGGGTCTGGGATGGTGTGCTGTTTGAGGTGCTGCACCCGACGTCAGCGGGCCCGTCACGAGCGACGTCCAATGCCTGGAGCTGTGTGCTGCGCGTGGGCACGGCCAGCAGCAGTTTGTTGCTCACGGGGGATATCGAGGCCCGAGAGGAGGCAGAGCTGGTTCAGCGCCTGGGCGCGTCGTTGCAGACGGAGGTCATGCTGGTGCCGCACCATGGCAGTCGTACCTCGTCCACCGCGCTGTGGCTGGATGCGGTGAAGCCCCGGGTGGCTTGGGTGCAGGCGGGTTATCGCAATCGCTTTGGTCATCCGGCTACAGAGGTGATGGCGCGTTACGCGGCGCGCAATATCCGGGTGCTGGAGACGGCGCGCTGCGGCGCCATCCAGTGGTCCAGTGCACAGCCAGACCAGATGATCTGCGAGCGGGACAAGCGGCGTCGCTACTGGCATCACATGTCGATGTGACGACGCCTGTGACAGCCCCATGACGGACGTGCTCAGCAAGAGGCTTTTCGGGGCAGGCAGCTCAGGGGAAGGGCGCCGGGCTGAGCGGCAATCCGTCGCTGGACGTTCAGGGGGCTTGCTTGACGCGTTGGGTGATGTGCGCCAAGGCCTCTTGCACCTGGTCAATCAGGATCAGGCACAGGTCGCCTTCCTGCAGCCGATCCATGGCCGTGTCGATGGCTTTGAACTCACCATAAATTTCATCGACGTGCTGAGTGCGACTGGCGTTGCTGAGGCCTTCGCGCAACAACTTGAGCACCTCGCCATCCACGCGGCCGCGTTGACAGGCATCCTGGAACAGCACCACCTGGTCAAAGGCTTCGCCGATGATGCGGGTTTGTTCACGGATGTCCTCATCGCGTCGATCGCCCGCCCCGCTGATGACCACGCTGCGACGTTTGCCAGGCATGGCCATCACGGCCTGCACCAGGGCTTTGATGGCGTCCGGGTTGTGGCCGTAGTCGGCTATCACGGTGGCGCCGCGGAAGTTGAACTCGTTGAAACGGCCCGGCACGGCATGGCTGTCGCTGACAAATGTGGCCAGCCCCTTGCAGATGCTGTCCCAACCGATGTTCAACGCCCAGGCGGCGCCGATCGAGGCCATGGCATTCTCGATCTGGAAATTGATCGCGCCCTTGCGGGTGAGAGGAATTTCGCTCAAGGGAATACGGGTCTGGCGCGTGCCTTCCATGGCCACCACTTGGCCGTCTTCCACGAACAGCACCCGCTTGCCTTGGGCGCGGTGTGTGGCCATGACGGGGTGGTGCGCATCGAGCGCGAAGAAGGTCACTTGTCCCGGGCAGTTGCCCGCCATGGCCGCCACGATCGGATCGGCAGCGTTGAGCACGGCCATGCCGTTGGACGCCACGTTTTGCACAATGACGCGCTTGAGCACCGCCAGGTCTTCCACCGTGGTGATGTAGTTCAGTCCCAGGTGGTCTCCCATGCCGATGTTGGTCACCACGGCCACCTGGCAGCGGTCAAAGGCCAGGCCTTCGCGCAGCATGCCGCCCCGGGCAGTTTCCAGCACGGCGGCGTCGACATCCGGGTGAAGCAAGACATTGCGTGCGCTGCGCGGTCCGCTGCAGTCGCCGGAATCCATCTGCCGTCCATTGACAAACACACCATCGGTGTTGGTCATGCCCACGCGCAAGCCGCTGGCGTTGAGCAGGTGAGAGGTGAGACGAACCGTGGTGGTCTTGCCATTGGTGCCCGTCACGGCGACCACCGGGATGCGTCCGTCGTCTCCGGGAGGGAACAGCGTTTTCATGACGGCCTCGCCGACATCACGTCCCTTGCCGAACGAGGGGCTCAGGTGCATGCGCAAGCCCGGTGCGGCATTCACTTCAACGATACCGCCATTTTGAACTTCGAGGGGACGCAACACCGTCTCACACACCACGTCCACGCCACAGATATCGAGGCCGACCATTTGGGCAGCGGCGACGGCGCTGGCGGCCACTTCCGGATGGACGTCATCTGTCACATCGGTGGCGGTGCCGCCGGTGGACAAGTTGGCGTTGTTCCGCAGGATAACGCGGGTGCCCTTGGTGGGCACGCTGTCAGCGTCATAGCCTTGCTCTTTGAGGCGGGCCAGTGCCACTTCGTCAAAGCGAATCTTGGTGAGCGACGTCGCATGGCCTTCGCCACGACGCGGGTCTGCATTGACAATCTCCACCAGCTGTTTGACGGTGTGCTTGCCATCGCCGGTGACGAGCGGGGGCTCGCGGCGAGCGGCGGCGACCAGTTTGTCACCCACCACCAGCAAGCGGTAGTCGCTGCCGGGCAGGTAGCGTTCCACCATCACTTCGGGTCGGTGGAGGTGTGCATTCTCAAAAGCAGCGCGCACGTCGGCTTCCGTGGTGATGTTCACCGTCACGCCGCGCCCCTGGTTGCCATCGCGTGGCTTGACCACCACCGGACCACCAATTTCCTGTGCGGCCAGCCAGGCGTCCTCGGCACTGTGGACCGGTCGGCCCAGGGGCACGGGAACGCCAGCGGCATGCAAGAGCTTCTTGGCCAGGTCTTTGTCCTGGGCGATGAACTCAGCAATGGCACTGGTGCTGTCAATCTCGGCGGCCTGGATGCGGCGTTGCTTGCTGCCCCAGCCCAACTGAACCAGGCTGCCCTCTGTGAGGCGGCGGTACGGAATACCACGCGCCACGGCAGCATCCACGATGGAGCCGGTGGACGGGCCCAGGCGAATGTCTTCGTCGAGCTCGCGCAGCAAGGCGACCGATTGATCCAGCTCGAAGGGCTGGTCTTGAAGAGCTGCCTGACACAGCTGATTGGCAAGCTCCAAGGCGCGAAGTCCTACTGGCTCCTCGGTGTACTCGACAACCACCTGGAACAGGCCGTCCTCGGGGGTGGGCGTGGTGCGACTGAAGGTGACAGGACATCCCGCCTGGATCTGCAGGTGCAGCGTGGCCGCCTCCAGCGCATGGGCCAGGGTCAGCGGTGTATTGCGTTCACTCGGGCGCAGGGCGCCGATGCCTGGAAACAGGTGCCGCAAACGGCTTTCGAATCCCGGGTGTGCCGACAACTGGTCCTCGGGCTGACAGCGCACGAGTGCCTCGATGGCCGTGTGACGGGTCCAGAGATTGGGGCCCCGCAAGGGGCGAATGCGAGAAACGTCCATCAGGCGCTGATCGTTGGGTTGGGTGAAGTGGCCGACGGCGTCTGACCGAAGTTCTTGAGGCCGGCACGAATGAGTTGCGGCGTGATGTCCAGCGCCCACGCGGCGGCCACGCTGGCCAGCAGGGTGGGGAGTTCCAGGCCTTCGTTGAGCAGACGAGAGAACAAGGTCACGTCGAGGTGAAAGAGGGCGGTTTCCTGCTCGCCGCGCGCCAGAATGACCTGACCGTCGCGGCAAGACACCACCCGGTGACCTTGCTGTCGGTGTTCTTTCAGCAAGGGTTGGTTGAAGTCGCGGGCGTAGTACACCACCTCGCCGTCGCACAACTCGGCCAGCGACACGACCGCCGGTTCGTCGGCATTGAGCACGGCAGCGCCGGTGGCCAGCACCACATCGACCTGGGTGCGCACCACATTGCGCATTTTTTCCTCGTTGAGGATGTCGTGCTCGTCACGCAGCACATCGTCTGTGGCAGGCATGTCGGTCACGATGGCGATGGCGCATCGGTCGTAGGGCAGACCATCTTCCAGGATGTGTCGAGGCGAGGTTTCAATGACCGCTGCATCGAGGGCGCGGTTGATCAACAGGCGCTCGGCAAAATCAAAGCCCCGCGCGTCGCGCGACTCGACTTGTCGCTGAGCCATGAACAAGCCTTGCTGGTTGGCCAGTCCGGTGCGTCGCCCGGACAGGTGCAGCAACCAGGCCGTGAGTTGGGCGATTTGCGGGGTTTGCTGGCTGCCGATCACGCCGACGATGGGGATGCGCGCATGCTCTTGTGAGCCAAACAGGTGCTGCATGATGGCCTCGCCCACCGGACGGGGTTTGCCCACGGCGGGTTTGCGGTGCATCAAGAGACCCGGGCCGGCATTGACTTCGATGACAGCGCCGCCTTGCTCCAGCAGCGGGCGGGTGATGTCCTGCGCCACGATGTCGATGCCCGCGATATCGAGTCCGACCACCCGGGTGGCCAGGGTGGCAATGGCGGCCACATCGGGGTGGATGTCGTCGGTGACGTCGATGTTGAGGTTGCCGTTGCGTTGCACGATCACGCGCTGTCCGAGCGTGGGGACGCTGGTGGGCTCCAGGCCCTGGCGCTGGATTTCCAGCAAGTGGATGAGGTGGTCCGGGCCGTGGAAACGGACAGCTGCCAGGGGGTAGATTTCGATATCGCCCCGACGCGGGTCGTTGTTGACCTGGGTGTTGACCAGTTGTTCGATGGTCGAGACACCGTCGCCCGTGATCGACACGGTTTCTCCCCGGGTGGCGGCTACCACACGATCGCCCACCACCAAGAGACGATGTTCCTCGCCCCGCACATAGCGCTCGACCAGCACATATTTGCTCTCGAGCCGCGCAGCGTGCCAGGCTGCTTCAACCGACGATTGGGTCTGCAAATCGAGCGAGACGCCCCGGCCGCGGTTGCCGTCGTAGGGTTTGACCACCACGGGCAGGCCAATTTCCTGGGCTGCCACCCAGGCCGCTTCTGGGCTGTCGACCAACTGGCCTTCGGGCACCGGCACGCCACACTGGGAGAGCAGTTGCTTGGTCAGATCCTTGTCGCTCGAAATGCTCTCGGCGATGGCGCTGGTCCGGTCGGTCTCAGCCGTCCAGATGCGTCGCTGGCGCGAGCCGTAGCCCAGTTGCACCAGGTTGCCTTCGGTGAGGCGGATGAACGGAATTTTGCGTTCGGCCGCAGCGTCCACAATGCAGGCGGTGCTGGGTCCCAGGCAATACTTGTCCACGACTTTTTTCAACGCCTCGACCGCCGCGCTGACGTCAAACGGGCGGTCATTGATGGCGGCCATGACCAGCGCATGGGCGGTCAAGAAACTGCGCCGTCCCAGCTCTTCGTGTTCGGTGCGGACCACGACCTTGTAAACGCCACGGCGGCTGATCTCGCGTGCCTTGCCAAATTCGGCTCGAGCGCCCGCCAGGATTTGCAACTCGATGCTGACGTGCTCCATGATGTGGCCCATCCAGGTACCACCGACCAGGCGCGTCAGAAAGCCACCCCGATGACCCACGCCGCAGTGGTGCTCCACCAGGCCTGGCAGCCAGGCGTTGATGCGGTCGTTGAAGCCGGGGATGGTGTTGGAGGGATGATCCTCCAGTTCGCCCAGATCGACCAAGGCCTCGATGATGGGGCGATAGGTCCAGATCGAGGGGCCGCGCAGGTAATTGATGCGCAGGATCTTGATGTCAGGGAAGGTTTGATCAGCCATGGCGGGCACCGCACAAAGGCTGGGGGGAGCCGGCAGAAAGGGGGCAGACCCTGCGAGTCACCGCGGCTACAATCTGGCGCGTTAAGGAACCGAGCGTCAAGTCAGGTTCCTCTCTTTTTTCTGACCGGTGCGTATGTTGAATGGGCACGGGTTGATTCCAACCATGAGTTCTTCCAATCTGCCGGATACCGCCTGGGCTGAAATGCCCCCTGGCTGGCAATCCGATGTGCAGCAACAGCTGTTGTCCGGTGAGAACGTTCGGGCCTGCCTCGAGGTTGACCTCGATGAGCGCCTGACCTTCGCGCGCGGACTCCTGATTGTGACAGACCGGCGCTTGCTCGCCTGTCAGCCCGAAGTCCCGGCCAACGGGGGCTCGATGGCTCGTGCCTGGCGGTCCTGGGACCTGGTGTCAGGCTTGCAGTTGCAGCACCATGACCATGCCGGTGTGGGAACCCTGAGCCTGACCGTCCCGGGACAGCGCCTGGCACACTGGCGTTTCACCCTGAGCCGCAACGTGGCAGCCATGCGCTTGCAAGAGGTGCTCAACCAACGGTGTGAGCATCTCGACCAGGATGAGGGCGCTGCGCCGCAGCTCGCCCTGCGCTGTCCCACCTGCAAGCGCCCCCTGGACAACCCCGGCGCCGTGTGCTCGGCCTGCGACGGCGACTTGCACACCCCCCCGTCCACTTGGGGGCTGTTTCGCCTCTGGCGCTTTGCCAAGCCCTACCAATCGCGTCTGTTGCTGGGTTTTGTGCTGACCCTGGCTTCCACGGCAGCCACCCTGGTGCCCCCGTACCTCACCATGCCGCTGATGGACGAGGTGCTGATTCCTTTTCAGAACGGTCAGGAGATCGACACCACCTTGGTCAGCTGGTACCTGGGGGGGTTGTTGGTGGCGTCGCTGGTTGCCTGGGGGCTGGGGTGGATGAAAACCTACATCCTGGCCCTGGTGTCCGAGCGCATCGGAGCGGATTTGCGCAGCACCGCGTTTGACCACCTGATGCGCTTGTCGCTCGAGTATTTCGGTGGGCGGCGCACCGGCGATTTGATGACCCGCATCGGCGCCGAAACCGATCGCCTCTGCCTGTTCCTCTCGCTGCACCTGATGGAGTTTGCCACCGACGTCATCATGATCGTCATGACGGCCATCATCCTTTTCACCATCGACCCGGGATTGGCGCTGGCCACGCTGTTGCCACTGCCCTTCATCGCCTGGTTGATTCACACGGTGCGCGACCGCCTGCGCCTGGGTTTTGAAAAGATCGACCGGGTCTGGTCTGAACTCACCAACGTGCTGGCCGACACCATACCGGGCATTCGCGTGGTCAAAGCCTTTGCGCAGGAGGGCCGAGAATCGGCTCGCTTCCAGGAAGCCAATCGGCACAACCTGGCGGTGAATGACCGGATCAACTTCCTGTGGGGCTTGTTCTCGCCCACCGTGACGCTCATGACCGAAATCGGGCTCTTGGTGGTGTGGGCCTTTGGCATCTGGCAGGTGGCCAACCACCGGGTGACGGTGGGTGTGCTCACCGCGTTTTTGGCGTACATCGGCCGCTTTTACATACGGCTGGATTCGATGAGCCGCATCGTCTCGCACACCCAGAAGGCGGCGGCGGGTGCCAAGCGTATTTTTGAAATCCTGGACCATGTCTCCAGCGTGCCCGAGCCCACCCACCCGGTACACCTGGAGCGGGTGGAAGGGCGTATCGTGCTCAAGGATGCGGGCTTTCGGTACGGCAACCGTGCCGTCATCCGCGGACTCGACCTGGACATTCGCCCCGGCGAGATGATTGGTCTGGTGGGGCAAAGCGGGTCGGGCAAGAGCACCTTGGTGAACCTGATCTGCCGCTTCTACGACCTGACCGAAGGCTCGATCCAGGTCGATGGCGTGGACATCCGGCATTTGCCGCTTGGCGAGTACCGCCGGCATATCGGTCTGGTGCTGCAGGAGCCGTATCTCTTTTTTGGCACCATCGCCGACAACATCGCTTACGGCAAACCCCAGGCGACGCGTGAGGAAATTGTCGCGGCTGCGCGAGCGGCGCATGCCCATGATTTCATCCTGCGCCTGCCCCAGGGCTACGATTCCTTGGTGGGCGAGCGTGGGCAAGGGCTGTCCGGTGGCGAGCGCCAACGTATCTCGATTGCGCGTGCGCTCTTGATCAACCCGCGCATTCTGATTTTGGACGAAGCCACTTCCTCGGTGGACACCGAGACCGAACAGGAAATTCAGCGAGCATTGGACAACCTGGTGCAAGGGCGCACCACGATTGCCATTGCCCACCGCCTGTCCACCTTGCATCGTGCCGACCGTCTGGTGGTGCTCGAACAAGGCCGCATGGTGGAGGAGGGGCAGCACGATGAGTTGATGGCGCGACAGGGGGCTTACTGGCGTTTGTACGAAGCCCAGGCCCGACAGGCCCAGGCCGACCAGGAAGCCATGCTGGGCGAGGGACGAACCAGCAAGGAGGACGCATGATTCATGCCACTGATGTCACCGCTTCGGCGCTGAAGGGGGGGCAGTTGGCCGACGGCGAGCAGCCTGGCCTGGAGCCGTTTGAGTTGCAGCAAGATGCCATGGGACAGTGGGTGTTGCGCTTGCAGGACGGCACGGTGCACGACCGTGTGGTGCCCGTGCGCGCATTTCCCATTGCGTCGCCCCGCGAAGGCATTGCCATCATGAGCCGCGAGGGACGGGAAATTCTGTGGATTGACCAGCTCGACACCGTCCCCGAACCCCAGCGTACGAGCGTTGAGTTGGCTTTGCAGGGCCGAGAGTTTTTGCCCGAGATTCTCTGCCTGTTGGGCGTGAGCAGCTTTGCCACCCCCAGTGTGTGGCGCGTCAAGACCAGCCGGGGGGACACCGAGTTGGTGCTCAAAGGCGAAGAGGATATCCGTCGCCTGACCGCCAACACCTTGATCGTGTCGGACGCCCATGGTGTTCAGTACCTGATCCGCCATCTGGCGGGGATGGACCGGCACAGCCGCAAATTGCTCGACCGTTTTCTGTGAGCGTCGTGTGACGCGTCAGCGTGCAGCGTAGGGGTCGCAGCGCCTGAACAGGTCGAGTTCAGCGTTGTAGCTCTGTGTTTGCACCCGCATCAGACCCAGTACCGAGTGGTACAGATGGTCGTGAGACAAGGGCCGATCGAGGTCCTGTTTGAGGCACTCGTGACGAAGGCCGCGCACCTGTTGGAACTGCTCAGACCACCAGGTGATCAGGGGCACATGCGTTTGGACGCGGGGTGCAATGGCAAAGGGCATGCCGTGAAGGTACAAATTGTTTTCCCCCAACGATTCGCCGTGGTCTGAGATATAGATCATGCCCGTGGGTCGTTGCACGGCTTGTTGGCGCAACCACTGGATCAGTTCGGAAAGGATATGGTCGGTGTACACCAAGGAGTTGTCATAGGCGTTGACGATGGCCTCTTTGGAGCAGTCGGACAGGACGATGCTGGTGCATTCGGGCTGGAAGGGTTTGTGTGGCGCGCGGCTACGTTTGAAATACGCGGGACCGTGGCTGCCCATCATGTGCAGCACCACCACGGTCCCAGCGCTTGGCTGGCGCGAAGCGGACGTCTGTGCATGAGCATGACGGAGTTGCTCCTGGAGCACCGGCAGCAAAACAGCATCCATGCATTCGCCTTTGTGGCATTCCGGTGTTTTGAGCTCTAACTGGGTGGTGCGCACCGAGGTGATGCGGTCGCACAATCCTTTGCAGCCCGACTGGTTGTCAATCCACATCACCTGGTACCCGGCCCGCTTCAGCACATCCAGCAAGTTTTCGTATTCCGCCGTGCGTGCTTCGTGGCCCTCGCGACCCAGATGGGAGAACATGCAGGGCAGTGACGCAGCGGTGCTGGTGCCGCAGGAGGTGACTTGCCGGTAGCTCAAGACATCCAGGCGCTGTAACCCGGGGTTGGTGTTGCGCGCATACCCGTTGAGCGAGAAATTGCTGCTGCGTGCGGTCTCACCGAGGACGATGACCAACAGCGGTGGTTGCTTGCCCCAGGGTAGCTCGGGTAGAGAAGGGGTGCCTTTGACCAGACGGGAGGGCAGGGGCAGGATCTGGGCGTCTTCACCCAGGGGGCGTATTTGTTGATCCACTTGGGTGGGAATCAAGACCACCTCCGCCAGCGCATATACGGTGTTGAGCGGATTGATCAAATAGCGCATTTGCGTCTGGTTGCGCATCAGGGTCGAGAAGTCCTGAAAGCTCACATAGGCCAGTAGCAAGGTGCCAACCACCCCGCCGAGCAGCATGCCCAGGTTGTGCACCCCTTGCACCGGCCAGCGAGGCCATGCCAGCGGTCGGCGCCACATCCACCCTATCAAGGGCAAGACAATCAGGCTCACGCTGAGCAAGACTGACAGACTCAGTTGATCCCGCGCCTCGCCCAGATCGGTTTGCAACACATTGATGACCATGGGGGTGTCGATCAAGATGCCGTAGCTCAGCATGTAATGGGTACTTAGCGCGGAGATCACCGCCAGTATCACCAAGCTCGGCCGCAACAGCCCACGCCAGCTCACGATCGACAGGATCGATACACACAGGCAAAACACCATGCCCGCCAGCACCAGACCCATGACCACGCCACGCCCATCATGCAGATCGGGCAGCTGCCACAGGGCTTGCCACAACGCCAGGTTGCCCGCCACAGCCAGCCAGGCACTGCCGGCCAGTACGGTAGTCAACGGAGATCGGTGTGGGGCGGTCATGGTGATGAATTGTCCACCATCAGGGTGACCGATTGAAGCGAAAACTTGCCCATGCCAGCGCATCCAGCGGGAGCTGGGCTGGCGTGCCCTGGTGCCTGAGCACGCGAGTCGCTGGCCGTGTTGATCAGCTGAAAAAGTTTTTCAGTTTCTCGGTCCAGCCACCCTCGGTGGGCGAATGCTTGTGGCCCCCTTTGCGCAGTGACTCGTCGAGTTCGCGCAATAGCTTGCGCTGGTGCTCGGTGAGCTTGACGGGTGTTTCAACCGTCACATGGCAGTACAGGTCACCCGGGTAGCTGGAGCGCACGCCCTTGATGCCTTTGCCGCGCAAACGGAATTGCTTGCCGGTTTGCGTGCCCTCGGGCAAATCGATGGCCGCTTCACCTTGCAAAGTGGGCACCTGGATTTCGCCACCCAACGCAGCCGTGGTGAAGCTCACGGGCACCGCACAGTGCAGATCGTCACCATCGCGCTCGAAAATTTCGTGCTGCTTGATGCGGATCTCGATGTAGAGATCGCCCGGCGGGCCACCGTTGGTGCCAGGTTCTCCGTTGCCAGTGCTGCGGATACGCATGCCACTGTCAATGCCGGCCGGGATTTTGACTTCCAGGGTTTTCTGGTGCTTGACCTTGCCCTGGCCATGGCAGGTGCCACAGGGGTCGGGAATGATTTTGCCCGTCCCGCGGCAGTGCGGACAGGTTTGTTGCACGCTGAAGAATCCCTGGCGCATCTGCACCGTGCCGCTGCCTTGGCAGGTGCCGCAGGTCTTGGCCGAGGTGCCAGGCTTGGCACCCGTGCCGTGGCAGGTGTCGCACGCATCCCAGCTGGGAATGCGGATCTGGGCGTCCTTGCCCAGCGCTGCTTCCTCCAGCGTGATGTCCATGGCATAACTCAGATCGTTGCCGCGGTACACCTGACGACCGCCGCCGCCACCCGGGCGTCGGCCCTGGCCGAAAATGTCGCCGAAGATGTCGCCAAATGCATCGGCAAATCCACCAAAGCCTTGCTGGCCACCAGGACCGCCACGCATGTTGGGGTCCACGCCCGCATGGCCGAACTGATCGTAGGCAGCCCGTTTCTCGGCGTCGGACAGCATCTCGTAGGCCTCTTTGGCCTCCTTGAATTTGACCTCGGCTTCTTTGCCCGCCTCACCCTGGTTGCGGTCCGGGTGGTACTTCATGGCGAGCTTGCGGTACGCCTTCTTGATTTCGTCCTCGCCGGCGTTTTTGGGAACGCCCAGGACTTCGTAAAAGTCACGTTTGGCCATGATGATGGATCCTGTTGAAACGACGTCGCCGCGCCGGCTTGTGAACAAGCCCGGACGCGGCGAACGCGTGGGTCAAGGGGTTCAGCCTTTCTTCTTCACTTCCTTGACTTCGGCGTCGACGACATTGTCGTCTGCCGGCTTGGCTGCCCCACCTGCATCGGCGGCGCCGGCGCTGGCCCCGGCTGCCGCTTGCTGGGCCTGCATGTCTGCGTAGACTTTTTCGCCCAGTTTTTGGCTGGCCGTCATGAGTGCGTCCGTTTTGGCGTCTATGGCCGCCTGGTCTTCCCCTTTGAGGGCTTCTTCGAGATCCTTGGCAGCGGCCTCGATTTTTTCTTTTTCGCCGGCATCGAGTTTGTCGCCATGCTCGCTCAGGCTCTTGCGCACACTGTGCACCGCAGCTTCGCCCTGGTTGCGGGTTTGCACGAGTGCGACCTTTTTCTTGTCTTCCTCGGCATTGAGTTCGGCGTCTTTCACCATCTTCTGGATTTCATCCTCGGACAGCCCCGAGTTGGCCTTGATGGTGATCTTGTTTTCCTTGCCCGTCCCTTTGTCCTTGGCGCCCACATGCAAGATACCGTTGGCGTCAATGTCGAAAGACACTTCGATTTGCGGTGTGCCGCGCGCCGCAGGGGCAATGCCCTCGAGGTTGAATTCGCCCAGCAATTTGTTGCCGTTGGCCATCTCGCGCTCGCCCTGGAAGACCTTGATGGTCACGGCCGGTTGGTTGTCGTCGGCAGTGGAGAAGGTCTGCGCGAATTTGGTCGGGATGGTGGTGTTCTTGGTGATCATCTTCGTCATCACGCCACCCAGGGTTTCAATACCCAAGGAGAGCGGGGTCACGTCGAGCAACAGCACGTCTGTGCGGTCACCTGAAAGCACCTGACCCTGGATGGCTGCGCCCACGGCCACCGCCTCATCGGGGTTGACGTCTTTGCGCGGCTCTTTACCGAAGAACTCCTTGACCTTGTCCTGCACCTTGGGCATGCGGCTCATGCCACCCACCAGGATGACGTCGTGGATGTCACCGACGCTCACCCCCGCATCCTTGATGGCGGTGCGGCAGGGGGCGATGGTGCGCTCGATCAACTCTTCCACCAGGGACTCCAGCTTGGCGCGGGAGAGTTTGATGTTCAGGTGTTTGGGGCCCGACGCATCGGCCGTGATGTAGGGCAGGTTGATGTCGGTCGAAGCCGAGGACGACAACTCGATCTTGGCCTTCTCGGCGGCTTCTTTCAGGCGTTGAAGGGCCAGCACGTCCTTGGACAGGTCCACGCCTTGCTCTTTCTTGAACTCGGCAATGATGTGATCGATGATGCGTTGGTCAAAGTCTTCGCCGCCGAGGAAAGTGTCTCCGTTGGTGGAGAGCACTTCAAACTGCTTTTCGCCGTCGACATCGGCAATCTCGATGATGGACACGTCAAACGTGCCGCCACCCAGGTCGTACACCGCGATCTTGCGGTCGCCACGTTCTTGCTTGTCCAGACCGAAGGCCAGGGCCGCCGCGGTGGGTTCGTTGATGATGCGTTTGACTTCCAGGCCGGCAATGCGGCCTGCATCCTTGGTGGCTTGGCGCTGGGCGTCATTGAAGTAGGCCGGCACGGTGATCACGGCTTCGGTCACTTCTTCACCGAGGTAGTCTTCGGCGGTCTTCTTCATCTTGCGCAACACCTCGGCGCTGACCTGTGGGGGCGCGAGTTTCTTGCCGCGCACTTCCACCCAGGCGTCACCGTTGTCAGCCTTGGCGATGGTGTAGGGCATCAGGTCGATGTCCTTTTGGACTTCTTTCTCTTCGAAGCGGCGTCCGATGAGACGCTTGACGGCATAGAGCGTGTTCTTGGGGTTGGTCACAGCCTGACGCTTGGCGGAGGCCCCCACCAAAATTTCGCCATCTTCCTGGTACGCGATGATGGACGGTGTGGTGCGTGCGCCCTCGGCGTTTTCAATCACGCGCGTGGTGTTGCCTTCCATGATGGCCACACACGAATTGGTGGTGCCGAGGTCGATGCCAATGATTTTTCCCATGGTGTTCTCCGTTGTGGCGAGAGAGGGTTTCGCTCGCCGGTTTCAATCAAACTGTGATGAATCTGTGGATAGGTCGGTGGAGTTCAAGTGTCGCCCTGGAGGGGAAGGGGCTATTCGCTGGAACACCTGCCGGCTTATTGGGGTGCGGCCACCGTGACCAGTGCTGGCCGCAACACGCGGTCGGCGATCAAGTAACCCTTTTGCAGCACGCTGACGATGGTGTTGGCCTCTTGCTCGGCCGGCACCATGCTGATGGCCTGGTGCTGGTGCGGGTCGAATTTGCTGCCCACGGCAGGATCGATAGCCAGCACCTTGTTGCGCTCAAGCGCACTCTTGAGTTGGCGCAAGGTGGCTTCGGCACCTTCACGAATTTGCTGCGGCGTGGCTTCTTGGGTGGCCAAGCCCGCCTCGAGGCTGTCCACCACGGGCAGCATGCTGTCGGCAAAGGACTCGACCGCGAATTTGCGGGCCTTGGAAACTTCCTCGTCAGCGCGACGGCGTGCGTTTTGCACCTCGGCTTGGCCACGGATGTATTGGTCTTGCAGCTCGGTGACCTTGGCCTGGAGGATGGCCACTTCGGCCTGGGCTTGGGTGAGGGGATCGGCCGCGAGGGTTTCCTCGCTGGGGGCTTCTGCGGAGTCGGGCGCCGGGGAGGGAGCGCTGGGTTGGCCGGAACCGGTGGGATGCTCGGGGGTCGAGCTGGGTTCGGTGGAAGGTTGGTCGGACATGGTGGTCGATAAAGTGAACGCTTGGCAATCCACCTTGGGGTCAAAACCCCTGATTCAAGTCCGGAGTATCAAAAAAATGGGCATGGTGGGCTTTTTAAGGGTCGATCACCCTCAAAAAAAGACCTCTTAAGTACTCATGGCGCGTGGCGCCACGCTCTCAAGCCCTGCGCTTGAGGTCCTGCAGGAGTGCGCGCACCCCATAGGTCCAGGGCGGAATGCGGTCGCTGGTGTTCACACGGTTGACCAGGGTGCCCAACAGCGGGGTGGCAATGCGCACGACATCGCCCACCGCATGCGTGAAACCCTGGCCCACAGGCCGTCCCGGGATCGGGCGGTCTTGTGTGGGAGCGAACATGGTGCCCAAAAACAGCATCAGCCCGTCCGGGTATTGGTGCGTGCTGCCGATGGCTTGCGAGGCCAGGTCCAGCGGATCACGGCTGATCATGGTGAGCGAACTCGAGCCCTGCATGACAAAACCGTCTGCGCCCCTGACTTCCATGGCCAGGTTGCATTGCCGAACCTGATCGATGCTGAAGTGTGGGTCAAACAGTCGAATGAAGGGGCCGATGGCACAAGAGCCATTGTTGTCCTTGGCCTTGCCCAGCAGCAAGGCGCTGCGCCCTTCAAAGTCACGCAGGTTGACATCATTGCCCAGCGTGGCGCCCACCACCTCGCCGCGGCTGTTGATGGCCAACACGATCTCGGGCTCCGGGTTGTTCCACTCACTGCGGGGATGAATCCCTACCTCGGCCCCTGTGCCCACGGCACTCATGGGTTGCGACTTGGTGAACACCTCGGCGTCCGGTCCGATACCCACCTCCAGGTATTGCGACCAGGCTCCCTGTGCCAGCAAGGCTTGCTTGAGTTGAGCGGCCTGTTCAGAGCCCGGTTTCACCGCCGAGAGGTTCTCACCCATGATGGCCACCACGGCTGCTCGAACGGCAGCGGCTTTGCTGGCGTCTCCGCGCGCCTGCTCCTCGATGACTCGCTCGAGCATGCTGGCCACAAAGGTCACGCCCGCAGCTTTCAGGGCCTGCAAATCGCAGGGCGCCAGCAGCCACGGTTGACTGTCTTGACGTGTATCTGGATGGGTGTTGGCCAACAGGGTGGCCAAGTCGCCCAGGCGAGCACCACGCTGTGCGTGCACAGCCTCCACCCGATCCGCGCGATCCAGCAATTCACTGCAGGTGCTGGCCACGCCTGAGAGGTCATATACGCCATCAGGACGCACCTGGACCAGCACGGGGCCCACGCCAGGTTGCCAGAGACGGCCAATGAGCAGCGCCTGTTCGGCATCTTGGGGCAGGGTTTGCGAAGGGGTGAGTTCGGGTGTCATGGGGACGAATTGTGCCCCGATTGCGGCGCTCGTGATACCCTCGTTGTCCACTACCTGACCCTATCCATCTTGTGCTGCCATGGACTTTCAGAATTTGCGCGCCATCGATATCCACACCCACGCCGAGGTGAGTTGCTGGAATCCGTTTGATAACTACGGTGAGGAGTACGACCGAGCCGCAGACAAGTACTTTGGCAGCAATCGCCGCCCCACCATCGCTGAGACCATTGCCTATTACCGAGAGCAGCGTATCGGTCTGGTGATGTTCACCGTGGACAGTGAGTCTCAGTTAGGCCGTCGGCGCATCCCCAACGAAGAAATTGCCCAGGCCGCCCGAGACAACAGCGACATGATGATCGCCTTTGCCAGCATTGATCCACACAAAGGCAAAATGGGCGCCCGCGAGGCCGAGCGTCTCATTCGTGAAGAGGGTGTTCGCGGCTTTAAATTTCACCCCACCGTGCAGGGCTACCACCCCTACGACAAGATGGCCTGGCCCATCTACGAGGTGATCAACGCGCACAAGATGCCGGCCATCTTTCACACCGGACACAGTGGCATTGGCAGCGGCATGCGTTGCGGGGGAGGGTTGCGACTGGCCTACAGCAACCCCATGTACCTCGACGATGTGGCGATCGATTTTCCGGACATGCAGATCGTCATGGCCCATCCCAGCTTTCCCTGGCAGGACGAGGCCTTGTCCGTGGCCACCCACAAGCCCAATGTGTGGATCGATCTCTCCGGGTGGAGCCCCAAATATTTCCCCAAGCAGTTGGTGCAATACGCCAACACCTTGCTGAAGGACCGGGTCCTCTTTGGCAGCGACTACCCGCTCATCACGCCTGAGCGCTGGATGAAAGATTTTGAAGTGGCCGGCTTCAAGCCCGAGGTGATGCCGGGTATTTTGAAAGACAACGCGGTGCGATTGCTCGGCTTGGCGCCTGGATGATGAGGTGAGAGGCGAGGTGCAGGGCTGACAAGCTTGCATGACC
>RFTK01000068.1 GCA_009923505.1 Betaproteobacteria bacterium
GAAGTCGCTCACGATCAGGAAGTAGCCTGGGAAGCCCATCTTGATGATGGTCTGAATCTCGAACTCCAGCCGCTCGACATAAGCAGGACGCTCGCGTTCGCGCTGGGCCTCATCCGGGAAACGCTGTCGCAAGCGCGCCTCCAGGCCCTGGTAAGAGGCGTGGCGGAAATACTCCTCCATGGGCAACTGCCGGCCGTCCACCGGCGGCGTGGGGTAGTCGGGCAACTGTGGCTTGCCCAGTAAGAGCGTGAGGTTGCAGCGCCGTGCAATTTCCACCGAGTTGGCCAGGGCTGACGGCACATCAGCAAACAGCGCACGCATTTGCTCGGTCGATTTGAAATACTGCTCGCGGGTGAACTTGCGCACGCGCCGTGCATTGCCCAGGATCTCGCCTTCGGCAATGCACACGCGCGCCTCGTGGGCTTCGTAGTCATCAGGCTGGGTGAACTGCACCGGGTGGGTGGCTACCACCGGCAACTTGAGTCGCGCAGCGAGTTGCACCGCGGCCATGACGTGCGCTTCGTCATCCACACGGCCGGCGCGCTGTAGCTCGATATAGAAGCGATGCGGAAACATGGAGGCCAGCAGCAATGCCACCTCGCCGGCCTTGGAGGCATTGCCCTGCACCAGCGCCTGACCCACGGCCCCGGACTGTGCCCCCGAGACGGCGATCAACCCTTGCGCGAGTTCACGCAACCAGCTGTGCTTGACCACAGCCTGATCGCGGATCACATTGAGCGTCCACGCGCGGGCCAGCAATTCGCACAGGTTCAAGTAGCCGGCATGGTCTTGCACCAGCAGCAGCATGCGCGAAGTTTGGGTCAGGTCCTCGGACAAGCCCTCCACCACCACTTCCGCCCCCAGCACGGGCTTGAGACCCGCCCCACGCGCCGCCTTGTAAAACTTGATGCCGCCAAACAGGTTGCTCAGATCGGTGAGGGCCAAGGCCGGTTGTCCGTCACGGGCCGCCACCTGCACCACCTCGTCGATGCGGTTGGTGCCATCGACCACGGAGAATTCAGAATGCAGGCGCAGATGAACGAACATGCATTGATTGTAGGCAATTGCCCGCTCGATACCGCCTCGTAAAATAACCATGTGAACGACATCCTGAACATTTCTGCCTACAAATTTGTCGATATTGATGACCCTCAGGGTTTGCGTGAACCCTGGTTGGCGCGCGCATTCGACGAAGGCTTGAAAGGCACCGTCCTGCTGTCCCAGGAAGGGGTCAACCTGTTTCTGGCTGGTCCCGAGGCGGGTGTGCGTGCATTTGTCGGCTTCATGCATCAAGACGCACGTTTTGCCGACATCGCTCCCAAGGAGAGCTGGTCGGCCTTACAACCTTTCAAGCGCATGGTGATCAAGTGCAAGCGAGAGATCATCCGAATGAACCATCCGACCATCCGTCCGGCGGGGGGCCGAGCGCCCGCTGTGGCTGCTGACACCGTCAAGCGCTGGCTGGACCAGGGCCACGACGATCACGGGCGCCCCGTGGTGACCCTCGATACACGCAATGCCTTCGAAGTCGATGCCGGCGCGTTCGAGGGCGCCATCGACTGGCGCATCTCACGGTTCAGTGAGTTTCCGGCTGCCGCGCAAGCACACCGGTCCGAACTGGAAGGCAAGACGGTGGTGAGTTATTGCACCGGAGGTATCCGCTGCGAGAAAGCCGCCCTCTATCTGAAAGAGATCGGGCTCGAGTCGGTGTATCAACTCGAGGGCGGCATCCTCAAGTATTTTGAGGAAGTGGGGGGCGCGCATTACCGCGGTGACTGCTTCGTGTTTGACGAGCGGGTCGCTCTCGCTCCCGATTTATCCACCACTCCCTGAGCGGTCAAATGTCCGCCTGCCGGCGGGCGTCACCTCAACTCAACCGCGCAGCTTCTCTGCCACCTCAGCCACGCGTTGGCCATAGGCCTGGGCGGTGTCCAGGTCGCCTTGGGGAATATCACTCGCCGGGCTGGTCGGCCCCACCTGCGCCATCAGCCCCGAGTTGGAGCCCAGTCGGTTGACGGTGCCGTCATTCAAGGCCGGCTGCCCCACCCAGATCATGCCGTTTTGCATCGCCAGCGTGATGAAGTACTGAATCGTGGACAGCTTGTCGCCACTCGGGTTGGCCGAGATGGTGAAGCCGCCAGCCACCTTGTCTTTCCAGGCACTGGTGAACCAGCGCTTGGACGTGGCATCGGCAAATTTTTTGAATTGCCACGACACCATGCCCATGTAAGTGGGTGAGCCGAAGATGATGGCGTCTGCCGCATCAAGACGGCTCCAGTCGGCGTCGCTCACGTGGCCATCGGCGTCAATGACCACCATCTCGGCTTTGGCACCATCCGCGACGAAGTTGGCCACGCGCTCGGTGTGACCGTAGCCCGAATGAAAAACCACAACAGTTTTAGCCATGAAAGATCTCCTAAAAAAACAAAGACATACACTCGGCCATGCACCTCACCGAGCCAAGACGTGATTCGCGCTCAGGACGCCAGATCAAATACCAACACCTCGGCGTCCTGCCCGTGATCGAGTTGGATCGTCGATTCATCAGCCAACAACAGCGCGTCGCCGGCCTGCAAGGCGTGACCGTTCACCAGCAAGGCACCGCGCACCAGATGCACATAGCCTCGACGCCCTGAGGCCAACGCGAGTTGCGCAGACTCCTGCGCGTCAAACAGCCCCGCGTACAGCGCGGCATCGGCATGAATCTTCACGGCCGCTTGCTCGGGCCCCGCAATGCGAGCGAGTTGACCCCGCTTGTTCGCAGCCGCGACCGACACTTGCTCGTAGCTGGGCTCGATGCCCGTCACGTTGGGCTCGATCCAGATCTGAAAGAAGTGCGTCTCCTGCCCGGGGGCGTGGTTGAACTCGCTGTGTTGCACACCGCGGCCCGCACTCATGCGCTGCACGTCTCCCGGCGGAATCCCTTTGACATTGCCCATGCTGTCACGGTGGGCCAACTCGCCTGAGAGCACGTAGCTGATGATTTCCATGTCGCGGTGGCCGTGCGTGCCAAACCCCGTGCCCGGTGCGATGCGGTCCTCGTTGATCACCCGCAGGTTGCCCCAGCCCATGTAGGCGGGGTCGTGATAGCCAGCAAAGGAAAAGCTGTGGAACGACTTGAGCCAGCCGTGATCGGCATAGCCTCGGTCCTGAGAGCGTCGAAGGGCGATCATGCGAATCTCCTGAAGACAACAAAGCAACAACAGCCATGAATGTACGGGTTCATCGGCAGCTCTGAGTGGCATATGATTGATGTCATCATTCAAAAATATTGAACCATAGTGAGGGTCGTGGTCCCTTCATCATGCGAAGGGGTACCCCCTAATTTCACGGACAGTCTCTGTAATGCCATGCCCACTACCCGCGATGTCCTCACGCCCGAAGCTCTATCGATGCTCCAGACCATCGCCCGCTGCGGCAGTTTCGCTGCGGCAGCGCGCGCGCTCAACCTCGTACCTAGTGCCTTGACCTACCGGGTGCGCCAACTCGAGGAATCACTCGATGTCCTGCTGTTTGATCGACGTTCGCGCCAGGCTCGGCCCACCGCTGCTGGCCAGGAGTTGATGAACGAGGGGCAGCGCATCCTGGCTGAACTCGAAGCCGTGGCACAGCGGGTGCGCCGGGTGGCCACGGGGTGGGAAAGCGAGTTCACCATCGCCGTGGACAGCCTGATCGACCCGACCACCTTGATGGAGCTTTGCGGGGCCTTTCTGGAGCCCAAGCCCCCCACCCGTCTGCGCTTACGCGACGAGGTACTGAGCGGCACCCTGCAGGCCCTCGTCTCCGGGCAGGCGGATCTGGCCCTGGGGGTGAGCATGGAGGCCAGCACCCTGCCGCATGGTGTGCAGTTTGCCCCGCTGGGCCAGTTGCCCTTTGTCTTTGCCATTGCCCCTCACCATCCGCTGGCGGCTCACGCCGAGCCCGTGCCCGACGAGTTGATCCGTCAATACCGGGCCGTGGCGGTGGCCGACTCGACCCCACAGGGGCGAGGGCTCACCGTGGGTTTGTTGGCTGGGCAGGACGTGTTCACGGTGCCCACCATGCCTGCCAAGCTGCAGGCTCAATTGCGCGGTCTGGGCGTCGGGTTTCTGCCCGAGCCCTTGGTTCGTCCGTACCTGGCCGCTGGGCGACTGGTGACGCGAGAAGTGCAACGCCCGCCGCGCATCAGCCAAGTCGGTTACGCCTGGCGCCGCGGCGGTGCGGACAGCCCGGCGACCAGCGGTCACGACCCCAGCGCCACAGAGGGCAGCCCTCGCACCGGTCGCGCCCTGCAGTGGTGGCTCAAACAACTGCGCAGTCCCGCGACCCGCGCCGCACTGTTGTGCCACCCGGGACGGCAAACGCACTTGGGTGTAGAGTCGATCCCATGAAACACTTTGCCATCCTCGGGGCCGGCATGGCCGGCGTCACAGCGGCCCGCACCCTGGTTCAAGCCGGGCATCAGGTCAGTGTGTTTGAACAAGCGCCCTATGTCGGCGGGCGCATGGCCACGCGCGACACGCCGTGGGGGTCGTTCGACCATGGTGCTCAGTACTTCACCGTGCGTGACCCACGGTTTGCCCTGGCGCTGGAGCAAGTACCGGGCACGTCAGCTTGCGTGCGACCCTGGAGCGCCAATGCGGTGCGCGTGCTCGACCCGCTGGGTCATGTGGTGGAAGCGGCTCTGCCCACCCGCGAGCCGCACTACGTACCCACCCCAGGGATGCGCTCGTTAGTGGCCCACTGGGCAGCACCGCTGCAGGCGGCCGGATACCTGCACCTCAATGTGCGTGTCGAGCGCATCACGCGCGACCGACTGAACCCGCAGCGTTGGCAACTGCAGGTGCATGGCGAGGACGCCGTCGTAGCCAGTGGATTTGATGCAGTGCTGTTGGCCTTGGCCCATGGACAATCGATGCAACTCCTGCGTCAGTCCGCTGGCGAAGCCTCGGCTGGTGAGTTGATGACCGCTCTGCAAGGCGTGGAGATGGCGCCTTGCTGGACACTCATGCTGGCTTTTCCCCAGGCCAACCAGCCCAGCCTGTCCTACCTAGGGCCGCAATGGAACGTGGCACGCAGCACCCACCACCGCATTGCGTGGCTGGCACGCGAATCCTCCAAACCGCGTCGCTCGCCGATCGAGCGCTGGACGGTGCAAGCCAGCCCCGAGTGGTCGCTGGAACACTTGCAGGACGACCCTGCACGCGTGGAGGCCAAGTTACTCAAGGCTTTTGCCGAGCTCACCGGCATACGCACCCAACCCACCCACGTGCAGGCACACCGCTGGGGACAGGCCAAGACCGTGCGCCCGCTGGGCACCTCGCACCTGTACCGTCCCGACAGTGGCCTGGGCACCTGCGGCGACTGGCACCTGGGTCACCGGGTCGAGGATGCGTTTGTGAGCGGCCTGTCGCTGGCCCTGGCTGCCGCCTGACGCGGAGCACACGGTGGCGGGATACCGGGGCCGCTTTGCGCCCTCGCCCACGGGATGGCTGCATGCCGGTTCTCTCGTGGCAGCGCTGGCCAGCTGGCTTGATGCGAGGGCGCATCACGGTGTCTGGTTGGTGCGTATCGAAGACGTGGATCTGCCGCGCTGCGAGCCGGGTGCGGATCAACACATCTTGCGGCAATTGGCCGATTGCGGCTTGCATCCTGACGAGCAGCCTACCTGGCAATCACGCCAGGGTGCAGCGTACGAACAAGCGCTCCACCCATTGATACAACAAGAGGCGGTTTACGGATGCCGTTGCTCACGCAAGGACATCGAGCAAGCCTGGGCCGCTCGCGGCGTGGTGAAGTCGCGTCATCAAGAGTTGGTGTATCCGGGCACCTGCCGAACCGCGCGCGGTCAGGTTACCTGGTCCGCTGATTACACCTCCCCCCAACTCGCGCGAGGGTTGGCATGGCGGTTTCAAGTGCCGCCTGACAGTCTGGTGAACTGGCGTGATCGCCGGTTGGGTGAGTGCACCCAGCAGGTCAACGCCTCGGTGGGCGATTTCGTGCTGCGTCGGGCCGATGGCGTGTGGTCGTATCAATTCGCCGTGGTCACCGACGATGCGCGTCAAGGTATCACGCATGTGGTCCGCGGCGAAGACCTGGCCGACAACACCCCGCGTCAGATTCTGCTGCAACAAGCCCTTGGGTTGCCCACGCCGGTGTACCTGCACACCCCACTGGTGCTCGACGCAGCGGGTGAGAAACTGTCCAAACAGCAAGGGGCACCGGCCCTCGACACGCATCATCCGTTGAAGGCACTGCAAGCTGCGGCCCTATCCCCCCAGAAAGTCCGCACCTTTGTCAAACGGGCCGGTCGCACCAGCTCAGGTCAGGCACGCGCCATCCACACGCTGGGCGCCGAGTTCATCCGCCCCTATACCGGCGTCCCTGTCCATTGGCCCGATGTGTGGGGCCGGGATTGGCGAGAGCAACCCGTGGTGCTAGAAATCGGTTTTGGCATGGGTGACGCCACGGCCCACATTGCACAGGTGTTGCCTGACATGGTGTTCTTGGGTTGCGAGGTGCACGAACCTGGCGTCGGTGCCCTGCTCAAACTGATCGGGGAGCGCGGACTGCGCAACCTGCGCATCCTGCAACACGATGCGGTCGAGGTGCTGGAACACATGATTCCCCCCGCCAGCCTGGACGGCGTGCACATATTCTTTCCCGACCCCTGGCACAAGAAACGTCACCACAAGCGCCGGCTGATTCAGCCGCCGCTGGTGCAACTGCTGTGCTCTCGTCTCAAGCCGGGTGGCTACGTGCATTGCGCCACCGACTGGGCCCCCTACGCCGAACAGATCTTGGAGGTGTTGCGTGCGGAGCCATTGCTGCGCAACCGCTCATCCCGTGCTGACGGGTACGCCGATCGGCCGGACTATCGCCCGGTGACCAAGTTCGAACGCCGCGGCCTGCGGCTGGGCCACGGCGTGTGGGATCTGGTGTTCGAAAGAGTCTGACAACGGCGCGCGAGCGTCAGACGCGCTGCTCTACCCAGGCCGCCACGCTGGCCAACGCCTGGGGCAAGGCCCGGGCATCGGTGCCACCGGCCATGGCCATGTCGGGTTTGCCACCGCCTTTGCCCCCGACTTGCTGAGCCACAAAATTGACCAGGTCACCAGCCTTGACCTTGCCCACGCTGTCAGCGGTCACCCCCGCCGCAATCTGAACCTTGTCGCCGTCGACAGCGGCCAGCACGATGGCGGCGGTTTTGAGCTTGTCCTTGAGCTTGTCCATGGTGTCACGCAAGGTCTTGGCGTCAGCACCTTCGAGCTTGGCAGCCAGCACCTTCAAGCCTTTCACCGCCACCACCTGGGACACCAGTTCGTCACCTTGTGCAGACGCAAGCTTGCCCTTGAGCGAGGCCACTTCTTTTTCCAAGGCTCGCACCTGATCGAGCACCTGGGCAATGCGGCCGTTCAACTCGGCGGCCGGCGCCTTGAGCGAACCCGCCGCCTGTGACACCGTGTCTTCGAGCGACTGCAAATACGCCAGGGCGTTGGCGCCTGTGACGGCTTCGATGCGCCGCACGCCAGCAGCCACGCCGCTTTCGGCGATAACCTTGAAGAGACCGATGTCGCCCGTCGCGTTCACATGGGTGCCGCCACACAGCTCACGGCTAGAACCAATGTCGAGCACGCGCACCGTCTCGCCATACTTCTCGCCAAAGAGCATCATCGCACCAGTTTTCTGGGCCGACTCGATGTCCATCACGCGGGCTTGCGCTTCCGCATTGGCCAGAATTTCCGCGTTCACCCGGGTTTCAATCTGACGAATTTCCGCCTCCGTCACCGGCGTGTTGTGCGCAAAGTCAAAGCGCGTGCGCTCGGCGTTGACCAGCGAGCCCTTCTGCTGCACATGGCTGCCGAGCACATCGCGCAGGGCCTTGTGCATGAGGTGGGTGGCCGAGTGGTTGCGCACGGTGGCCGCGCGCAAATCGGTGTCCACATGGGCCTGCACCGCATCGCCCACACTGAGCTGACCACTTTGCAATTCGCCATGGTGGCCAAACACATCGGCCTTGATCTTTTGCGTGTCCTGCACATGGAATTGTGCGCCGCCGTGGTGGATCAAGCCCTGGTCTCCGACCTGGCCGCCGGACTCGGCGTAGAACGGGGTAGTGTTCAACACCACCACGCCGGTCTGCCCTGCCTGGAGGGTTTGCACGGGTGTGCCGTCCACATACAAGGCCAGCACCTGGGCGTGGGTCATCAGCGATTCATAGCCAGCAAAGTGGTTGCCCGCACCGGTGTACTCGAGCGCCTTGTCCATCTTGAATTTGCCAGCCGCGCGGGCTTGCGACTTCTGCTTGTCCATGGCGGCGGCAAACCCGGCTTCGTCGACCTTGAGCCCGCGCTCGCGGCAGACATCGTTGGTGAGGTCGAGTGGGAAACCATAGGTATCGTGCAACTTGAAGGCGACGTCACCCGGCAACACTTTCACGTCACCGGCCAGGGCTCCATCCAGAATCTGCATGCCGATTTCGAGCGTCTCGTAAAAACGCTCTTCCTCGGCTTTCAGCACCTCCATCACGCGATCGGCGTTTTCGCGCAGGTTCGGGTAGGCCTCTCCCATGAGCTTGACCAGATCAGGGACCAGCTTGTGGAAGAAGGGTGTCTTCTGACCCAGCTTGTAACCGTGACGGATCGCGCGGCGTATGATGCGGCGTTGCACATAGCCACGGCCTTCGTTGCTGGGAATGACCCCATCGGCCACCAGGAACGAGGTGGCGCGCAGGTGGTCAGCAATCACGCGCAGCGATGGGATGCTCAGGTCGGCACAACCGGTTTCACGAGCAGCCGCCTTGATCAAGGTGTCAAAAAGGTCGATCTCGTAGTTGCTGTGCACATGCTGCAGGATGGCAGCCAAGCGCTCGAGGCCCATGCCGGTGTCCACACAGGGGGCGGGCAGCTTCGTGACCGAGCCGTCCTCGTGCATTTCAAACTGCATGAACACGTTGTTCCAGATTTCAATGAAACGGTCGCCGTCTTCCTCGGGGCTGCCCGGCGGGCCGCCGGGGATGTGGTCGCCGTGGTCGTAGAAAATTTCGCTGCAGGGACCGCAAGGACCGGTGTCAGCCATCATCCAGAAGTTGTCGGATTTGTAACGTCCCCCCTTGTTGTCGCCGATGCGGATCACACGCTCAGGCGGCAAGCCAATGTCCTTTGTCCAGATGTCGTAAGCCTCGTCATCTTCCTGGTACACCGTGGCCAGCAATCGCTCTTGGGGCAAGCCGTACACCTGCGTGAGCAACTCCCAGGCCCACTTGAGCGATTCGCGTTTGAAGTAGTCGCCAAACGACCAGTTGCCCAGCATCTCGAAGAAGGTGTGGTGACGTGCGGTGTACCCCACATTTTCCAAGTCATTGTGTTTGCCGCCAGCGCGCAAACAGGCCTGCACCGAGGCGGCGCGCACATAGCTGCGGCGGTCGGTGCCCAGGAACACGTCCTTGAATTGCACCATGCCAGAGTTGGTGAACATCAAAGTGGGGTCATTACCCGGCACCAGGGGGCTAGACGCCACCACGGTATGCCCTTTGGCCGCAAAAAAGTCGAGAAAACTTTGACGGATCTCGGCAACGGAAAAGGTGCGTGTGGTCATGGCTGCTTACGCGGTTGGAGTCAAACTTTCGATTATAAGTGGGGGCTTCGCTGACGTGACTTGCACGCACCCATGCCCGGGGTATGCTGTGTGTTTTGCAGGAGACCGACCATGGACATGAAAACCGCCCCCCTCTCGCTTCTCAATGACCCCAGCCTGCTCAAGACCGACGCCCTGATCAACGGCCAGTGGGTCCAAGGCGCTCAGCGCTTTGACGTGCACGACCCCGCCACCGGCCAGAAACTCGCCGACGTGGCCAACCTGGGCCCCGCCGAAGCCGAGCAAGCCATCCACGCCGCCAATGCCGCCTGGCCCGCCTGGCGCAACAAAACCGGCAAAGAGCGCAGCATCATTTTGCGCAAGTGGTACGACCTGCTGATGGCCCATGTGGAAGACCTGGGACGCCTCATGACCGCCGAGCAGGGCAAACCGTTTCCCGAAGCCAAAGGCGAAGTGGCCTACGGCGCGAGCTTTGTCGAGTGGTTTGCTGAAGAGGTGGTGATCAAGCCCGCCGAACTCACCCCCCTGACGGCACTCGCTGCAGCCGAACTCGCCGTGCGCGCCGGCATCCCCGCCGGTGTGCTCAACGTGCTCACCGCGGACAGCGACAACAGCATTGCTGTGGGCAAGGTCTTTTGTGCCAGCGATATCGTGCGTCACATCAGCTTCACCGGCAGCACGGAAGTGGGTCGCATCCTGATGGCGCAGTCGGCGCCCACGGTGAAAAAGCTCGCGCTGGAACTCGGCGGCAATGCGCCCTTCATCGTGTTTGATGACGCCGACGTCGACTCGGCCGTGGAAGGTGCCATCGCCAGCAAGTACCGCAACGCCGGCCAGACCTGTGTGTGTGCCAACCGCATTTATGTGCAAAGCGGCGTGTACGACGAGTTCGTCCAGAAATTTTCCGCCAAAGTGCAGGCACTCAAGGTGGGCAACGGCTTTGAAGACGGCGTCCTGCAAGGCCCCCTGATTGAACCCGCCGCCGTGGCCAAGGTGCAGCGTCACCTCGAAGATGCCCTGCAGCGCGGCGGCAAGATCGTCACCGGCGGCAAACCCTTGCAAGGCCAGTTTTTCCAGCCCACCGTGGTGGCTGATGCCCGCAGTGACATGCTGTGCGCCAAAGAAGAAACCTTCGGCCCGTTTGCGCCGGTGTTTCGTTTCAACACCGAGCAAGAAGCCATCGACGCAGCCAACAACACCGAGTTCGGTTTGGCCAGTTACTTCTACAGCCGCGACGTGGGTCGAATTTTCCGTGTGAGCGAAGCGCTGGAATACGGCATGGTGGGCATCAACGTGGGCATCATCGCCACCGAGCACGTGCCCTTTGGGGGTGTGAAGCAGTCGGGTCTGGGCCGCGAGGGTTCGCACCACGGCATGGATGAATACGTCGAAATGAAATACCTGTGCATCGGCGATGTGCTGAAGTGATCCAGGTATCGAGCCTGCAGTGGACGCTAATTTGAGGCATCGCATCTGGTTAGAATGCCGACACATCGCGGGTGTAGTTCAATGGTAGAACGGCAGCTTCCCAAGCTTTAGACGAGGGTTCGATTCCCTTCACCCGCTCCAGATTCAATGCTGATCTCGCCGCATGAGACCTCCACAACCCGGCCCTGCTCAAGGGTTCGGGTTTTTTTCTTGCTGCCATCGGCATGAACACGCCCGCAGCGCCCTCGCATCGACGCATCATCCTGATTGGACTGGTGGCACTGGCCGTTGCCATGGGGGTGGGGCGCTTTGCTTTCACGCCGCTGATGCCACTGATGATGCGCGACGCCACGCTCGATGTTGCCACGGGAGCCGAGTGGGCGGCGGCCAACTATGTCGGGTATCTGGTCGGCGCACTGAGCGCCCCCTGGTTTGCCGCCAACCCGCAAAGAGGATTGCAACTCGGGTTGATGGGCGTGGCCGTCTCGACGCTTGGAATGGCTGGGGTCGATCACTCGCCGGCCTGGTCTGGCGGTTGGCTGCGCGGGGTGTCCGGTATCTGCAGTGCCTGGGTGCTGGTGTGTGCCAGCAGTTGGTGCCTACCCGAACTGACGCGCCTCCAGGCCGCGGCAAAGAGCGGTTGGATCTACGCAGGCGTCGGCACAGGCATTGCCTTGACCGGCACCCTGACTTGGCTGGGGGGGCATCAACTGGCGTGGGTGCTTTGGATCGAGTTGGCACTCTTGGCCGCAATGGGCTCTGCGTATGTTCGATGGGCCCTGCCCTCCTCATCGCACGTGACGCCCGGCCACGCCGCCAACGCCAGCCTGCTCAACACGCCCTCCAAGGGAGGCCACTCTCGCGGACTCATCCTGTGTTACGGCGCATTCGGGTACGGGTACATTGTGCCGGCAACCTTTTTGCCCACCATGGCACGCCAACTGGTCGATGACCCGTTGATCTTTGGCTTGACGTGGCCACTGTTTGGGCTAGCCGCCGCCCTGTCGGTGGCACTCGCCGCGCGCGGACTGGCGCATTGGCCACGTAGACAAGTCTGGGCGCTGGCCCAGGCTGTCATGGCGATGGGCACACTCATCCCCTTGTTGCAGCAGAGTTTGTGGACCCTGACGCTGTCGGCGATGCTGGTTGGCGGCACCTTCATGGTGGCCACGATGGCCGGCCTGCAACTGGCGCGTGAGCGCATGCCGGCCAACCCCACACCCTTGCTGGCGCGCATGACAGGGGCTTTCGCCGCCGGTCAGATTGCGGGGCCCTTGCTGGTGCGGCTGATGGCGACCCAAGACCTGACCCAGGCCGCAGCCTTGCAATGGGCCAGCGGATTGGCCACGCTGATCCTGATGGTCACATCAGTCTGGCTCTGGCGCGTCAAATGAGGCTAAGGCCCCACCCAAAAGGCCCACCGAAGTGGGCCTTGTTCATCCGCTAGCACGACGCTCAGATCAGCGTCACACCGGTCTTGCTCTGCACAAACTCGCGGGTGACACCGGGCGCCAATTCGATGATCTTCAGACCCTCGGGCGTCACGTCCATCACGGCCAGGTCGGTGATGACGCGATCCACCACGCCCACGCCTGTGAGCGGCAGGTTGCACTCCGGCAGGATCTTGAGGTCCTCGGTGCCATCTTTTTTGCGCGCCACATGTTCCATGAGCACGATCACGCGCTTCACACCCGCCACCAGGTCCATGGCGCCGCCCATGCCCTTGACCATCTTGCCGGGGATCATCCAGTTGGCCAGATCGCCCTTGGCACTCACCTGCATAGCGCCCAGGATAGACAAGTTGATCTTGCCGCCACGGATCATGGCGAAGCTGTCATGGCTGCCGAAAATCGACGAGCCCTTGATGGTGGTGACGGTCTGCTTGCCGGCGTTGATGAGATCGGCGTCGACCTCGTCCTCGTACGGGAAGGGGCCAATGCCCAGCATGCCGTTTTCGCTTTGCAACCACACCTCGATGTGGTCGGGGACATGGTTGGCCACCAGCGTGGGGATGCCGATGCCGAGGTTCACATAAAAACCGTCCTGCAATTCCTGGGCTGCACGGGCAGCCATCTGATCTTGGGTCCAGGGCATGATGAAATTCCTTGTTGACGAGGCCGCGTCGTGCGCGCCCTCAAATGACATTCAGACTTTGCGGTCGCGGGTGGTGAGTTTTTCAATGCGCTTTTCAGGCGACGGGTTGTGCACGATGCGGTGCACATAAATGCCCGGCAGGTGGATGCCATCTGGGGCCAACTCGCCGGTGGCGACGATGCGCTCGACTTCCACCACACAGATCTTGCCAGCCATGGCAGCAGCGGGGTTGAAGTTGCGCGCGGTGAGATTGAAGCGCAGGTTGCCGGAGCGGTCTGCCACGTCGGCCTTGACCAGCGCCACATCGGGCACCAGGGAGCGTTCCATCACATAGGTTTCGCCATCGAAGTCGCGCAACTCTTTGCCATCGGCCACGATCGTGCCTACACCGGTTTTGGTGAAGAAGGCGGGAATACCAGCGCCGCCCGCACGCAGCTTCTCGGCCAGCGTGCCCTGGGGGGTGAAGTCGAGCTCGAGTTCGCCGGCCAGGTACTGACGCTCGAACTCTTTGTTCTCGCCCACATAAGAGGAGATCATTTTCTTGACCTGACGGGTTTGCAACAGCAGGCCAAGACCGAAGTCATCGACGCCCGCGTTGTTGGAAATCAAGGTCAGGTTCTTGACGCCCGTGTCACGCAACGCGGCGATCAGGGCTTCGGGAATACCGCACAGGCCGAACCCGCCCACGGCCATCAATTGGCCATCGGCCACGATGTCCTTGAGTGCCTCGGCAGCGGAGGGGAAAATCTTGTTCAAGTTGAGCTCCAGTCAGATACCTTCGATCCAATGGCGATTTTAAGCGCTGGTCGCGGGGCCTGACGCCGTGCGCTGACCCAACCCCCCAAGAGGTCCGGTCGTGCGGGTGACCGCGCCATAATCCATGCCAAGCGCCCTGGCACGGCCATGGCGCAACCCAGTGCCCCGCCTGAATTGACCCGCCCTCGCCAGGAGCCCCCATGAGCCGTTACCCCGCCCCGGAGATCCACGACCTGCCCGATGACATCCGCACCAAGGTGCTGGAGGTGCAGGAGAAAGCGGGCTTTGTCCCCAACGTGTTCCTGGCTCTGGCGCGTCGCCCGGCCGAATGGCGCGCCTTCTTCGCTTACCACGACGCGCTGATGCTCAAAGAGGAGGGTAGCCTCACCAAGGGCGACCGCGAGATGATCGTCACCGCCACCAGCGCGGCCAACCATTGCCTGTACTGCGTGGTCGCCCATGGTGCCATTTTGCGCATTTACGAGAAAAAGCCGTTGGTGGCTGACCAGGTGGCCATCAACCACCGCAAGGCGGACATCAGCCCGCGTCAACGGGCCATGCTCGACTTTGCCCTGAAGGTCTGCCAGCACAGTGACGAGGTGGAAGACGCCGATTTCAAAGCCCTGCATGCGCACGGCTTCAGCGACGAGGACATTTGGGATATCACGGCCATCACAGCGTTCTTCGGCTTGTCCAATCGCATGGCCAACGTGACCGGCATGATGCCCAATCCCGAGTTCTACCTGATGGGCCGGGTACCGAAGAAAAAGGACTGAGCAGCGTGGCAGGCGGCGACGGCAACTGAACCCGTCGCCGAGGCCACGAGGGCCGCGCAATCTTGGTTGGGCCGGGTCACGCAGGAACTGCTCGAGGCTTACAGCGCAAATCCATCATCGGCGGCAATGATCGCCCCGTTGATGAAACCACTTTCGGGGCTGGCCAGCATGACCAGCACGGCGTCCAGGTCCTGGGGATGGCCAATGCGCTTGCGCGGCAGCATCTGCACCAGTTTTTGTCCTTGCTCGGTTTGCCAGTGGTGGTGGTTGATTTCGGTGTCGATATACCCCGGACAGATGGCATTCACGTTGATGCCAAAGCGACCCCACTCCAGGGCCATGGCCTTGGTCATGTGAACGACCGCTGCCTTGCTCATGCAATACACACCGATTTGCGGCAATACTTTCAGGCCCGCCATGCTGGCGATATTGATGATGCGCCCGCCCGTGTAGGTACCAGGCGCTGCGCCCTTGGCCCGGGCCATCATGCGCTTGCCCACCTCTTGCGCCACAAAAAACGCGCCACGCACATTGGTGTCGAAAATGAAGTCGAAATCGTCCTCCTCCACCTCTTGCAGGCGCTGGGTGTTGCTGACGCCCGAATTGTTGATGAGGATGTCAATCGGACCGACCTCGGTTTCCGCGTGCGCCACCGCAGCACGGATACTGTCCATCGCGGTCACATCCAGAGCCACCACATGCGCATCGCCTCCCTCGGCCTCGATGTGGGCACGCAATTCCTTGAGTCGCTCCACCCGCCGACTGGCCAACACCACGGCAGCCCCGGCCTTGGCCAGGGTGCGAGCGAACTGCGCGCCCAGCCCGCTGGAGGCGCCGGTCACCAGGGCCACGCGGCCCGAAAGATCCAGTTGATAGGCCATGTGGCACTCCTTGCAGTTCAATTTCCGGTGGCCCATTATCCAGCCAGCCGACAGAGTCAGGGAATAGAATGTTTGCGCGGTGGACAACTGACCCACCGATGAGCCTTTCTTCTTAGCTGACACACGACTATGAGCCCAGAACAAATCCTCGAGCAATTCGGTCCCCGCGAATCCATGGACTATGACGTGGTGGTGGTGGGCGCCGGTCCCGCCGGTCTCTCCACGGCCATTCGCTTGAAGCAACTGGCTGCCGAGAAGGGCCAGGAGGTGTCGGTGGTGGTGCTGGAAAAAGGCTCCGAGCCGGGTGCACACATTCTGTCGGGAGCCATCATGGACCCGATCGCGCTGACCGAACTCTTCCCCGACTGGAAGGCCATGGGCGCCCCCTTGAACCAACCGGTCACCGACGACGCCTTCATGTTCTTCAGCGAGACAGGCGCCACCCGCACGCCCAACTGGCTACTGCCCCCGTGCTTTCACAACGAAGGCAATTACATCATCAGCCTGAGTGAGTTCACCCGCTGGTTGGGACAGCAGGCCGAATCCCTGGGCGTGGAAATCTTTCCGGGCTTCACCGCGGCTGAAGTGCTCTACGATGACCATGGCGCGGTCAAAGGCGTGGCCACCGGCAACATGGGCGTGGGCAAAGATGGTGAACCTACCGAAAACTTCCAGCTGGGCATGGAGCTGCATGCCAAGTACACCGTGTTTGCCGAAGGCGCGCGGGGTCACCTGGGCAAACAGCTCATCTCGCGCTTTCACCTGGATGCGGGACGTGACCCGCAAAGCTATGGCATCGGCATCAAGGAAGTGTGGGAAATCGACCCATCGCGCCACCAAGCTGGCTTGGCCCTGCACAGTGCCGGCTGGCCCCTCGATGCCGACACTTACGGCGGTTCGTTTGTGTACCACATGCCCAATCACCAGTTGGTGATTGGCTTCGTGGTTGGACTCGATTACAGCAACCCCTGGCTCAGCCCCTTCGAGGAATTCCAACGCTTCAAAACCCACCCCAACATCCGCTGGTACCTGGAGGGCGATGAAGCGCACGGCGTGAAGCCGGGCAAACGCCTGGCCTATGGCGCGCGCGCCATCACGGCGGGCGGCTTGCTGAGCTTGCCCAAGACGGTGTTCCCCGGCGGCGCACTCGTCGGTTGCGACGCGGGATACCTGAATGCCAGCCGTATCAAGGGCTCGCACGCCGCCATCAAAACCGGCATGCTGGCAGCCGAAGCCGCCTTTGAGGCGCTGGCCTCTGGCCGCTCGCGCGATGAACTCTCCGCCTACCCCGAGGCCTTTGAGAACAGCTGGCTGTACACCGAACTCAACAAGGCACGCAACTTCAAGCAATGGTTCAAGAAAGGCCGCACCGTCGGCAGCCTGATGACCGGTATCGAGCAATTCGTGTTGCGCGGGCACATTCCGTGGACCCTGCACCGCGAACAGGCGGACCACACGTACCTCAAGCCTGCGGCTGAGTGCGCCGTCATCGAATACCCGAAACCCGATGGCAAGATCACCTTTGACCGCCTGAGCAGCGTGTTCATCAGCAACACCAACCACGAGGAAAACCAACCGGCCCACCTCACGCTCAAGGACGCGTCGGTGCCCGTGCAGATCAACCTCGCCAAGTACGGCGGCCCCGAGGCGCGCTACTGTCCCGCCGGTGTGTACGAATACATCAAGACGCCTGCAGGAGCAGACCAGTTGCAGATCAACGCACAAAACTGCGTGCACTGCAAAACCTGTGACATCAAGGACCCCACCCAAAACATTGTGTGGGTCACTCCCGAAGGCGGCGGTGGCCCCAACTACGGAAGCATGTAACCATGAACATCGTCATCACCGGCGGCGCCGGATTTCTCGGTTCACGCCTGGCGCGCACCCTCCTCGCTCAGGGCAGTTTCAGCCGCAATGGCGCTGCGGCCCAACCCATCCGCTCGGTGCTGCTGGTGGACCGCGCGCCCGCGCCGGCCGATCTGGCATCTGACTCCCGAGTGCACTCGCTGGTCGGAGACCTGAACGCGTTGTTGACGCCTGGCCCGCAAGGCGTGCCGGCCATCCCCGCCGGCACCGATGTGGTCTATCACCTGGCTGCTGCCGTGAGCGGCGAATGCGAGGCCGATTTCGACCTGGGCATGCGCAGCAACCTGGCGGCCACCGAAGCACTGCTGTCGGCGCTCCCCGGATACGATCAAGGGAAGCTAGCGCAGTTGCGAACCGCCAAAGTAATACAGTAAAATATCATTATAAATCAAATATTTACCGTAATTTACCGTATATCAACTTCCTACAGCTTCGGCATTCCAGCCGCGGCGACCGAACGACCGCAAGCATACGGCCAGAATCAGGCAGCCGCTTCCAGAATTTGCAGCACCTGCTCCGGCGACGTAATTTTC
>RFTK01000069.1 GCA_009923505.1 Betaproteobacteria bacterium
AACACAAGGGGTCTCTTCTGCGGCACGACAAGCTCATCAGTTTTATCCAGCGCAACTATGAGCCTGATTCACGCGGGTGCTGGTATTTTCAAAATGGTCCTCAGCGGGTGTTTGTGGAGTTGGAAAGTACGCCGATCATTTGCCGTGTATCGCCTGCGGGAGAAGTCAATGCGCACACAGGGCAAACGCTGCAGGTGCAGGGGGTTTGGACCGACGAGTGCGGGCATGTGTATCTGCAGTCACCGATGGGGGTGGGTTTGGTGCACAGCCAGGATGTCATCCATGCGGCCGAGCAGATCGAGCAAGGCCACTGGGACTTGCAGACCTTGAAGCACCAGGAACTCGAGCAGAGGTTCGGGTTTTGTCGCAGTCCTCAGTCCTGCTCGGCCTGAGTTTGTGCTGCTCCGATCGAGCTCGCTTCCCAGAGCTCAGCCATGAAAAAAGCCGGCCAACAGACCGGCTTGGGCTTCGGGCAGTCAGAATTTATTTGGCTGCTTCGGGCTTTTTGGGCTCTGCCATCTTGCCGCCGGCATTGTTGACCATATACACAACAGCGCGACCGATCTCGAGGTCGTCAAAGTCGCCGCCTCCTTGTGCGCCCATGGCGCCCTTGCCCTTGAGCGCAGAGTTCAACAAGGCGTCATAGCCAGTCTTGATACGGGCACCCCAGGCACCCGCATCGCCAAACTTGGGTGCGCCGGCAGCACCCACAGCATGACATGCTGCGCACTGGGCTTTGTAGACCTCTTCACCGGCTTTGAGTTCGCGATTGGCATCACGCACCTCGATCATGCCGACCTTCTGAATCCGGGAGGCCACGGCTTCAGGCGTGTTGGAAGAGCCGGGCGCTTCTTTGTTGGCCGAGGTGACGTAGTACACGAGGCCAATGATGATGAACACCGGCGCCACAAATGAGTAGAACACGGCCCACAGGAGTTGACGGGGCGTCTTGATCGGGCCGGTGTGGGCTTCTTCGTGGTGCTCGCTCATGGAATCCTCGAGGGTGCTGGGGGGCTAGAAACAGCCAGAGATTATAACGAGGCCGCGCTGTCGCGCCTTTCGCCAGACTGACCCGGATGCTTGGGCTGGTGGCAAAGCTCTACAATGGGCAACTTCATGCGCGGCTGTAGCTCAGTGGATAGAGTATTGGCCTCCGAAGCCAAGGGTCGTGGGTTCGATCCCCGCCAGCCGCGCCAGCTCCGACAAGGCCACCCTCTTGGTGGCGATGTGGTCGTTGAAGACAGGTCCTGTTGTTGGCCGGTCATCCCCGCACAGCGAAGACCTCAACTCGCTTGAATGCTGGCGGTTCGGATCACTTTTTTTCCATTACGTGAACTCGACATTGATCTTGTCCAGCAGAGGCGGCGGTGTTTGGGCCGGGGCGAACAAGGCCGCTCACGCCAGAGTCGGCAAGGGTTGAAGCGCAGGGGGCCAGCGCGGTGCGGGTGATGAGATGACGGCGGTTGAGGGACGGGTGGGCGCGCATCAAAAGTCTCCAGAGATCGTTCAGATCATGGACCCGCGTTGGGCCCGTCCTGATGGCTGGGGTGGTGCGCATGCGTAGTTACACCATCCCCGGTGGATGCCGGGTTGACCTAGCATGGCGGCATCATCATTCCGAGCGGTGCCATGAGTGCGTATGTGATTTTTGATGTTGAAATTTTCCTCTGAGATGAGCGGCCCGATGCTGCACCCGCCACTCAAAGGCTACCCCCTCCACGCACCCCCTATCGCGATAGAGGATGTGGCGAGCCAGGGGTGGCAGCTCTTGCAGGGCGATCTGCCGCTGCCGCTGGCGGTGCTGCGCGAAAAGGCGCTGATGCACAACCTGAACTGGATGCGCGAGTTTTGCCGCGAGCGCGGTATTTCCCTCGCGCCGCACGGCAAAACCACCATGTCTCCCCAGTTGTACCGGCGCCAACTCGACGCCGGCGCCTGGGCGATCAGTTTTGCCACGGTGTACCAGGCGGGCATCGGTGTTGCCCATGGCGTGAGGCGTGTGTTCATCGCCAACCAGGTGTTGCAGCCGGCGGATCTGGATGGGTTGACACATCTGTTGACGGCACATCCCGACCTGCAAGTCTTCTTTCTGGTCGACTCGCTGGCGCAAATTGAACAGATTGAACATTGGCGCCACGAGCGATCCCAGTCCGTGGTGTTTGCCGTGTTGCTCGAGTTGGGCCTGGATGGGTATCGCACGGGGTGCCGAACCCATGAAGAGGCGTTGGCGGTGGCGCAGCGCATCCATGCCAGTGCTGCCTTGCGATTGGTGGGCATCGAGAGCTACGAGGGGTCGCTTACAAGCTGTGACCATGCACACGCCACCGAGGCCGTGGCCGCGCTGATGCAGCGCCTGCAGGCGTTGGCCCAGGCTTGCGATGGCGCGGGTTGGTTCGAGGGTGACGAGGTGCTGATCTCGGCCGGCGGGTCGGCGTTGTTTGATCTGGTGGCGCGGGACCTGCGGCCTCGGCTGTCACGCCCTGCGCGGGGCGTGCTGCGCTCAGGCTGCTACTTGACCCACGACCATGTGCAATACCGCCAACTGCTGCGTTGTGTGGGCGAGCGCCTGCATCTCACCCAGACGCTGGAGCCAGCGCTGGAGGTGTTGAGCGTGGTGCAGTCGTGTGCGGAGCCGGGGCTGGCGCACCTGAGCATGGGTAAGCGCGATGTGTCGTATGACCTGGACCTGCCCGTGCCCTTGTGGCGCGCCGAGCGTGGTGCAACACGGACGCAACCCGTGCCCTCGCATTGGCGCGTGGTGGCGCTCAACGACCAGCATGCGCATCTTCGTTTTGATGCCTCGCGACCTGCGCATGAGCATCCCCAGGTCGGACAGATTGTGGGCTGTGGGATCTCGCACCCTTGCACCACTTTTGACAAATGGCGCTGGATGCCGGTGGTGGACGAGGCGTATCGCGTGGTCGACGCCATCACCATTCACTTTTGAATACACAAATGCCGCCCAGACGAATTTCAATCCTCTTCGGGCGTGTCGGCTGGCGCACGCAGGCGCAGGGCTTGCTCATACAGCGCATTGCGCGCCTGCCCGGTGATCTCGGACGCCAGGCGCACCGCGGTTTTGACGGGCAATTCATTCAAGAGCAGGCGCAGCACCCGATCATCGGCCGCAGCGTTTGGTGTGGCTGCGGCCTGCGGGTGCACCACCAAGGCAAACTCGCCGCGTGTGCGATGTGACGAACCCTGCAGCCAGGCGGTCAAGGCGTCGGCACTGACGGTGGCAATCTCTTCGAATTGCTTGGTCAGTTCGCGTCCCACGGTGATGCGACGCTGCCCCAAGGGCAGCAGCGCCTGCGCCAGTGCCTCGATGCGGTGTGGCGCTTCAAGCAGTACCTGTGCGCGGGACTCCTGTGCAATGTGGGTCACTTGTGCCTGACGTTCCTGTGCACGAGAAGACAAAAATCCAACAAACACAAACCCGGGTTGCGCGTCCTCCCATTGACCACTGACACTCAAGAGCGCTGTGACGCTGCTGGCGCCAGGCAGTGGCATTACGCGCAAGCCCTCGGCTTGAACACGCGCCACCAACCGTGCGCCGGGGTCGCTGATGGCGGGCGTGCCGGCATCGCTCACGAAGGCAACGCGTTGTCCCTGCTTGAGCCGAGCAAGGACGGCCTCGCTGCTGGCGGATTCGTTGTGCTGGTGCACGGCCAGCCAGGCCCCGGCAGGATGGTCGATCCCGAACGCGCGCAGCAGCGCCTGGCTGTGACGCGTGTCCTCACAAGCCACCGTGTCTACGAGTTGCAACACATGCAGGGCGCGCAGGCTGATATCGGCAAGATTGCCAATGGGCGTGGCCACCACATACAGGCAGCCTTCAGGATAATCCTGTGCAGCCGCTGCCGCATGGGCTGCGGCGCGGGCGGCATCAAATGAAGCGCTCACTCAACTCTTTCCTAGACCCTCAGGCTGGCACATCCCGCACCACCAAGTCCCTGGGTGATGCAGCCGAAAGCAGCGCCTCGCGCTATTTGCAAGCGCAGGGCCTGCGCTTGCTCGACAGCCATTATCGGACGCCTGGCCGGGGGGGTGGTGAAATCGATCTCATCATGCGGGCACCCGATGGCACCCTGGTGTTTGTCGAGGTTCGGTTGCGATGTAGCCAGCGCTATGGCGGCGCCTTGGCGAGCGTGACGGCCCTCAAGCGTTCGCGCATCATCTGGACCGCACGGCATTACCTGCGGCGGTATGCCGTGGCACCCCCCTGCCGCTTTGACGTGGTGGGCCTGGATGGCCAGGAGGTGTTGTGGATTCAGGGCGCCTTTGATGCGTGTTAACCCACACCGGCGCCCCTGATGGCGTTGGGGTGGCAGTTGGGTCTCATGGGCCGCGGGTATCATATGCAACATGCTTGAGCAACGCATTGAACAGCAGTTCATCGACAGCGCCGACCTGAAATACCAGGCGGCCCAGGTACTGGCCAAACCCATCGCAGCGGGCGTCCAGGCTTTGCTGGCGTGTGTGACCAGTGGTGGCAAGGTGCTGGCGTGCGGCAATGGGGGTTCGGCCGCCGATGCGCAGCATTTTGCGGCCGAGTTTGTGGGGCGTTTCGAGCGCGAGCGCCCTGAGTTGGGGGCCCTGGCGCTTACCACCGACAGCTCCATTCTCACGGCGGTGGCCAACGACTACAGTTTTCTGCAGATCTTCTCCAAACAGGTACGAGCCTTGGGCCAGCCCGGTGATGTCCTGTTGGCCATCTCTACCAGCGGCAATTCGGCCAATGTGCTGGCGGCTATTGAAGCGGCTCACGAACGCGAAATGACCATCATCGCTCTCACGGGACGGGGAGGCGGCAAGATCGGCGCCCAACTGCGGGACACCGACGTCCATATCTGCGTGCCTCACGAGCGCACCGCGCGCATCCAGGAGGTGCACCTGTTGGTGCTGCACTGCCTGTGTGATGGCGTGGACAACCAATTACTTGGCGAACAGGAAGGGAATCCATGAAACAACAACGTCTGTGGACACGTGGCGCAGCAGCGCTGGCGCTGGTCATGAGCCTGGGGGCCTGTGCTCCCTTGATGGTGGGAGGCATGGTCGGTGGCGCCATGGTGGCCAGCGATCGCCGCACCACGGGGATTCAGCTTGAAGACGAAAGCATCGAGTTGCGAAGCGCCAACCGTATCCGTGAGATGCTGGGCAGTCGTGTACACATCAACGTCACCAGCTACAACCGCCAGGTGCTGTTGACCGGTGAGGTACCGGCGCAAAAGGACAAGGACTACGCCAACCAACTGGTGTCCCAGGTTGACAATGTTCGGTCAGTGGTCAACGAACTGGTCATCGCCCCGACCAGCTCCATCGCAGACCGCTCGATGGACACGCTGATTTCCGGCAAGGTCAAGGCCAGCATGGTGGACAGCAAGGACATTTTTGCCAACGCCTTCAAGGTGGTCACTGAGCGCGGCACGGTGTATCTGATGGGGCGTGTCACGCAACGCGAAGCCCAGCGTGCATCCGACCTGGCGCGTCAGGTCTCGGGCGTGAAGAAGGTGGTTCGCATCTTCGATATCCTGACCGAAGAGGAACTTCAGGCCCTCTTGCCTGCCCCGCCCAAGTCGACGGCCCCGGCCCCGGCTAGCAGCGGCAAATAAAACCCAGGCTAGCCGGGATTACTTCAGCCGCTTGACCAGGCTGGAGGTATCCCAGCGATTGCCACCGAGTTGTTGCACGTCAGCGTAGAACTGATCCACCAGCGCGGTCACCGGCAGACGAGCGCCGTTGCGCTTGGCCTCGTCCATGGCCAGTCCCAGATCCTTGCGCATCCAGTCCACCGCGAAACCAAAGTCAAACTTGTCGGCCACCATGGTCTTGCCGCGGTTGTCCATTTGCCAGCTCTGGGCGGCCCCTTTGCCGATGACGTCGAGCACCAGGTTCACGTCAAGTCCGGCCCGCGAGCCAAACGCAATGCCCTCGCTCAGCGCTTGCACCAGACCGGCGATGCAGATCTGGTTGACCATCTTGGTGAGTTGACCCGCACCGCTCTCACCCATCAGGGTGAAGGCGCGTGAGAAGGCCATGGCCACCGGCTTGACCTTTTCATAGACGGCCACATCCCCACCGCACATCACAGTCAGTTGGCCATTTTGCGCACCGCCCTGACCGCCGGAGACCGGCGCATCCAGAAAGGCGGCACCAGTTGCCTTGGCGGCCTGGTAGAGCTCGCGCGCCACGTTGGCAGAAGCCGTGGTGTGGTCGACCAGGATGCTGTTGGCCTTCATACCAGCCAGGGCGCCGTCCGGCCCCAGGATGACCGAGCGCAGGTCGTCGTCGTTACCCACGCAGCAAAACACCAGGTCGGCGCCCTGTGCCGCTTCGCGGGGGGTGGCGGCACTGCGCGGTGCCTTGCTGGCAGCGAACTCCTGACACCAGGCCTGAGCTTTGGCGGCGTTGCGGTTGTAGACCGTGACGGCGTGGCCGGCTTGTGCCAGGTGGCCGGCCATGGGGTAGCCCATGACGCCCAGGCCAATGAAGGCCACCGAGGTGGAGGGGGTTGAGTCGTAGGTGCGGGGGTTGATGCTGGACATGGTGAGCAAAGTTGAGCAATGACAGGGGATGAGGACGGGAGCGCCAAGTGGATGTCGACGCCACGGTCATCATCATAGAGCGCTCGGTGCAGGTATGCCACGGCCAGGATATTGCCAGCTGGGGGGCTGCTCTGGCGGCGCATCAATGCGCGCATGCGTCAATCCCGTTAGAAGACTTCCTACTAGCTGTGTTCGACGGCCCCTCTCAAGCGACCATCGAAGCGGCCAATCGACCGGCTGAGGCGCCCCGTTGCAAAGCTTGCTGCATGGTTTGCATGCCGTGGGCAGCGCCAGTTTGCAGGGCATTGTCGATGTGCGACAGCTTGTCCTCGCGGATCAGGTGCCGAATGGCCGGTGTGCAGCTCAGCACTTCGTGCACCGCCATGCGGGGCCCTTGCAAAGAAGGGAGCAATTGTTGTGACACCACGCCCAGCAGCGACAGGCTGAGCTGGTTGCGCACCGAGTGCTTGTCAGCGGGGGGAAACACATCGACCAACCGGCTGATGGTGTGGGACGCGCTGCGGGTGTGCAAGGTGGCCAACACCAGATGGCCGGTTTCGGCCGCCGTGAGGGCCAATCGGATGCTGTCGAGGTCTCGCAACTCCCCCACCAGGATCACGTCCGGGTCCTCGCGCAGCGCGGCGCGCAAGCCGGTGGCGAAATCTGGGGTGTGGCGTCCGATCTCGCGCTGGTGAATTTGACATTGGGCCGATGTGTGGACAAACTCAATAGGGTCTTCCAACGTCAGGATGTGGCCCTGGCGGGTCACGTTGAGGTGCTGTACTAGCGCAGCCAGGGTGGTGCTTTTACCGCAGCCAGTGGCGCCGGTGACCAGGACCAACCCGCCGGGGGCGTCCAGCCAGGGCATGACGGCAGGGGGTACCTCCAGTTGCGCCAGATCGGGCACGTGGTCCGGCAACAGCCGCAGAACCAGACCCGCGCCATGCAAATGTTCAAAGGCATTGACCCGGCAACGGCCATGGGGTGGCAGGTTCAAGGCGAAGTCTGTGTCCGTGCTGGGATGTGCGATGCCCGCGCCCTGCAGAGCCTGACGGCGCAGGGCGTCAGCCTCATCGGGTGAGAGGGGATGGTCCGAGAGCGCGCGCATCTGTCCCTGGGCACGCACCCGCGGAGGTTGGCCGGCCGATAGGTGCAAGTCGCTGGCCCTGGCGGCTCGTGCCAACCCGAGCCAATGCTGGAGGGTTTGAGGTGGGACAGGCACGGGCAGGCAGCGCAGGGGGGTTAGGATCGAGGATTATGGAAATCCTGGCGCAGCACTATCAAGAGGTTTGTGACCGCATCACGCGGGCCGCGCAGGCCTGTGGTCGGGAACCGTCATCGGTGCGTTTGCTGGCTGTCTCCAAGACTTTCGGGGTGGATGCCATCCGCACCGTGGCGGCTTGCGGGCAAGTGGACTTCGGCGAAAACTACATCCAGGAAGGCGTCGACAAGATTCAGCAACTGCGCGCCGAGTCCGCCACCGCGGGTCTGGTCTGGCATTGCATCGGCCCGATTCAGAGCAACAAGACCCGTCTGGTGGCCGAGCATTTCGATTGGGTCCACAGCATCGACCGACTGAAAATCGCCCAGCGTCTGAGCGAGCAGCGGCCCGCGCATCTGCCGCCTCTGCAGGTATGCCTGCAAGTCAATATCGACGGTGGTGAGACCAAATCTGGCGTGATGCCCAACGAGGCGTTGGCCTTGGCCCGTGCTGTGGTGGCGCTGCCTCGTTTGACACTGCGTGGGCTCATGACCATCCCTGACCCCGCTGCAAACGAAGCGGCCATGCTGGCGGTGCATCAGCGCACGGCGGTGCTGTGGCGTGAGTTGCAGTCAGGTCTGCCGGATCAGGCGCTGGATGTGCTGTCGATGGGCATGACGGCTGATCTGGAACTGGCCATTCAGGCAGGCAGCACCCTGGTGCGTGTGGGGACGGCCATCTTCGGTCGTCGTTGATCCTGCGCCCGGGACCCGCCTGGGCGACCCAGCGGGTTCCCGGCAGACGATGTCATACCGGCTTGCGAGTGCTCAGAACCGCTCCAGCGTGGGATGCGGCACTTGCCCCCCGCGCACCACCACACGACCGTACTCGGCGCAGCGATGCAGGGTGGGAATCACCTTGCCGGGGTTGAGCAGTTCCAGCGGATCAAAGGCCCGCTTGATGGCGAACATCTGCTCGCGTTCCTCGGGGGTGAACTGCACGCACATGCTGTTGAGCTTTTCAACGCCCACGCCGTGCTCGCCGGTGACGGTGCCACCCATGGCCACGCTGGTCTCGAGAATGTCGGCACCAAAGGCCTCGGCACGGTGCAGTTGATCCGGGTCGTTGGCATCAAAAAGAATCAACGGGTGCAGGTTACCGTCGCCGGCATGGAACACGTTCAGGCAGCGCAACTGGTGCTTGATTTCCAGGGCCGAGATGGCTTCCAGTATGTCGGCCAGGCGCTTGCGAGGGATGGTGGAGTCCATGCACATGTAGTCGGGGCTGATTCGGCCTGACGCGGGAAACGCGTTTTTGCGCCCGCTCCAGAACCGAAGCCGCTCGGCCTCACTCTGACTCACGGCGATCGCCGTGGCACCGCACCCGCGCAAGACTTCGCTCATGCGCTCGATCTCCTCGGCCACTTCCTCGGGCGTGCCGTCGCTCTCGCACAGCAAGATGGCGGCAGCCTCCAGGTCGTAGCCCGCGTGCACATAGTCTTCTACAGCTGCGGTCATGAGCTTGTCCATCATCTCCAGACCAGCCGGGATGATGCCCGCCGCAATGACTGCGGCCACCGCGTCACCCGCCTGACGCACATCGGCAAAGCTGGCCATGATGCACCGTGCCAGTTGTGGCTTGGGGACCAGTTTGACGGTGACCTCGGTGGTCACGGCCAGCATGCCCTCCGAGCCCACCACGAGGGGCAACAAATCGAGGCCAGGGGTGTCCAGGGCATCGCTGCCAAACTCGACCGGATCGCCTTCGATGGTGAATCCCTTGACCTTGAGCACGTTGTGCAAGGTGAGCCCGTATTTGAGGCAGTGCACGCCGCCCGAGTTTTCGGCGACATTGCCCCCGATGGTGCAGGCAATCTGGCTGGAGGGGTCGGGGGCGTAATACAGGCCCAGGGGCGCCGCCGCCTCGCTGATGGCCAGGTTGCGAACGCCGCTTTGCACCACGGCGGTTCGGCTGTAGGCGTCCACCGAGAGGATGCGGTTGAATTTGGCGAGTGACAGCGTCACGCCGTCCCCATGGGGCATGGCCCCGCCCGAGAGACCGGTGCCCGCGCCGCGAGCCACCACCGGGACTGCCAGCGCATGGCAGGCGCGCAAGACCTGTTGCACTTGCTCGTAGGTTTCCGGCAAGGCCACGCACAAGGGGCGTTGGCGGTAGGCGGTCAGGCCGTCACATTCGTAGGGCGTGGTGTCTTCCGGCGTGAACAGCACGGCATGCGCGGGCAGGTGGCGGCGCAAGGCGACCACCACGCGGGACTGCCGCTCGGCGCGGTCCAGGGCCTGCTGCTGGGATGGGGAGGCGGGAGCGTTCATGACCCCCACTGTACGCCAAACAATTTGTCCATGGGGCCCGCTGGGGCTCGGCCGCCCCGGTCTTTGCACGGGGGCCCCAGGCGGCTTCCCGCGCGACCCAGCTTATTTGAAGATGACGGTTTTGTGCCCGTCCAGCAGCACGCGGTGTTCGCTGTGCCACTTCACGGCACGCGCCAGCACCTGGCTTTCGGTGTCACGTCCGATGGCGGTCAGATCCTCGACGGTTTTGCTGTGGTCCACCCGGGCCACGTCCTGCTCGATGATGGGGCCTTCGTCGAGGGCGGTCGTCACGTAATGGGCGGTGGCGCCGATCAGCTTCACGCCGCGCTCATGGGCCTGGTAATACGGTTTGGCCCCTTTGAAGCTGGGCAAAAAGCTGTGGTGGATGTTGATGGCACGGCCTTGGAGTTCTCGGCACAGGTTGTCCGAGAGAATTTGCATGTAGCGCGCCAGCACCACGAGTTCGGCTTGCTCTGCCTGGATGATTTCCAGCTGGCGCGCTTCGGCCTGCGCTTTGGTGGCAGCGGTCACGGGCACGTGATGGAAAGGAATGTTGTAGCTGGCGGCCAGTTGGTAGAAGTCCCGATGGTTGCTGACGATGGCGCGCACGTCCAGCGGCAGCAGTCCGCTTTTGCAGCGAAAGAGCAAATCGTTGAGGCAATGGCCCTCGCGGCTGACCATGATGACGCAGCGCATCGGTGCGGTCGCGTCATGCAGCGACCAGCGCATGTCAAAGCTCTGGGCCAGCCGCGCAATCTGCTGCTGCAACGTCAGGATGTCGATGTCGCAGGCAAAAGCAACCCGCATGAAAAACAAGCCAGTGTCACGGTCGTTGTATTGCGCCGCCTCTTCGATGTTGCCCCCGCGCTCGAGCAAGAAGCCGGAAACGGCATGCACGATACCCGTGCGGTCAGGGCAGGAGAGGTTCAGAATGTAAGAGGACATGCCGTCATTGTAATTTTCGATGCACAATTGGCTTTTTCCCTCCCCTTGGGAGCATGGAGACGATATGGCTTTCCACGACTTTCATCTCGACAACCACTGGTTGCCCTTCACCCCCAACCGGCATTTTCGCCAGCAACCGCGTGTGTTCGTCGGTGCGCAAGGCATGCACTTCACCACGCACGATGGACGACAGGTCATCGACGGCATTTCTAGCCTGTGGTGTGTGGGGGCCGGACACAACCGACGTGAGCTCAACGAGGCGATCAAGCAGCAACTCGACACGCTGGACTACGCCACCGCCTTCCAGATGGGCAACGACAAGGCCTTTCAGGCCGCCGAGGCCATTGCGGCGCTGGCCCCTGGCGACCTCAACAAGGTGCTGTTTTGCAACTCGGGCTCCGAGGCCGCGGACACGTCCCTGAAAGTGGCGCTGGCCTACCACCGGGCCCGCGGCGAGGGCCATCGCACCGTCTTCATCGGGCGTGAGCGTGGCTACCATGGCGTGGGCTTTGGCGGCATGAGCGTGGGCGGTATCCCGGCCAACCGCAAGGCGTTTGGCACGGCCTTGCTGCCGCGCGTTGATCACATGCCTTTCTTTCACAACCCTGAGCGCAACGCCTACTACAACTGGGTAGAGCCGTCAGCCGACGAGTCCTACCTGAATGAACTCGAGCAGCGCATCCTGCCGCTGCATGACCCCAGCAATGTGGCCGCCATCATCGTCGAGCCGGTGGCGGGCAGCGCAGGGTGGTTCATGCCGCCGCAGGGTTACCTCAAGCGCCTTCGCGACATCTGCAATCGCCACGGCATCCTGCTGATTTTCGACGAGGTCATCACCGGCTTTGGGCGGCTGGGCGTACCCTTTGGCGCTGACTTCTATGGCGTGGTGCCCGACATGCTGAACTTTGCCAAGTGCGTGACCAACGGCATCATTCCGTTGGGCGGGGTGGTCTGTCGTGACATGATTTATGACGCGATGATGGGGGTGGATGCACCCGAGCACGGCATCGAGTTCTTCCATGGCTACACCTACTCGGGCCACCCGGTGGCGTGCGCGGCAGCCTTGGCCACGCTCAAACTCTTGAAGGAAGAAGACTTGTTTGCCCGCGCTGGCGCGATGGGGCGTGTGCTGGGCGACGCCATGCACGCAGCTTTCAAGGGCTTGCCCAACGTCATCAGCATCCGCAGCCATGGCCTGGCCGGGGCGGTGGAGATGAGCCCGCGTGCCGGTGCGGCGGGGCGACGCACTTATGACATCTTCCTGGATTGCTTCCAGCGTGGCGTGCTGGTTCGGCCCTCGGGCGAAAGCCTGGTGCTGGCCCCGCCCTTCATTGTCGAGCCGTCCCACATCGACCAGATGGTGAGTACGGTAGCCGACTCGATTCGCCGACACGCCTGAGAGACATTGTCAGCGTCTCGATCAACGCCATGACCGCCTTCAACCGTCGTACCCTGCTGAAGCACTCGGCCGCACAGGCGGCCTGCTTGGCCGTTGCCAGTCCAAGCGCAGTGCTGGCGCAGGAGAAATACCCCAACAAGCCCATCACCTGGGTATGCCCCTACGCCGCCGGTGGTAACGCCGACTCACGCTCGCGACAAGTGGCCAAGGTCATGTCCACGCTGCTAGGGCAACCCATCATCGTGGACAACAAGGCGGGCGCTGGAGGCAACATCGGGACCGAGATCATCGCGCGCGCCAAGCCGGATGGCTACACCATCGGCATGGGCAATTTCGCGCCGCTGGCGGTCAACCACGCGTTGTTCAAGAAGTTGAACTTCGATCCCTTCACCGATATTGTTCCTATTGCCCTGATCGAGCGCGGACCGCTGGTTCTGATGGTTCGCGATGACTCCCCCTACAAGTCCGTCAAAGACATCGTGGCAGCCGCCAAGGCGGCGCCGGGCAAGCTCAGTTATGCCTCGGGGGGTATTGGCGGCACTCACCACCTGAGCGGCGCCTTGTTTGAACATTCGGCGGGCGTTGACATGATTCACGCACCTTATAAGAGTGGTGCGGCCGGAGCCACTGACCTGATGAGCGGGCAGGTTCACATGATGTTTGAGCAAATGTATAGCGCCATGCCAGCGATCAAGGGCGGACGTCTGCGCGCGCTGGCCATCACCAGCAAGACGCGTTCCCCACTGTTGCCAGAGTTGCCCACCATGGCCGAGCAGGGCTACCCTGCTGTGGAAGTGTTGAACTGGCAGGGCATTGTGGGACCAAAGGGGCTCTCCAGCGAGATCGTTCGTCAACTCAATGCGGCGTGCAACAAGGCACTGCAGGATGCTGATGTGCGCGAGAAGATCACCAGCCAGGGCAACGAGGTGGCCGGCGGCTCGCCCGAGCAATTCGCTGCACTCATCAAGGCCGAGGCACCACGCTGGGCCAAGGTGGTGCGCGACGCGAAGATTGAACCGGAATAACGCCTGAGCCGTGGTGACGCTCAGTGGACCAGCACGGGTTGCTGAGCCAGACCGCTGTATTGCTCCAGCGTGGCTTCCACCTCTTCCTGGGTCGGGCTGTTGCGCTGCCAGGCTTGAAGGTGCTGCTGAAAGAGTTCGGCCCAGGAGCCATCCAGGTACACCTCTTTGCCGGAGCGTTTGTCGACAATTTCAAACCCGTGCCTGGGCATGGCGGGAATCTGGTGTTGTGCATCCCCGCTTGTGGCGTCGGACCGGGGGTGTTCGGACGCTTGCAGGTGCACGACCACAAAGGATTCGGAATCGTAGAGTGTGTTCATAGTGGGGCACATGGGGCGGTGGTTCGACTCTTCAAGCCCGGGTTTTGTCTCATCAACCCGTGGGTTCCAGGCGGCGCAACACCTGGTCGGCCACATCGCCATTGGGATGGGTCACGCGCAGACGAACGGGCAGATACCCCAGGGACGGGGCAAACCACAGGTCCACCTGCTGGTCGTAGGGCTGTCGGGGTAGCCTGGTCAGCCGCACCGCCGGGGTGGGGCCCAAGGGCAGTTGCAGGGTCTCTGCCGGATCCACCCGAAAAGTCCACGGCTCGGCTTCACGCGCCGACACGATCTGCAGGGTGATCTGCGTGCCCGTGGGGTAGCGCTGCGGGGCACCCGCCAACAGGGACGCCAGCTGCATGAAGAGGCTCAGTCGGTCCTGAGCCCCGGGCTCCAGCGGCGCGGAGGGCGTATTGGCACTGAAGCTGATGAGCCCTTTGTCGCGTTCAAAATGTGCAGCCTGTTCACTGCGGACCTTGTCGCCAAACCGGGTGGGGAGCAGGCCCCCCCCGCCGATTTGCCCCTGGCTGGTCTGTACCCGGGAGCCCAGCAACGGCATCCCGATTTCAAAGCGGGACTGGTATTGACGACCGTCCTGTTGCCAGGACAGCTCTCCGCGGACGGTGTAACCAAAGCCTTTGATCTTGCCCAGGACGTCAAATTGCAAACGCGCAGAGCTGGGTGGCTTCACCGGCGCCTGGATGAGGCTTTCATTTGCATTGGAGCGTAGTAAAGACTCGCTTTCGGCCGTGGCTTGCGCCAGAACCCAGGTCGCTGATTCCGCGTCAACTGCCCCCGCACTGACCCGTTCAGGTGCAAGCACCGTCACGTCCGACATCGGGGCCTTGTCGGGTGCAGGCGCCGCTGCCTTGGAGGCTGTTGGTGTAACAGGGGCCCACTGCGCCACGCGCACACGCAACGGACCGGACGGTGATGGGGCGTGATCTTGAGCGCGCGACGCGAGAGGGGGGGGCTGGCTCGAGTCGTCGCTCGTTGTCCGGGGAGGAGATGTGGGACCCAGGGATGCAAGACCGCCCGGACTGCTGACGGCGGGCAGCGGCGAGCCGAGCCATGCCAGGTGAAGACCTATCACGCACACGCTGGTCAGCACCAGATGACGGCGTGGTGGTGAAGCGCGTGTCAGTTGTGGCATGGACATGGGGTGATGAATGCTCAACGGGGCGAGAGGCCAATGGTTGACGCAAGTGTCCCACGAAGCCGCTTTGTAGAATGACCAGTATCTTCCCGACCCGTGCTGGCCGACACTGATGCGGCATCGCAAGCAGGGGGCGAACCCAATCGAAAGACTGTGCGATGAAACTTGCCACCTACAAGGATGGTTCCCGTGACGGCCAACTGGTTGTTGTCTCCCGCGACCTCACCACGGCACATTACGCCAGTGGCATTGCCCATCGCCTGCAACAGGTGCTGGATGACTGGAATTTTCTTTCGCCCCAGTTGCAGGATCTCTACGAAACTCTCAACCACGGCAAGGCGCGACATGCGTTCCCGTTCGAGCCTCAGCGCTGCATGGCACCCCTGCCGCGTGCGTACCAGTGGGCGGACGGCTCGGCGTACATCAACCACGTGGAATTGGTGCGCGCGGCCAGTGCCACACAGGTGCCCGACAGCTACTACACCGAACCCCTGATGTACCAGGGTGGTAGCGACGATTTCATCGGACCTACCGACCCCATTGTGTGTCGCAGCGAGGACTGGGGCATCGACTTCGAGGCCGAGATGGCTGTGATCACGGGCGATGTACCCATGGCAGCCACGCCCGAGCAGGCGTTGGACGGTATCCGCCTGGTGATGCTCGCCAATGATGTGTCCCTGCGCAACCTGGTCTCCGATGAGTTGGCCAAGTACTTTGGCTTTTTGCAGAGCAAACCGGCCACGGCGTTCAGTCCGGTGGCGGTCACCCTGGACGAATTGGGCTCGGCCTGGGACCACGGCCGCGTACACCTTACCCTGCAAACCACCTGGAACGGACGCAAGGTGGGCCTGTGCGACGCGGGTACAGACATGACCTTTCACTTTGGTCAATTGATTTCGCATCTGTGCAAGACACGTCACGTGCGCGCAGGGAGCATCATCGGAAGCGGCACTGTCAGCAACCGAGGTGTCGAGATCCAGGGCCGCAAAGAATGGCCTAAGGGCTACAGCTGTATTGCTGAAAAACGCACCATGGAAACGCTGCTCGATGGCGCGCCCTCCACCGGCTACATGCGTTATGGAGACACCGTGCGCATTGAGATGAAGGGGCTGGATGGTCAGAGTGTTTTCGGTGCCATCGAGCAGGCAGTGACGCCACTCGCCTGAGACCGTCACCCGGGCTCAGTGCGGGTGAAGTTGCTCCAGGTGTGTTTGACACGACACACAGCGATCCGCTTCGGGACTGGCTTGCAGCCGAGCCAGGTCCATCGGCTCCCCACAGCCCCTGCATTGCCCGTAGGTGCCTTCGCGAATTCGCACGAGAGCGGCTTGCACGGCATTGAGTTCAGCACTGTCGTGCTCGTCCATGGCAAACGCCAGGTCGCGCTCGATGATGTTCTGGGCATGATCGTCCTCGCTGTGCCCCAATTGTTCGGCCGCAGCTTCCACGCGGCCGAGCGCGCCACCGCGTTGTTGCGCGATGCGCTCCATCAAGTCATGGCGCGTGTCGAGCAGGCGTTGGCGCAGGGCGTTGAGATCGTCGGGTTTCATGGGGACTCCAGGATTCACTGACGTCCATCATTTCGGGACTGCGCCCGTTCGTCTTTGACAACCGTCAAGTCGGGGCCACCCTGGTCGCCAGCGCAACGCTGCCAGCGCCATGCGTGCGGGCGGCGGACCCTGGCAGGGAGATCAAGAGCGTGCTCAGTGTTTGTGCGTGGACATCATGTTCATGGCACGCACGGGCACTTGCAACACCTGCTGCGACTTCTGGCCCTTAGCGTCCTCAAAGGTCAGGGTCAATGGGATGTTGGACTTGTCGGCCAGAGGATTTTTCAAATCCATGAGCATGACGTGGTAGCCGCCGGGTTTGAGTTCGATGGTCTTGCCAGCGGGCAAATCCAGCGCGGCAACAGACGACATGCGCATCACGTCCTTGTCCATCTTCATTTCATGAATTTCGGTGATGCCTGCCACGGGGGTGCTGGCAGCGACGAGTTTGCTGGGTTGCTTGGCGGTGATTTTCATGAAGGCACCAGTAGCTTTCTGGCCGGGCACTGTGGCACGGGCCCAGGACTCAGCAACCGTCACCTCTTGCGCCAGCGCGGAGGTGGCGAGGACGAGGGAGGCCAGGGTGACAGACAAAGGATGCAAGTTCATATGAATTCTCCTGAAGCGTGAGAGAGAAGAGGGGTGGTTGGTAACAGATGTTGGCGAACGAATGGCGGCGATGTTCCATGTCAGTGGCCATGATGCTGAGCATCATGGCCAGGGGCGTCATGCTGCGTGGGGTTAGGTCAGCATGAGGAAGTCAACCCTGTGGTGTCGACTTCTCAAGCAGTCTTGCGATGACCGCCGGCGGACTTACAGGAACGAGGAGGGTGGCCCGCGCGAGGGCAGGGGCGGTGCAGTGACCGTTGCCAGGTGTGCCGCTGCGACAGGGTGCAGGGCGTGCGCCAGCGTGGAGGGGGCCAGGAGTTGGCCAGAGCGTTGGGCCGAGGGTGGCGTCGTCACCGAGGCACACAAGGGGCAATCCATCGGCTTGGCCAGCAGAATGTCGCCATCACCGTCGCGGGTATCCACCATTTTCATGCCGCCATCACTGGAACAGACCATTTGCAGGGTGCCCGGATGGATGAGGGAGGCGGCCATGGACGACCCCACAAACAGCGCAAACCACACCAGCACCAGGCTGGCGATGAAGTTGGAGTTGCGCAGGGCTTGCATGGGGACGGATTATGACACTGGCCACCTAACGGGCGCTGCACCCTGGGCTCCGCATCGCTTGGTGCCTGGGGCTGTCAGCCAAGACCCCATGTCACAATACATCCCTCACCACTTGGAACGGGTCCGTCCGGCCCTCAAGACCATGCACACCGAGTTG
>RFTK01000070.1 GCA_009923505.1 Betaproteobacteria bacterium
TTTACCCATGACCTGGCGTGAGGTCATGCGAGCGTAGGCAGCCTTCAACTCGCTCATGGGCATGGTGCGGTCAATGACGGGTTTGATCTTGCCTTGCTGGACCCACCTGACCAATTCACGCATCATGGCCTCGTTGGCCTGCGGCTCACGCCGCGCAAAGTCGCCCCAGAACACGCCCACCACCGAGGCCCCCTTGAGCAGTGCCAGGTTCAGCGGCAGCGAGGGGATGGGGCCGGCGGCAAATCCGATCACCAGGTAGCGGCCGCGCCAGGCGATGGAGCGGAACGCAGGTTCGGCCAGGTCGCCGCCCACCGGGTCGTAAATGACATCGGGTCCGCGCCCCCCGGTCAAGGCCTTGAGTTGCTCGCGCAATGACCCATCGCGGTAGTTGATCACGTGGTCAGCGCCCAGGCGCTGACACAAGGCGCACTTGTCGTCACTTGAAGCGGCTGCAATCACGGTGGCGCCTGCCGCCTTGGCGATCTGGATGGCCGAGGTGCCCACACCGCCGGCCGCACCCAGCACCAGCACCGTTTCACCGGCCTTGAGTTGAGCGCGATCGATGAGCGCGTGGTAGGACGTGGCGTAAATCATGATGAACGCTGCAGCATCCACGCTGCTGAAGCCATCGGGTAGTGGCAGGCATAAACGCGCAGGGGCAATGGCATGGGTGGCAAAGCCGCCCGTGCCGGGCAAGCAGGCCACGCGCTGGCCCAGGTGAAGATGTGTGACCTCCTCTCCCAGGGCGCGAATCGTACCGGCGTATTCGGAGCCGGGTACAAAGGGCAGGGGAGGCTTCATCTGGTATTTGTTCTGCACGATCAACGCGTCCGGGAAATTCAGACTGGCCGCCTCAATCTCGATCAGTACCTCGCCGCGTTGCGGCACAGGGGTGGGGATTTCTTTCCAGGTCAGGGCCTCAACGCCCACGGGGTTTTCGCACAACCAGGCATGCATGGTGATCTCCAGAGAATTCAGGGGCTGATCATAGGGGCACCCGGGTTCAACTTCACGGTGGCCGTCCTGAGTGCCGCCTACAATCAGGCACTGACAGGACAGCGCATGAACATTCTCATCTCTAACGACGATGGTTACCAGGCTCCGGGCATTGTGGCCCTCTACGAGGCCTTGAAGGACCTCGGGCGGGTGGAGGTGGTGGCACCCGAGCAGAACAACAGCGCCAAGTCCAATGCCCTGACCCTGCATTCCCCCTTGTACGTGCACCAGGCCGCCAACGGTTTTCGCTATCTCAATGGCACGCCTGCCGATTGTGTGCACGTCGCGCTCACCGGCTTGTTGGACTACCGTCCTGACGTGGTGGTCTCGGGCATCAACAATGGGGCCAACATGGGCGACGACACCATCTACTCTGGCACCGTGGGGGCGGCCATGGAAGGCTACTTGATGGGCATCCCAGCCCTGGCCTTCTCGCAGGTGGACAAGGGCTGGAAGCACTTGGACGCGGCCGCCGAGGTGGCGCGCGACCTGGTGCAGTCCCTCATGGCCCGGCAACCCCTGGGCGCCTCCCCCTGGTTGCTCAACGTCAACGTGCCGTGCCTGCCCAAAGCCTCCCTCAAGTCACTCAAGGTATGCCGACTGGGTCGACGACATCCGGCCGAACGCGTCATCACACAGCAGAATCCGCGCGGCGAGACCATGTACTGGATTGGCAGCGCTGGCCCTGCCAAGGACGATGTGGATGGCACCGATTTCCACGCCACGTTCACCGGCCATGTCTCCCTCACCCCTCTGCAGGTGGATCTGACCGATCACACCGCATTGGCCGACTGGGTGAACGTGGCTCAGGCGGTGCAGGGCGCCTGAGCGCGCCATTGTTGCTGCGGTATGAAAAAACGTCCCGCCTTTCCCGCACAACTCGATCTGGGTCAGGACCACCCTGCGCCCACGCCTCGGATGGCGGTGACCCGCGTGCAATCGTCCGCGCAGGCAACCAAAGGCACCACTGCCCTGGCCAAGCCCGCTTCAGTGACCCCCGCCAGACCCGCACGCGCCAAGGCACCCGCCGCGACGACAGTCGATGTGGCGCCCACTGGCCTAGGGCTGGACTCTGCGCAAGTGCGAGGCCGCATGGTGCGCAAGTTGTACGAGCAGGGCATTGAAGACGCCATGGTGCTCAAGGCCATGGAAACCATCGAGCGACACCGGTTTGTGGACAGTGCCCTGGTCAACCAGGCTTACGAAGACACCAGCCTGCCCATCGGATTGGGACAAACGATTTCCAAACCCAATGTGGTGGCACGCATGCTGGCCTTGCTGCGCCAGGGGCGTAACCTGCATATCGACGGCAAGCTCGGGCGCGTGCTCGAGATTGGCACCGGGTGCGGTTACCAGGCCGCGTTGCTGAGTGCCATGTCCAAAGAGGTGTACAGCATCGAGCGCCTGCGAGGTCTGCACGAAAAAGCCCGTGAGAACCTGCGTCATCTCCGGGCGGGCAATCTGCATCTGCTCTTTGGCGACGGCATGCTGGGTTATGCCCAGGGTGCTCCGTATGCGGGCATCATCGCCGCGGCCGGTGGCGAGGCGGTGCCCGATGCCTGGATCGATCAACTGGGCGTGGGTGGGCGACTGGTGGCTCCGCTGGTCACTGCCCAGGGACAGCAGGCCTTGCTGGTGCTGGACAAGACACCTCAGGGCGTGCAACGGCAATGGCTCGAAGCAGTGCACTTTGTGCCTCTAAAATCGGGCGTGGCCTGAGGGCGAGGAGTGGACATGCGGCGTTGGACAGGGTGGACAGGGGTGTTATGCACGATGGCCGTGTTGGCTGGTTGTGCCCAGGCGCCGAACCGCCCCGCGCCTGTGGAGGATCGCCGTTCGTCCGCAATCAGCCGAGCAACAACGGCCGCATCGAGCACCGCTGCAGCGGCCAACCCCGCGGCACTTCCTGGCGCCGACAACGCGGGCAAGCCGGGTTACTACACGGTGCGCCCGGGCGATACCTTGATCAAGATCGGACTGGACCAGGGACAGAACTGGCGCGACCTGGTGCGCTGGAACAACCTGGACAACCCCAATGTGATTGAAAAAGGCCAGGTGCTGCGGGTGGCGCCACCACCGGGCGAAGAGAGCGTGGTTGTGCGGCCTGTCGCTCGTAACAACGTCACCATGCCCCCGCCACCTGGACAGCAGCCCCCTCAACAACCCGCTCAACAGGCGCCCCAGGCGTCAGGATCTCCACCCCCCCCAGGCACAGCCCCTGCTGCCGCGGAGGCTGCCGAGGATAGCTTGAACTTCATGTGGCCCGCCACAGGACAGGTGCTGGCCAGTTTCGATGACCCCAAAAACAAGGGCATTGATCTGGCCGGCAAGGCGGGGGACGCGGTGATGGCTGCGGCCGATGGCCGCGTGGTCTACGCCGGCTCGGGGCTGCGTGGGTATGGCAACCTGGTGATCATCAAACACAACAACGTCTTCTTGACGGCATACGCCCACAATCAATCGCTCCTGGTGAAAGAAGACCAGGTGGTCAAGCGTGGTCAAAAGATTGCCGAGATGGGCAACACCGATACGGATCAGGTGAAACTGCATTTCGAAATTCGCCGGCAGGGCAAGCCGGTGGACCCGGCCCGCTACCTGCCCACTACCCGCTGACGAGGCGCGGGGAACCTCACGCATGGCCTGGCCAGTACTGGTCTTCGACCTGGAAACCATTCCGGATGTGGCGGGCTTGCGTGTGTTGCGCCAGGCGCCCGCCAGCCAGAGCGATGCCGAGGTGCTGGCCGCCTGGGTCCAAGAGCGCCAGGCCGCGGGGCACAGCGATTTTCTGCCGCACTACCTGCAACGCGTGCTCACCATCAGTTGCGTGTTTCGTAACGCCCAGGGGCTGCGGGTGCACTCCTGGGTGGACCGGGATGGGCAGAGTGAAGGCTCCATGATCCAGTCGTTCTTTCACAGCCTGGACAAGCACGTGCCGCAATTGGTGAGTTGGAATGGCGGCGGGTTTGATTTGCCCGTGTTGCACTACCGCGGCTTGCAGCACGCGGTGGTGGCTGACAAGTACTGGGATCTCGGCGAGGACGACCGAGACTTCAAGTGGAACAACTACATCAGCCGCTACCACCACCGCCACCTGGACCTGATGGATTTGCTGGCGCTGTACCAGTCGCGTGCCAATGCACCGCTGGACGCCATGGCCAAACTGTGCGGCTTTCCGGGCAAGCTAGGCATGGATGGCTCCGCCGTCTACGAGGCCTATCTCAATGGGCAATTGGAAGACATCCGCCGCTATTGCGAAACAGACGTGATGAACACCTACTTGCTCTACTGCCGTTACCAACTCATGCGCGGTGGTTTGCGTGCCGAGGAGTATCGCCAGGAAATGCGTACCGTGCGTGAATCCTTGCAAGCACTGGTGGATTCCGAGCCCCATTGGCATGATTACCTGGCCGCCTGGCCTGAACCCCCATCCCCCGACCATGTCTGACACCTCTGCTTGGCCTGAACAGGCGCTGACCATCGAATCGCTCGACCTGGAGGCTCAAGGTGTGGCGCACCGTCCCGATGGCAAGGTGGTGTTTGTCGAGGGCGCACTGCCCTTTGAGGTGGTGGAGGTGCAAGTGCACCGCAAGAAAAACCAATGGGAGGCGGGTACCCTCCAGGTGCTGCACCGTGAGTCCTCGCAACGTGTTCGGCCAGCGTGTCCGCACTTTGGCTTGCAGGCGGGAGCCTGCGGTGGGTGCAAGATGCAGCATCTGCACCCGAGTGCTCAACTGGCCATCAAGCAGCGTGTGTTGGAAGACAACCTTTGGCACTTGGGCAAGGTCAAGGCCGAGACCCTGTTGCGCCCCATCCAGGGCCCCGACTGGGGCTACCGCTACCGTGCTCGCCTCTCGGTGCGCTATGTGCACAAAAAGGGCACGGTGCTGGTGGGTTTTCATGAGCGCAAAAGCCGTTATGTGGCGGACATGACGCATTGTCCCGTCTTGCCCCCGCCTGTGGAAGCCTTGCTGGTGCCCCTGCGTGAACTCATCGGCGGCATGCAGGCACGCGAGACGTGTCCGCAAATTGAACTGGCGTGTGGCGACTTGGTGGTGGCCCTGGTGCTCAGACATCTGGAGCCTTTGAGCGAATCCGACCAGCAACGCCTGCGCGATTTCGCCAGGCAGCATCAAGTGCAATGGTGGTTGCAACCCAAAGGGCCCAACACAGTGCACCAGTTGCCCATGGGCGACGCTGCGGCGCCGGTGCTGTCCTATGCCTTGACCGAATTTGGCATCCACATGCCATTTCTGCCGACCGATTTCACCCAGGTCAATCCGCACATCAACCGGGTGCTGGTAGGTCGTGCCGTGCGTCTGTTGCAGGTGCAACCGCTGGAGCGGGTGATCGACTGGTTCTGTGGCCTGGGCAATTTCACATTGCCCCTGGCCACGCAAGCCCGCGAGGTGCTTGGCATCGAGGGCAATGAGGCGTTGGTGCAACGATCCGCTGACAACATGGCGCATAACCGCGCGCTTCGATCGCATGAGGGCGCCTCGGACCTGGCCCCCACGCGTTTTGTCGCTCGCAACCTCTTTGAGATGACGCCCGATTTGTTGTGCCAGGATGGCGTGGCCGACAAGTGGCTGGTGGACCCCCCGCGAGAAGGCGCGTTTGCCTTGGTCAAGGCCTTGGCAGACCTGCACCAAACCCCTGCGTTGCGCCAGGGTTGGACGCCGCCCCAGCGGATTGTTTATGTCAGCTGTAACCCGGCCACGCTGGCGCGCGATGCGGGCTTGTTGGTCCACCAGGCGGGGTACCGGTGTGAAAGCGCGGGCGTGGTGAACATGTTTCCTCACACGGCGCATGTCGAGAGCGTGGCGGTGTTCACCCTGGCGCAACCCACGCTTTAACGCATCCCTTCATTCACCTGGCCGCGGGTCGGAATCGCCAAGCCCAAGGGACCAACAAAAAGGGGCCCATCGGGCCCCTGGTTGAGCAGGTGAGAAGCACTCAGTCCCTCTCGCCGCCCATAATGCCCAGCAAAGCCAGCAGGCTCTGGAACACATTGATGATGTCCAGGTACAAGGCCAGTGTGGCGCTGATGTAGTTGGTTTCACCGCCGTCAATGATCTGCTTGACGTCGTACAGCATGTAGGCACTGAAGATACCGATGGCGAGCATGGAGAGGGCCATCATGCCGGCGGTCGACCCGACGAACACGTTGATGATGCCGCCCACCATCAACACGATGGCGCCCACAAACAGCCATTTGCCCATGCCCGAGAGGTCACGCTTGATGACCGTGGCCAGGCTGGCCATGGCGAAGAACACGCCAGCCGTGCCGCCGAAGGCCGTCATCACCAGCTCGGCGCCATTCTTGAAGCCCAACACCATGGCGATCAAGCGAGAGAGCATGAGTCCCATGAAGAAGGTGAAACCCAGCAACACCCACACACCGGTGGAGGACTCCTTGGTTTTCTCGATGGCATAGATAAAGCCGAAAGCACCGGCCAGGAACACCACCAGACCCAGGCCGCCGCTCAGCGCCAGGGTGAGACCGGTGGCCACACCGATCCAGGCGCCCAGCACCGTGGGGATCATGCTCAGGGCCAACAACACATAGGTGTTGCGTAGCACCCGGTTGCGCTCAGCCGCGCTGGTTGGTGCATAACCGTACTCGAAAGTTTGCATTTGGTCGCTCATCCATCACTCCTTGTAAAGATGATTGAAGCTGGAAGCGATTGTAGGGGGATTCAAGATGTTCCTACAATGCCCCCCAAAACCCCCACATTGACAAGGTGCTTGTTCCATGAAAACCAAAGCTGTCCTAGAACTGTCCGACCTGAAAGCCATCGCCGCCGCTGCCGAGGCCGAGGCCTTGCGCAACCAGTGGGCGGTGACGATCGCCATCGTCGACGATGGGGGCCACCTGCTGTGGCTGCAGCGTCTGGACGGCGCAGCCCCCATTTCGGCCCACATTGCCCCGGCCAAGGCCCACACCGCCGCCACCGGGCGACGCGAAACCAAGGTCTATGAAGACATCATCAACAACGGTCGCTACGCGTTCATCACGGCGCCCACCATCGAGGGCTTGCTGGAAGGCGGCGTGCCCATCCTCAAGGACGGGCAGGTGATCGGAGCCGTGGGTGTGAGTGGGGTGAAGTCGATCGAGGACGCTCAGATCGCCAAGGCGGGCATCGCCGCATTGGGGTGATGCCTGGGCACTCCGCCGGGTCTTATTGACCGGGCGTGGCTCAATACGTCAGCCGCTCCGGGCGAATTTCCTGCAGGATGGTGGTGGCAATTTCCTCGATGCTCTTGGTGGTGGTGGAGAGCCACCGGATGCCTGAACGGCGCATCATCGCCTCGGCTTCGTTCACCTCGTGCCGGCAGTTGTCCAGGCTGGCATAGCGAGAATTCGGCCGCCTTTCGTTGCGGATTTCACTCAGACGGTCGGGCTGGATGGTCAGGCCAAAGATCTTTTTGACATGCGGGACCAGCGCCGGGGGAAGTTGCTTGCGATCGAAGTCCTCGGGGATTAGCGGGTAGTTGGCCGCCTTGAGGCCATACTGCATCGCCAGGTACAAGCTGGTGGGGGTTTTGCCGCTTCGGCTCACGCCGATCAGGATGACGTCTGACAACTCCAGGTCACGGTTGAGTTGCCCGTCATCGTGTGCCAGGCTGAAGTTGATGGCCTCGATACGGTCGTGGTATTCCTGGCTTTTGCTCACGTCCGAGAAGCGGCCGATGCGGTGGTTGGACGTGATGCCCAGTTCCTGCTCCAGGGGGTTCACAAAGGTGCCAAACATGTCCAGCAGCAGGCCCTTGCAGCCCTGCTGGATGACGCCCAGCACGTCCTCGTTGACCAGCGTGGTAAAGACGATGGGGCGACGCCCCTCCACCTCGGCCGTGTGGTTGATTTGCCTGACTGCCTGATGGGCTTTGTCCACCGAGTCGATGAAGGGCAGTCGGACATGGCGTGGCCGCATCTCGAACTGAGCCAGGATGGCGTTGCCAAATGTCTCGGCGGTGATGCCGGTGCCGTCCGAGATGAAAAATACCGTGCGTTGGGGCATGAAAGCGTCCAGAGTCAACATCCAGCGGCGAACCCGTCATGGGGTGGGCTTGCCCTCTACAATTCAGCCATTATCCAAATTTCTCCATGCTGACCCTGCTGCTGCCTTTGCTGCTGATCCTGGCGACTTGCCAGAGGGTGAGTGTGCGCGTGCCCGGGCGGGCTATTCTCAGCCCCGTGCTCCAGCCCCGGACAGCCAGACCGCTTTTAACTTCTGGAGCTTCCCCATGTCTGCACGCTTTAGCCCGACCGCCCTGGTCGTACCGTTTGAGCACCTGAGAATGTCTGACGTCGAGGTGGTGGGCGGTAAAAACGCCAGCCTCGGCGAGATGATCTCGCAACTGCCGCAGGGGGTGCGGGTGCCCACGGGTTTCGCCACCACCGCCCATGCGTTTCGCGAATTTCTCCAACACGGGGGATTGAATGACCGCATCCAGGCCCGCCTCTCCAGCCTGAACACCGATGATGTGCGTGCGCTGGCTGAGACCGGTGCCGAGATCCGTGCCTGGGTCGAGGCCCAGCCCTTCCCCGCCAATCTCGAGCAAGCCATCCGGGTTGCCTATGCCGAGTTGAGCGCCGGACAGCCTGAGGCCTCCTTTGCTGTCCGCTCGTCGGCCACCGCCGAGGATCTGCCCGATGCCTCCTTTGCGGGTCAGCAGGAAACCTTTCTGAATGTGGTGGGTATCGAGCAGGTGCTGCACAAGATGAAAGAGGTGTTTGCCTCGCTCTACAACGACCGCGCCATCAGCTACCGCGTGCACAAGGGATTTGCCCACGCCGATGTGGCCTTGTCGGCTGGTGTGCAACGCATGGTGCGCTCCGACCTCGGGGCGGCTGGGGTGATGTTCACGATTGACACCGAATCGGGCTTTGAGGACGTGGTGTTCATCACCTCCAGTTATGGCCTGGGCGAGACCGTGGTGCAAGGCGCCGTCAATCCCGACGAGTTCTATGTGCACAAACCCATGTTGCAAGCGGGTAAGCGAGCACTCATTCGACGCAATCTGGGCTCCAAGATGATCCAGATGGTGTTTGCCTCCGAAGCCGATCGCGCCGCGGGCAGCCGGCTGGTCAAGACCATCGAGGTGCCGACCGAGCAGCGCAACCGCTATTCGCTGACCGACGCCGACGTCGAGCAACTGGCGCGTTACGCCCTCATCATCGAATCGCATTACGGCCGCCCAATGGATATCGAGTGGGGCAAAGACGGTACCGACGGTCAACTCTACATCCTGCAGGCTCGGCCCGAGACGGTCAAGAGCCAGCAAAAAGGGCAGGCTGAGCAACGCTTCACACTCAAGGCTCGGGGTGCTGTGCTGGCCGAAGGGCGGGCCATCGGTCAGAAAATTGGCGCCGGCCCCGTGCGTCTGGTGCACAACATCAGCGAAATGGACCGGGTGCAGCCTGGTGACGTGCTGGTGACCGACATGACCGATCCGAACTGGGAGCCGGTGATGAAGCGGGCGAGCGCCATCGTCACCAACCGCGGCGGTCGTACCTGCCACGCGGCCATCATTGCGCGCGAGCTGGGCATTCCTGCTGTCGTGGGTTGCGGCGACGCCACCGAAAAATTGAGCGATGGGGCTCTGGTGACGGTGAGTTGCGCCGAGGGCGACACGGGCCACATCTACGACGGCTTGCTGGAGACCGAGGTGACCGAGGTTGAGCGCGGCACCATGCCCAAGATCCCCACCAAGATCATGTTGAACGTGGGCAACCCCCAACTTGCTTTTGATTTTGCGCAACTGCCCAACGAAGGCGTGGGCCTGGCACGGCTGGAGTTCATCATCAACAACAACATCGGTGTGCACCCCAAGGCCATCCTGGACTACCCGGCGGTCGATGCCGATCTGAAAAAGGCGGTGGAGTCGGTGGCCCGCGGTCACGCCTCCCCGCGGGCGTTTTATGTGGACAAGGTGGCCGAAGGCATCGCCACCATTGCCGCTGCGTTTTGGCCCAAACCGGTCATCGTGCGGTTGTCCGACTTCAAATCCAACGAGTACCGCAAACTCATCGGCGGCAGCCGCTACGAACCCGAGGAGGAGAACCCCATGCTGGGCTTTCGTGGCGCAGCGCGTTACCTGAGTGTCGACTTCGGTGAAGCCTTTGCCATGGAGTGTGAAGCCCTGTGTCGTGTGCGAGGCGAGATGGGCCTCACCAACGTACAAGTGATGGTGCCTTTTGTGCGAACCCTGGGGCAAGCCGAACGCGTGACAGCGCTCTTGGCGCGCTTTGGACTGCGTCGTGGCGAGAACGATTTGAAATTGATCATGATGTGCGAAGTGCCCAGCAATGCCATTCTGGCCGAGCAGTTTCTGCAGTTCTTCGATGGCTTTTCGATTGGCTCCAACGACCTCACCCAACTCACCTTGGGCCTGGACCGCGACTCGGGCCTGGAATTGCTGGCAGCAGACTTTGATGAGCGTGACCCGGCCGTGCAGGCCATGCTGCGACGGGCCATTGAGGCCTGCCTCGCGCAAGGCAAATACGTGGGCATTTGCGGACAAGGGCCGAGCGATCACCCCGACTTTGCCCGCTGGCTGTGTGAGGCTGGCATTGCCTCGATTTCGCTCAACCCCGACAGCGTGGTACAAACCTGGAAGATGCTGGCCACTTGATGTCTTCCTTCCATGACGCAGCCTGACTCTGCACCCGACAGTTCACGCGCTCGAACTCGTGCGCGCATCGGCGTGTTGTTGCTGACGCTCATCACCGTGACGGGTTTGTGCGGCGCCTGGTGGTGGCCCGAAAGCACCGAGTGGCACTACCTGTTGGTGACCCAGGCCATTCCCTTGTGTTACGTGGCGCTGGCCTGGTGGGTCGCCCATCGACGACCCGAGGAGGGCGACGATGCCTAGGCGCTGGGGCCTGGTGCTGGTTGGCTTGATGAGCGTGGTGGGCTTGTCACTCAGCCTGTGGATGGCTGATCTGATGGGTGTCTCCAAGGCCTACATCAACGCCTTCTTCCTGCTGGTGTCCATCGTGGGCTACGCTGTGATTGGCATGTTCTGCCGCACCACCCAACCGGAAGAATATTTTGTGGCGGGGCGGCGCATCACCGCCCCATTCAATGGCATGGCCACCGCGGCTGACTGGATGTCGGCAGCCAGTTTCATTGGCTTGACCGGGTTGCTGCTCAACGAGGGGTACATCGGGGACGGCTTTCATGCCGGCGGGTTGGCCTATGTGCTGGGATGGACGGGGGGCTTTTGCCTGCTTTGCTTCTTGTTTGCCGGCAAGCTCCAGCAGACGCAAGCCGTCACCATTCCCGACATGCTGGGCAACCTGTTTGGCAGCACGGCGGTACGCTGGTTCAGCGCCTGGGGGGCCATCTTATGCTCCAGCATCTACCTGGTGGCACAGATCTACGGCATCGGTCTGGTCACCTCCATGCTGTCGGGCTTGACCTTTGAACTGGGCATGTTTTTGGCACTGGGGGGCATCCTGCTGTGTTCCTTCCTGGGAGGCATGCGCGCCATCACCTGGACCCAGGTGGTGCAGTGTGTGGTGATCGTGGCGTCCATGGTGGCGCTGGCGGTGGCGGTGTCATGGCGCGAGCAGGGGCATCCCGTCGTGCCGGCCGCCGCTTGGCAGGACATGCTGAGAGTCAACGAGCGTGCACAAGAGATTGCGTTGGACCCCCAAGAGCATGCCACCACCTTGGCCATGGAGCAACGGTTGCGGCATCTGGATGAAAAAATGGCGGACCCGATTGGTGCGCGTGAGGTCGAGCGGCAGATCCTGGCGCGACAACTGGCTCGCCTGAAGGAGGAGAACGCATCGCTGGCTGAAATCCAGCGGCTGGAATCCAATCCCGCCTGGCGTGACATCGGCGAAGAGCGCATGGTGGAAGCGTGGAGGCAGGAACGCGATCGGATCCAGCAGGGCATGAACCGCCCGGTGGGTTTCAAGGGCTTGCAAACGCCAGGCGCTGATCGAGGCTTGTTCAACACCCTGGCTCTGGTGTTTTGTTTGATGCTCGGCAGTGCGGCTTTGCCGCACATCCTGGTGCGTTCTTTTTCCGCAGTCAGCCCGCGTCACGCCGAGCTGTCGCTGGTGTGGGCGCTGTTGTTCATTGCGGCGGTGTACCTGTGTGCCTCATCCCTGGCCGTCATGCTCAAACATTCCGTGCTGACCGAACTCGTGGGAGCCCGGCTGGATCAATTGCCCGATTGGGCGGAACAACTCAAGCTCAGGCGCTTGCCCTTGCTGTATCTGAACGACTGGAACCGTGATGGCATCGTGCAGTTTGGTGATATCCGCATTGCCAACGATTACTTGATGCTGGCAGTGCCCGACATCATGCGGATCTCACCGGTGTTCACGGGACTGATTGCCGCCGGCGCGCTGGCGGCTGCGTTGTCCACGGCCGATGGTCTGCTGCTGACCATCGCCAACGCTCTGTCGCACGATCTGTATTTCCAGACCATGAAGCCCGAGGCGTCGGCGGTTCGGCAGGTGATGCTCTCCAAGGTGTTGTTGATGCTGGTCGCGTTGACGGCGACATGGCTGGCCACCAACCAGCCCGTCGATATTCTGTTTTGGGTCGCCTGTGCTTTTTCGCTGGCGGCGTCCACATTTTTCCCGGTGTTGCTGCTGGGCTTGCACTGGCCGGGGATGAGCCGCGCCGGGGCATTGGCCGCCATGGTGGCGGGAATGGGCGTCTCTTTGTACTACATTGTGGTTAATTACCACGGGGTGCAGAAATATTTTGGGCTGACCCCTGAGCAAACCCTTTGGCTGGGCCTGGAGCCCTTCAGCGCGGGCGTCTTTGGCGTACCCGCCGGTCTGATGTGTGGGGTGTTGTTCAGCCGGCTCAGACCGGGGCGTGGATGACGCTATAATCGTTGGCTTTTCACCTTGCTGCACCCCGTCAGACGCTGGGGGCAGCTTAATCCACAAGGAGAGTCCATGCGTCATTACGAAATCATCCTGCTGATCCATCCGGATCAGAGCGAGCAGGTTCCTGCCATGCTCGAACGCTACAAAAGCATGATCACCACCGCCGGTGGCGCCGTGCACCGCGTTGAAGACTGGGGCCGTCGTCAACTGGCCTACATGATCAACAAACTGGCCAAGGCCCACTACCTGTGCCTGAACATCGAAGCCGACCAGGCCATCATGGCTGAACTCGAGCACGCCTTCCGCTTCAACGACGCTGTGTTGCGTCACCTCACCGTGCAAAAGAAGAAGGCCGAGACCGGTCCTTCGCTGATGATGAAGACGGTGGAGCGCGAGGAGGCCCGCAAGGCCCAGCAATCCGAGTTGCAGCAAGCCTGAGTGACGTGACACCCGAGGGTGCCAACCGCGTCGTCCTGACGGCCCGTATTGCCGAGCGAACTGCCCTGCGATACACCCCGGCCGGATTGCCCGCCTTGGACCTGAGACTCGAGCACGAGTCCATGGTCGATGAAGCCGGACAACCCCGCCAGGTCTCAGCCAGTCTCAAGACAATCGCCCTGGGCACGCTGGCCGAACGACTCGACCGGCAACCTTTGGACCACACACTTCGGTTTCTAGGCTTTTTGGCGACCCCGCGCAACGGCAAAGGCGTCGTCTTTCATTTGCAAGAGTTTCAGCACATTTCATAGGAGGCCCGCACCATGGCCACATTTAAAAAATTCAACAAGGACAAGCGCCCCAAGCGCAACACCCAGTCACTGCTGTTCAAGCGCAAGCGTTTCTGCCGTTTCACGGTGGCTGGCGTTGAGGAAATCGACTACAAAGACGTCGACACCCTGCGCGACTTCATCGCTGAAAACGGGAAGATCATTCCCGCGCGTCTGACCGGTACCCGTGCCATCTACCAGCGCCAGCTCAACACCGCCATCAAGCGTGCTCGCTTTCTGGCCATGTTGCCGTACAGCGACCAGCACAAGATCTGAGGAGTACAACCATGCAAATCATTCTGCTCGACAAGGTTGTCAACCTCGGTAATCTCGGCGAAGTCGTTCGCGTCAAGGACGGCTACGCTCGCAACTTCCTGATCCCCTCAGGCCGCGCTCGTCGCGCCACCGAGTCGGCCATCAAGGAATTCGAAGCCCGCCGCGCCGAACTCGAAAAAGCCGCTGCTGACAAATTGTCTGCTGCCCAAGCCCAGGGCGAGAAGCTCAATGGTGCGACCGTCAAGCTGACCCAAAAGGCCGGCGTGGACGGCCGCCTGTTCGGATCGGTCACCAACTTTGACATTGCTGAAGAACTCGGCAAGATGGGGTTCCCTGTGGTCAAGGCGCAAGTTCGCATGCCCACGGGCCCGATCAAGTTGGTCGGTGACTCGACGGTGAGCGTTGCACTGCACACGGACGTGGTCGTGGAGATCAACGTGTCGGTCTACGGCGAAACCGCCTGATCACTGCGCGGCACCTGTCGGTGCTGTTGCACAAAGCCGCTTCTTCGGAAGCGGCTTTTTTTTGATCCTCTGGCACGACTTACCCACCCACAATCAACCACTTATCCACAGACTTATCCGGTGACGTGGCGCACATAAGCCCGTAGCATTGTGACTTTCAAGGAACCCCATGTCAGCGGTATTGCCCAGCTTCGAGGAAGACACCTATCCTGATCAGCAGGTGGCGCAGTTGCGCATACCGCCGCATTCGCTCGAGGCCGAGTCCAGTGTGTTGGGAGGCCTGTTGCTCGACAACAGCGCCTGGGATCGCGTGGGCGATCTCGTCACCGATTCAGACTTTTACCGTTACGAACACCGTCTGGTGTTCGCCGCCGTTGCAGCGTTGATCAACAGCAGCCGACCTGCCGACGTCATCACGGTATTCGAGCACCTGCAAAGCCTGGGCAAGGCTGATGAGGTGGGCGGCCTGGCCTACCTCAACTCGCTGGCGCAATACGTGCCCAGTGCCAGCAACATCCGCCGGTATGGCGAGATCGTGCGCGAGCGCGCCATCCTGCGCAAACTCGTGACGGCCAGCGACGAAATTGCCACCACCGCGTTCAGCCCCAAGGGTCGACCGGTGGCGCAGATTCTCGATGAGGCCGAGCAGAAAATCTTCCACATCGGGGAAGAAGGCTCGCGCATGAAGCAGGGCTTTCAGTCGATGAATTCGCTGGTGGTGCAACTGCTCGACCGGGTGGAGGAGATGTCGCAAAACCCGAACGACATCACCGGTGTGCCCACGGGCTTTCATGACTTTGACCGCATGACCTCGGGCATGCAACCCGGTGACCTCATCGTGCTGGCAGCGCGCCCCTCCATGGGCAAGACCGCATTGGCGATCAACATTGCAGAAAATGTCGCGGTGCAAGAAGGCTTGCCCGTGGCCGTGTTCTCCATGGAAATGGGGGCATCGCAATTGGCTGTGCGTATCGTGGGCTCGATCGGTCGTATTGACCAGGGCCATCTTCGAACCGGCAAACTGAGTGATGATGAGTGGCCGCGCTTGACCGAGGCCATCGAGAAACTGCGCAATGTGTCCCTGCACATCGACGAAACCCCTGGCCTGACAACCAGTGAGTTGCGTGCCAACGCACGCCGCCTATCGCGGCAATGCGGTAAGTTGGGTCTGATCGTGGTGGACTATTTGCAGTTGATGTCGGGTAGCTCCAACGATGGCAACGACAACCGCGCCACCGAGCTCGGTGAAATTTCGCGCGGTTTGAAGATGCTGGCCAAGGAGTTGCAGTGCCCGGTGATTGCCCTGTCACAGCTCAACCGAAGCGTGGAGCAACGCACCGACAAGCGCCCCATGATGAGTGACTTGCGTGAATCCGGCGCCATCGAGCAAGACGCCGACGTCATCATGTTCATCTACCGCGACGACTATTACAACAAGGACAGCAAAGAACCGGGTGTGGCCGAGGTCATCATCGGCAAGCAACGTAACGGCCCGACCGGCACCATCAAGCTGGCCTTCCTCAAGCCCATCACCAAGTTCGAGTCGCTGGCCTCGGGGGGCGCCGACTACTGAGGGTTGGGGTTCTGGGACGGATGCTCAAATTCGTGCGGTCGTGTCACCTCCAGGCGGTGTTGCGCTGAGCGCACCTCACGCAGCAAAGCCCGGCTTCACCTCACAGCGCTTCGCTGGCAAAGTCCGCCAGGCGTGAACGCTCGCCCCGCGCCAGCATGATATGACCGCCGTGGGGCCAGCCCTTGAACTTGTCGACCGCAAAAGTCAGACCCGATGACCCCTCGGTGAGGTAGGGCGTGTCGATCTGCGCGAGGTTACCCATGCAGATGATCTTGGTGCCGGGGCCCGCGCGGGTGATCAGGGTCTTCATCTGCTTGGGGGTGAGGTTTTGCGCCTCATCGATGATGACGTACTTGTTCATGAAGGTGCGGCCGCGCATGAAGTTCATGCTCTTGATCTTGATGCGGCTGCGAATCAGTTCGTTGGTGGCCGCACGTCCCCACTCGCCGGCGCTGGTCTCGGTCTTGGCCAGCACCTCCAGGTTGTCGTCCAGGGCGCCCATCCAAGGACCCATTTTTTCTTCTTCGGTGCCGGGCAGGAAACCGATGTCCTCGCCCACGCTGACCGTGGCACGGGTCATGATGATCTCGGTGTAGCGACGGTCATCGAGCACCTGGGTCAAGCCCGCGGCCAGGGCCAACAGTGTCTTGCCGGTACCGGCTGTCCCGGCCAGGGTGACAAAGTCGATCTCCGGGTCCATGAGCAGGTTGAGCGCGAAGTTCTGTTCGCGGTTGCGCGCCGTCACGCCCCAGATGGCATTTTTTAGGTGGTTGAATTCCTTGAGGGTTTTGAGCACCACGGTCTTGCCGCGGATTTCGGTCACGCGGGCGTACAGGCTGGGCTCGCCTGGGGCCTCGAAATAGACAAACTGGTTGATGTGCAGGCTGGGCACGATGGGGCCTGACAAACGGTAGAAGGTATGGCTGCCGGATTGCCAGCTCTCCACGGTCTTGCCATGGCGAAGCCAGAAGTCGGGGGGCAGGGCCAGGGCGCCTGAGTACAACAGGTCGCCATCTTCCAGGGTTTTGTCGTTTTGATAGTCTTCGGCGTGCAGACCCAGGGCGCGCGCCTTGATCCGCATGTTGATGTCCTTGGACACCAAAGCCACTTCTCGCGGCGCGTGTTGGTCGCGCAGGGATTGCACCACACCCAGGATCTGGTTGTCGGCCTTGCCTTGGGGCAGGCTCAGTGGCAGCTTCTGGTCGATGGCCTGGGTCTGGAAGTACAGGCGTCCGCCGCCATCCAGGTGGCCGGTGCTGTCCAGCGACAGCCCTTGCGCGATATCGGCCCCTTGCGTGGCAGCCAGCGCATCAAGCATACGACTGGCCTGGCGAGCATTGCGCGCCACCTCGGTCATGCCCTTTTTGTTGCTGTCCAACTCCTCCAGCACGATCATGGGCAGGAAGATGTCGTGTTCTTCAAAGCGGAAGAGCGACATGGGGTCGTGCATCAACACGTTGGTGTCGAGCACGAACAGTTTGGTGGGGCCTACGCTGCGCGGGCGCTTGCTGGCTGCGACACTGGGGCTGCGTTTGGCGGACCTGCTGCTGGCCGGGGTGTTGGCGCGACCGTGGCGAGTGGCGGTGCTGGTCTTGGTCGAAGACGTCCTGGCGCTTGGGATGGACTCGAGTTCTGCGTCGAGCTCGGGGATGTCACCCCCCCCGCGTTCGAACAGGTCCAGGACCTGGGGTTTTTCCGGCACCGGATTGTCCATGGCGCGGGTCGCCGATTTTCGGCTCGAGGAGGCGCCGCGGGCGGGGGTGCTGAATTCA